>CBDUXL010000087.1:0-11694 GCA_965371155.1 uncultured bacterium | reverse complement strand
GTCAAGCTCGACAGTAAGAAGGCTCACGGGATAGCGGCCTTCCCGGGCTTTTGAAATCGCACGTGCACCGTAGGCCACAAGGTAACCCAGTGTATACAATCCGGTTCGCCTGTCGATCTCTCTCAACGCCATTAAAATTCCCCACTGCCGACAATTCCTGAGATACAAGAGCCTGCCATAAGGTTCGATTGTGTAGTCCGGGAATGCACTTCCCGGGATAACTGGCGGGGACACCTGCATTTCGGGGACGAAAAGAGGTGTCCCCTAGTTTTGCTCTAAGGTTCGATTGCTTCGCAGGGACACCTGCTTTTCGAGGACGAAAAGAGGTGTCCCCTAGTTTTGCTCCTGGTTTTGCTGATTATGTCTTGTTCTGTAGTCCGGGAATGCACTTCCCGGGATTCTGAACCGCGCGCGTCAGCAAGCGGACCTGTAACCATGTCAAGCCAAAACGGAGAAATCCGCTTATGGCCAAATAGGAAGTCCAGCTTTCGGTCCCTGTACAGCAGTTTGATATTGCGGATTTTCGTTCCTGCTGATAACATGCTGTGCGTGTGCAAGTCTAGTGCAAGACATGCACCTTCATAGAACCACCTCGGTGGCCCCGGTCGGTAGCCCAGGTTTCAACCTGGGTCTTTGACCTGGGTCCTCAGGAGGCACTGCCATGAATCAATGGACGATATTTCTCGGGGCGATTTTTGTTGCTGCATTCATTGCGACAGGCTACTCTGCGGGTGGTGAAAGCTCCGGGGGCGAGCCAAGCTCCGCGACGGCAACCGTTGATTTCGGGTGGGCGCGGACTTGGGGCGGGTCATCTAATGATGTAGGCAATGGAGTTGCCGCTGACGGCTTTGGGAATGTCTACATTACGGGCCGGTTCAATGGCACAGTCGATTTCGACCCCGACGGCGGTGATCCGCGCAATTCGAATGGTGAGTGGGATGTCTTCCTGAGCAAGTTCGATTCATCGGGGAACTTCGAGTGGGCGCGAACCTGGGGTGGGTCAGACTGGGATGAAGGGAATGGAGTTGCCACTGACGGATTTGGGAATGTCTACATTACGGGCCGGTTCAATGGCACAGTCGATTTCGACCCCGACGGCGGTGATCCGCGCAATTCGAATGGTGAGGCGGATATCTTCCTGAGCAAATTCGATTCATCGGGTAGCTTCGAGTGGGCGCAAACTTGGGGTGGGTCGAACTATGAATATGGCAGGGGAGTTGCCGTTGACGGCTCTGGGAAGGTCTACGTTACTGGCCATTTCAGGGGCACAGCCGATTTCGATCCAGGTGGCGGTGATCCGCACACCTCGAATGGGTATTGGGATGTCTTTCTGAGCAAATTCGATTCATCGGGTAACTTCGAATGGGCGCGGACCTGGGGTGGGCCAGACGCTGATTGGGGCAATGGAGTTGCCGCTGACGGCTCTGGGGATGTTTACGTTACGGGCTTCTCTTCTGGCACAGTCGAGTTCGATCCCGGCGGTGGGGATCCGCACACCTCAAATGGCATAGGGGATGTCTTCCTGAGCAAATTCGGTTCATCCGGTAACTTCAAGTGGGCGCGGACCTGGGGCGGTTCAGAATCGGATTGGGGCAATGAAGTTGCTGCTGACGGCGCTGAGAATGTGTACGTTACTGGCTGGTTCCAGGGCTTTGTCGAATTCGATCCCGGCGGCGGGGATCTGCACACCTCGAATGGTTCCTGCGATGTCTTCTTGAGTAAATTCGATTCGTCAGGTAACTCAGTGTGGGCGCGGACCTGGGGCGCGTCAGACTTGGATTATGGCAATGGAGTTGCCACTGACGGTTCCGGGAATATCTATGTTACGGGCTATTTCGAGGACACGGCCGATTTCGCTCCGACTGGCCCGCCCTGCAACGACGATCCGGATGAACACTCTTCGAACGGAAGCTGGGACGTATTCCTTACCAAGCACCTGCCGAACGGATGCTGGTAGGGCAGGTTTGCCCTGGTGGATCACTCTTAGATTAATTGCAGGAATAAAGTATTGATGCAAATCAGGGGGCACTGGTGCGGACGAAATGTAGCAGTAGGTCGAGCGGTCCTTCAAAAGACGGTAATTGCAGTATGAAATCTCTCACACGTCACTCACGTACTTCTTCACCAATCCGCTCCTGGACGAGGGAGTCCTAACACGCGAAAAGCGGTTTGGTCAAGCAGGTAGTCCGGGAATGCGCAGCCCGGGTTAACCGGCGGGGACACCTGCTTTTCGAGGACGAAAAGAGGTGTCCCCAAAATAAATATATCGCTCCTTCAGCCCATTGATTCTGCTATCATACCCAGACCCATTGAGAGGGGGATCGACAAATGCGTGTGCATCCTGTGTTTGCCGTGATTCCGTTGTTTGCCCTGATGTTGCTGATTTCCCTTGCGCTCCCGGTCGATGCGCAGGACTCCATGCGTATTGTCGTGGGCAGCTCGGAAGCTGCGGATTTCTCCAGCCTCCAGGCAGCACTGGATCAGGCTTCGGACCGGACACTCATCATCCTGGAACCGGGCACCTATATCGCCGAGCCGACCCCTTTTGAAGAGGACCAATGCGGCAACTGCCTCGATCCCGCCACCCCCGTGCAGGCGTCCACCGGATTCGTCATTCGCGGGAAATCTCTCACTCTAATGGGTACCGGAAGCGATCGGACCGAACTGGTCACGAACGCAGGCTACGGAATCTACATCGAGGATTGCCCGGATGTGAAGATCCTCGACCTTTCAATAACGGGCGGGATTCGAGACCAGGACGGCAACGCCACCTGCGCCGCGGTTGTGGTCAGGCGCTCATCGGTAGTGATCGCCGACTGCGAAATCCACGACAACCAGGGCGATTTCAGCGAGACTGTGGCCGGTATCGGGGGTGTGATGGGTCGCGAGGGCGCGATTCTGCACATCCACCATAATCGTATCCGCGACAACAGTTGGGATGGAATCGCGCTTTATCGCGGCGCGGTCGCGCACATTCACGACAACGAAATATGGAACGGCCGCGGCGCTGCGGTCGGGATCACCTGGGACGCGAACGCAACGGTGATCCGTAACGATATTCATGATTATTGGAAAGGCATCGGCTCGTTCGGGAACACACGTGTGGGTGTGTACAACAATTTCGTCCATGATCTCGCCGGTTGGGGGATTGTGGCGACCGGAACGTCCGACATGATCTGCCGGAACAACACAGTTGTGCGGTGCGGGAATGTCGGCATCGCCGGCTGGTCGGAAACAGCGTCGATTGAGATCGTGAGCAATATCATCGCGTTCAACGGAACCGCTGAGCAATGGGTCGCGCCGAGAGTAGGCATCTGGATGAACTGCGCCGAGGGGAGCTACGTTATCGCGCATAATGACATCTTCGCCAACCACGACTGCGGTGTGGCATTCGGGTACCGGGAATTCGAGGACGATACTTGGAGCTACTCGGAGGAGAAGGTTTTCACAGGAAAGAACGGTAACATCGCGGAAGACCCGATGCTCCTGGAGGAATCCTTTGAGATTGCCCCGGAGAGTCCCTGTATCGATACGGGCGACCCGGAGACACTCGATCCGGACGGTACTCAATCGGATATCGGCGTCACCGGCGGTCCCTATGCCCGGAGATTGGAATCGGTGGACCAGATATGATTGAGAAGAACTACGACATCGCCATTATCGGGGGCGGTCCGGGCGGATACACCGCAGCGATCCGAGCCGCTCAACTCGGATTCTCTGTCTGCCTTGTAGAGAAAAAGCACCTCGGCGGAACGTGTCTGAACGAAGGATGCATATCAACAAAGGCCCTGGAACAATGCGCGAATGTCTATGAGAACGCCCTGAATGCCAAGACCTTTGGGATATCGATCCCCGAGGCAAATTTCGATTGGCCCTCAATCCAGAAATTCAAAAACCGAGTCGTTCTCAGGCTCCGGAAGGGCGTCGAGAGCCTGATGACCAAGAATAAGATCGCGATCATCAATGGGCACGGACGCCTCGCCGGTGTGGATTCAATTGACATCGAAGGGACGACAATCCAGGCGAATGACATCATCATCGCGACCGGCTCCTACGCCAAGTCTTTGCCATCGCTACCTTCTGACGGCGAAAAAATCATCAGCTCCGAGCATGCCCTTGTCCTCGAGACGCTTCCCAGACGCTTTCTTATTGTCGGCGCGGGCCCGATCGGATGCGAGTTTGGCTACCTCATGTCCACTCTGGGCGTCCAGGTGACCCTGGTTGAGGCACTCGAACGCGCCCTTCCCATGGAGGATGAGGATATCTCAACCGAGTATGAGAGCGTGCTGAAGCGCCGGAAGGTCAAGTTGCACGTAAGCAGTTCGGTGGAGAGGGTCGAATCAACCGAGACGGGCGTCAAGGCCTGGGTCAAACCGCGCGATGGAGGCGACGAGTTCGCAATCGAGGCAGACCAGGTCCTTGTCTCAGTAGGTCGAGGGGCTGCAATCGATGATATCGGCCTGGAGAAGATCGGATATCCTGTTGACGGGGGTTTCATCAAGGTCGACGGCATGATGAGGACTGGGGCGGGCAATGTACGGGCGATCGGGGATGTTGTCGGCGGGCTGATGCTCGCCCACAAGGCTGCCGCGGAAGGGATTCTGGCGGTTGAATCGATTTGCGGTCTCAAGAGAGAGCCGCTGGCGTATGAGAACATTCCCAGGGTCACCTACACAAGACCGGAAGTCGCGAGTGTCGGACTTAAAGAGAACGAAGCGAGGGAGAGGTACTCGGGCAAAGTGAAAGTCAGCAAGTTCCCGTTCGCCGCGATCGGGAAAGCACTGGTGATCGGGGAGGGGGCCGGATTCGTCAAGCTGATTGCTGCAGGCGATGAGGGCCGATTGGTCGGCGCCCACGCGATCGGTCCACACGCGACCGACCTGATCGCAACCGCAGCTACACCAATCAGCCTTGGCGTGACAGCGGAACGTTTCGCGCATATCGTCCAGGCGCATCCAACGCTCAGTGAGATTTGGATGGAAGCCGCGCACGGGCTTGTTGACGGCCCGATAAACCTCTGATACCGATTGCAGAATCTAAGAAACGTCTCTTTTCAGGTTACCTTCGGACTTCCTTCGGGGACGCCTCATTTCGCCCCGAAATCCAAGCACCTCCCGTACTGACTTCCCTCGGGGACACCTCATTTCGCCCCGAAATGCAGGCACCTCCCGTACTGACTTCCCTCGGGGACACCTCTTTTCGTCCCCGAAATGCAGGTGTCCCCCGATTTCTATTTATCTACTTATTAAACTGCTGCCCCCTTTCGGGGGCAGCTTGGGCGGGGCTAATTCATCGCTGGGATTACCAGCAGCATGAGACTATCATTTTTCGTCACGAGGTGCAATACCCTCGGATTCATTTCCGCGATTCTCTCGATCTTCGGACAACCTTGACCGACCACCGCCTCGCTGCTCCCTGGAAAGGGCATCCGAAAACAGCTTGAATGCCACTGCCACGAGAGCGCCGATCAAAAGAGCCATCGGTATCGGCTGTGTTATCTCCTGGAAGATCCAGAACACGAGAATACTGGCAGTGAATATCACGACTATCCCGAAGAGTATGTAGTAGATGAGGGTTCTCCGCCGGGATGGATCGGTCTTCTTGCTCATAGTCAACTCCTAGCCGCCGGTCATGTATCCCCACAGTGCAGAGTTCTCGGCTCGTTCGGCACTCAAAAGGCATTGATAAACAAACCAATGCATCCAGACCACGAACCCATAGACAATTATCCCGAGAGCGGCCAGCACATGGCTGAGAATGCGATGTTGGCGCCGCAGAAATATGACAATAAACGCAGCGATGGAGTTCGCCGCAAGTTTCATATATACAAAGGTCACCTCGTTGTCCGAAAGCATCCTTGCAAACAGGGGATTAAGCTCCCCGACTTCCTCATGGTGCATGAGGGTCCAGGTGAGATCGGTGATCATGAGGATGTACATCAGGAAGATGTCCATAAGCCTCACTCTTCGGAGCCGGCGCCCAGGTTCTCCAGATGATCGAGCGCTTCGAGATGCAAAGCCTCGCGCTGGGGGGTCAGGAACTCCTCACCCGCAACCTCCGGCGCGATCTCATAAACTACTTCAAAAAGACGCCAGAAGCGGATTGCACGGTCCCTGTCCCCAAGCTGCTCGTACGCCAAGGCGATCAGATGGTAGCTTTCCAGGTGCCCTGAATCGCTCGCGATCGCCCTCTTCAGGAAATTGATTGTGTCTCTGTACTTCGTATTGTCCCCGTCCTCCTGCGCCCGAATATATTGCAGCATCGCAGTACGATAGTAAAGCTCCGCGTTATACGGGATTGCGGTGCAGCCGATCGACATTATCCTGAAGCAATTCTCGTACTGCGACTCCAGGTCCTCTGCTGCCTCCAGGTACGACATCGCATCCCCCCGTGCCGGTTCCGACACCGGAAGATTATCCTCGCTGATTGTCAAGGGGTCGATTCCCTGATCTTCAAGATGGACCCGCGCTTGTCCCACCTCGTTCCGCGTCTCATTTATCTTCTCGATCAGCTTGTTGATGAGTGTGAACGTGACGTCTATATCGCCCGCGTAGATTTCAATCGCCACGTTAAGACAGGACAGGTACTCCTTCTCGAGCCCCACATCCCGGTATATATTCGCCAGGCGGACCATGGCGCGCATCTGGCTCCGCCCGACCGCTTTCGAATGGCGCTCCTGGAACGGCACGAGCCACGGATTCGGAGTGGATTCCGGCTTACTGGTGCAGCTCAGAGCCGGTGTCAAAAGCATCAGTACGGTCAGTATCGCAGCGAATTTCCGCATGGTCTAACAGCAGTGTATCACGTATTGCAGGCCGGATGGGAGAGCCATGTCCATTTCCAGAGTCGCTTTAAGTAAACAAATGCTTTCAAAAGTCGATACTAGTGCTGTATTTCTACCAATCCAATGGCAGGAGGCCAGACATGAGAACACGATTATCCGCCGGCATAGCGCTGCTCTTGCTGGTGTCTTTCGCATTTTTTCCTGCATTTGCGGGCGAGGGAGACAGTGAGATCGAACCCAACGACACAAGGGAGCTTGCCGACTATATCGATGGGTTCATCATCGAAGGGAATCTCGACGAGGAGGACGAGCACGACTGGTATGTCCTTGAGGGTCAGGAAGGGGTCTTTCCGACCATCACAATCTACTTCGACGATGAAGAGGTCGAGGTCGATTTCGAGGTTTACTCGGACGACGAACTTGTTGAGACGGCCATAGCTTATGGCACAAACGACAGCATACAAGTGGAGGTCCCGGGTGAGTGCTTCATCCATGCCTACCTGTGGAGTGGTGAAGGGGATTATACGATCGAAATCGAGCCCAAGGAAACTGATCCCACTGATTCGGAATGCGAAGGCGAGGATGAAATCGAGCCCAATGACGACAGGGAACTCGCCAACCTGATAGAGGGACTCAGGATCGAGGGCTACGCCTGTGAGAACGAAGATGACTGGTTCGTCCTGGACGGCTCCGAGGGAATTGAGCCCACCTTCATTCTCGTCTATGACGATGATGAGTACGATATCGACATGGAGGTTTTTTCAGACGAGGACCATGCGGGCTCACTGCTTGGTACCGACAGCCCGGACACGGAAACGTTCGAAGTTCCGGGCGAATGCTTTATCCGAGTGTACTCGTGGGATGGTGAGGGTGAGTACGTTATCGAGATCGAACCTTGATATCCAATCACTGAGTATCCGAATTAATGCCGGGCTCTGGACCTGGCTTGTAGACCATCTTTCCGGGGGAATCAACGGGTACGCTTGCCAACGTGCCCTGTTTTATATTATGGTTCCCCCGTTCCGGAAGAGGGTCAATTTCCCGGAAGCGTCTTAATCCCATTCAATCAGATTTAGTATCTTGCGATACAATACACAGTCACTTCAACCAATGGCAGGAGGCCGAAATGAAGACTGCATTCTCAGCAACTATGGCTGTCCTCTTACTGATGCTCGTCATACTTGTCCCAGCGATAGCTCAAGAGGGACCGGATGAGTACGAGCCGAACGACAGCCGAAGAGACGCCACCGAGATCGGTGGCTATGAAATCGAGGGTGAGATCGGTCGTCGCGGAGACGAAGACGACTGGTTCGTCCTCGAAGGACAGGAAGGTTACTACGCGACTTTCACAATCTGGTACGATGAAGACGAGTGCGACATCGACTTCGAAGTGTACTCGGGTCACGAAGTGGTAGCCACCGCCTCGAGTACCGACTCCCCTGACAGCGTGTCCTGCGAAGTCACCGACGAATGCTTTATCCATGTGTACATCTTCGAGGGGCGTGGTGATTACACCATCGAAATCGAGCCCGTCGACACCAGCGAATGCGAAGGACCGGATGAACGTGAGCCGAATGGGGATCGCGATCTTGCCGATCTAATTGAAGGCTACCTCATTGAGGGTTATGCCTGCGAGGGCGACGAGGACTGGTTCGTTCTCGACCGCCAGGAGGGCTATTATCCTTATATCACCCTCTACTACGATGACGACGAGTGTGATGTCGACATGGAGGTCTTCAGTGACTACGACAGCGTCGGATCGCTCACCGAAACCAGTAGTCCTGATGGTGATGAGTTCGATGTGGAGGGTACGTGCTACCTGAGGGTTTACTCCTTCAGTGGCGATGGCTGGTACGAAATCGAGATCGAACCCGAGGATGATGACCATCGCCCCAGCCGGCCCGACCGTGATGACTGCGAAGGTCCGGATGAAATCGAGCCCAATGACGACTACGAAGACGCCGATATCATTGGTGGGCTCGATATCGAAGGTTACCTATGCGAGGGAGATGTCGATTGGTATTTGCTCGAGGGCCAGGAAGGCACCAGGCCATATATTACGCTCTACTACGATGATGATGAGGTGGATGTCGACCTCGAGGTCTGGAGCGATGATGATATTGTCGGAACGCTGGTAAGCGCTCTGAGCCCGGACGGCGATGACTTCCGCGTTCCCGGCGAATGCTGGCTCAAAGTGTGGGCCTATGAGGGCGAGGGCTGGTACGAAATCGAGATCGAGCCATAGCACAGATTGAAACCTGTTCTACTGTAACCTTGCCCCGGATCGACCGTCCGGGGCTTTTTCCTTTCGGAGTGAGTCTTATTTCTGTCGTGCCCACGGTTTTGTGCTACCATTCCACACATCCAATCAAATTACAGGGGGTACACCATGAAAGCTGCATTCCCGGCTACTTTGATTGTCCTCTTGCTGACTTTCGCCGTACTGGTTCCCGCGATTGCGCAGGAGGGTGCGACCGAGTGGGAACCGAACGACCGCAGAAGAGATGCAGACGTAATCAGCGGCTTTAGAATCGAGGGAGAGATCGGTCGACGCGGCGACGACGACGACTGGTTCGTCCTCCAGGGTCAGGAAGGCTCTAATGCGACCTTCACGATCTGGTACGATGACGACACATGCGATATCGACTTCGAGGTCTACTCGAATCGCAATCTGGTCGACAGCGCCGATGGAGTCGCCTCACCCGATAGCGTGACATGCCGCATCCCGGGCGAGTGCTTCATCCATGTCTTTGTGTATGACGGGTACGGTGAATACACGATCGAGATCGACCCTCGAGAGAGTGTCGGCGAGGGTGTGGATGGAGGGAACTTGCATGGTCTGTTGTCTTCCGATACTGTCGACGTGGAGGTTTCGGGAGTAGACATTCAGAGCGTGAACTTCAGGCTCCGACGCACTGTCAATCGCGATGTCAGGATAACGATCCCTGCAGGCACGTATCTCCGCGCCGGGGCGGGCAACACCCAGAACATGGTGACGACCTCTGGTGAGACCATATCCCTGACAAACAGCGGCTGGAGAACCGTCACCGTTCCGGCTGCCTGCGCAACTCTGGATGGGGATGAACCTCATAGCAGGGATTCATTCACCATCGTGACTTCAGTCGATCGGGAACTTACCGACATCATTGCGGTCCTCGATGAATCATGGGAGAGTTTTGAGGTTATTCAGGCGGCGATATGGATCGTCGCCGACGATGCCCGGTACCGGGATCTCGACATGTTGGTAGACGAGGACAACGAGCGCGTCATTGGTCCAGATGAAGCAGGAAGAGCAATGCAGCTTGTCGACGAAGCAGGCATCGATATCACCCGGAAGCACATCTGGGGAGACAGAACCTTCATTCTCACGCGACTGGACGACTGGGCTGTTGAGCAATGGCTCAGACAGAGGATAGAAGACTGGCGTTAGGCGGATATACTCAAGGTTTCGAATTTTTGATTATGGAGTCATGCCCGACTTCGCCCCGTTTTTTTGTTAGCATTCCGCTCATACCAACCCAGCTAAGGAGTAAACCATGAAAACTTCAATTCCAACAGCATTTGCAGCCCTTCTACTGATGTTCATCATACTGGCTCCCGCTCTTGCGCAGGAGGGTCCGGACGAGGTCGAGCCAAACGACAGCCGGGAGGATGCCACCGAGATAAGTGGCTATGAGATCGAGGGAGAGGTCGGTCGAGACGGCGACGACGATGACTGGTTCGTCCTGGAGGGACAGGAACAGAAAGGTCATTATGCGGGCTTCACCATCCGCTACGATGATGAGGTATGCGACATCGACTTCGAGGTGTACTCCGATGGGGATTTGATCGGTACAGCGGATGCCCGAGAATCTCCGGAAAGCATATTCTGCAGCATCCCCGATACCTGCTATATCCACGTCTTCGCTTACGAAGGCCACGGCGAATACACCATCGAGATTGAGCCTATCGATCTAGAGGAGTGCCAGGGCCCCGATGAGGTGGAGCCAAACCACGAGTTGGAAATCGCCGATGGGATCGACCGCAATCTCATCGAGGGTTACGCATGCCCCGGCGACGTGGACTGGTTCATTCTGGACGAATTGGACTGGCCCGATTCCATATTCACACTGTACTACGACGAGACCCTATGTGACATCGATCTTACCGTGTACAACGATGACGAAATGGTCGGTAGCTTGGATAGCATCAGCAGCCCGGACAGCGACGCTTTCTATGTCCAGGGCCAATGCCGGATTATGGTTGAGGCCTTTGAGGGAGAGGGCGAGTACAGAATCGAGATCACGACCGAAGGCGTCCCTTTCCGCCTGGACCATTCTGCATGCGCGGGCCCGGATGAAATCGAGCCTAATGATTGCATCAGAGACGGCGGCGTCAGCTATGGGCTTATGATCGAAGGCTACGCCTGCGAAGACGATGTTGACTGGTTCGTTTTGGATGGTCAGGAGGGTACGTCTCCATATATCACACTGGACTACGACGAGGACGAGTGCGAGATCAGTCTTGAGGTTCTCAGTGATGGCGCAGATGCCGGATCGCTTCTCGGCGATGACAGCCCTGGCGGTGCCGAGTTCGATGTCCCCGGCGGATGCATGATCATTGTGAGGTGCCTGAGTGGTGAAGGCGCGTATACAATCGAGATCGAGCCGTAAGACCAATTCTACTTAAAAAACGGGGACACCTGCTTTTCGGGGACGAAAAGAGGTGTCCCCGAGAGGGAATTTGTATCAATCACGGGGGACATGCCATTTTTCTCCAGTGATAATCCTGACTTTACCATTGCATATCAAGGGAAAAATGCCTTGTCCCCGAACTTCGAAAAAAACACTTCCAAATAGAATTGGTCTTATATCAGTTTTAGAAAGTAACAAGCGTTTTCTTATCTGGCTCCTCTCGGGGACACCTCATTT
>CBDUXL010000086.1:0-11793 GCA_965371155.1 uncultured bacterium | reverse complement strand
CGCGTACCTGCATATCGGACACGCCAAGTCGATCTTCCTGAATTTCGGTATCGCCGCCGTTTTCGGAGGGCTCTGCAATCTGAGATTTGACGACACCAATCCCGCCAGGGAGGAAGCGGAATACACGGAGTCCATGATAGAGGATATCCGGTGGCTCGGTTTCGACTGGGAAGATCGGCTGTACTACGCGTCCGACTATTTCGAGCAGCTTTACCGGTGGGCTGTGGAACTGGTCAAGAAAGGAAAGGCGTACGTTTGCGATCTGAGCGCGGCTGAGATCAGGGAGTATCGCGGCACTTTGACCGAGCCCGGCAAGGAGAGTCCGTATCGCGACCGTTCGACAGAAGAGAACCTGGACCTGTTCGAGCGCCTGCGGGCAGGTGAGTTCCCCGATGGCTCCCGCGTTCTCAGAGCCAAGATTGATATGGCATCCGGCAACCAGAACATGCGCGATCCTGTCATGTACCGCATTTTGGGGGCAACTCATCACAGAACCGGCGATAAATGGTGTATCTATCCGACATACGACTGGGCGCACGGCCAGTCGGATTCCATCGAGGGAATCACGCATTCCATCTGCACGCTTGAATTCGAGGATCACCGACCCTTGTACGACTGGTGCCTCGACCAGCTCGGTGTCCATCACCCCCAGCAGATCGAGTTCGCCCGTCTGAATGTCAGCCACACTATGACAAGCAAGCGAAGGCTTCTCCGATTGGTGGAAGAGGGGCATGTTGCGGCGTGGGACGATCCGCGGATGCCCACGTTGTCCGGCTTGCGAAGACGCGGCTACACACCGGAATCGATTCGTGACTTCTGTGACCGCATCGGCGTGGCCAAGAGGGACAATCTGGTCGACATGGCCATGCTCGAGCACTGCCTGCGCGAAGATTTGAACAAGCGGGCCCCGCGTCGTATGGCCGTGTTGCGCCCGCTAAGGGTGGTCATCGATAACTACCCGGAAGACCGGGTGGAAGAGCTGGATGCCGTGAACAACCCCGAGGATCCCTCCATGGGGACACGAAAAGTCCCTTTTTCACGAGTGCTGTATATCGAGCGGGAGGATTTTCGCGAGGACCCACCGAAGAAATTCTTCCGCCTGGCGCCTGGTCGTGAGGTGCGGCTGCGATACGCGTACTACATCACCTGTGTCGATGTGGTCAAGGACAGGCAAACCGGCGAGGTGGTCGAGCTGCGCTGTACCTACGATCCCGAGACAAGGGGAGGTTCTGCGCCGGACGGGCGCAAGGTCAAGGCGACATTGCACTGGGTCTCGGCCGGCCACTCTCTTGAGGCCGAAGTGCGTTTGTACGATCACCTGTTTGCCGTACCGAATCCATTGGACGTAGAAGAGGGTAAGGATTTCGTGGACTATTTGAATCCGAACTCTCTTGAGACACTGACATCATGTCATGTCGAGCCGGGTCTGAAGGGCGCAGAGGCGGGATATCGGTGCCAGTTCGAGAGACAGGGATATTTCTGCGTCGATCCCGATTCGACGGAGGAGAAGCTCGTATTCAATCGGACTGTGCCGTTGCGCGACACTTGGGCGAAGATTCAAAAAAAAAGTAGGGGCGCGGGGCACGCGCCCTATGCGGGGCACGCGCCCTGCTCTGGTTGATTTATTCTCGGTGATTGCTCGATGTGCATGGGCGTGTGCCCCACGCCCCTACGGGGAAACGCGCTGCCGCTGCTTGATGCGCCCAGGTTGCCTGTTGGCTTTGACTCCTTATGGTAGAATCGGGCACGTGCCTTTGCGCACTAACGTTGCCAGTGTCCGTGGGCTGGGGTATATTGGACTGGGGCATCCCCGGATAGATGCGAGGTGATCTATGAAAATTAAAGTGATAGTGCACGAAGCTGAAGAGGGCGGCTACTGGGCGGAGGTGCCGGCAATACCAGGCTGTGCAACGCAGGGCGAAACATTCGAGGAGTTGCTGCAGAATCTGTATGAAGCCGTTGAAGGCTGCCTGTCCGTCGATATAGACCCGCCGGATACTATGGACAACAAAAAGGTCATTGAAATTGCGATATGAAATCCATCAGCGGGAAAGAGCTTGCAGAGCTGCTTGAACGTAACGGATGGGTCCTGCTGCGAGTTAAGGGCAGCCATCATATATACGGTAAACAGGGAAGCGTGGTCAGGATTTCAGTTCCCATTCACGGCAAGAAGCCGCTGAAAATCGGGCTCCTGAAGCATATTCTAGGACTGGCGGGTTTGAGCGAAAGCGATTTGCCTTGAATCGGGATGCGTAGGGTCAGGGCGTGTGCCCCACGCCCCTACGGGGAAACGCGCTGCCGCTGCATGCTGCGCCCACGTTGCCGGGTGGGTCTTTCAAATTTCATCTGTTTAATAGTACAAGATAAAAACGATCGGCTCAGTAGTGTTATTGGTATCGCCAGGGGGAACTGAACAAGATCCATTCCATCCTTGGAGTCATATTCACCTACTCCAGGTTGATGGCAGATTGTTCTGCTGACAAAGTCCTGTGCGACTACGTTCCCCCCCCCATGCCGTACAGAACATTTGACAATGTCTCAATTGACCACAACCCTTACGTTATCCACCTGCCAGCCGAGGTTGGTTCCAGATCCGTTTGTTTCGAACCTGAACCTGAATTTTATGTACTGCCCTGACTTTGAGGGATCAAGATATATAATCCTCGGATACCACGATGGATTCCCAGGATTTGTACCACTGTACTGGGCTAGAACAGGCTGGTCGTCCCAGCCGGCCCAATTGGGATCGTCATAATTCACATCGACATAGCAGATATCACCTGGTTCAGTAATATAACGCTCCCTGTATTCCAGCCGGATTGAGCTTATTCCGTCGGGAACCCATATCTGGACACTTTCAGCGGTGTCGAGTTCGTTGTTACCGTAGTCGCCGGAGGGTCCGTGATCGAGGCAACCTGCACTATCACCCCAGTCGACTGCACGCCACCATTCACCGATGCCACTGTAGTTAAAGCACCTGAATTTACGCTGGAAGGTTTGGTTCGGTGGTCCGTAACCTGGCGCATAACCCCAGCCACCACCGGTGTACTCCCAACCGTCGGGGGCACCACACCACCACGGTGAATTGATGTCTCGGTTCGAAACTGTATTCGTGTTAAATTCCCCGTGGAAAATGGTCAGGCCATCGTCCATGTCACGGTTGCCCATAATGAAATCGGTT
This sequence comes from uncultured bacterium, assembly GCA_965371155.1. GTDB lineage: Bacteria > JAJVIF01 > JAJVIF01 > JAPKYR01 > JAPKYR01 > CBDUXL01. The sequence continues at coordinate 8,612 of CBDUXL010000086.1, read as the reverse complement.
GGGTCGAATTGATCCTGTGGACCCAATTCCCCTTGGGGCCAGTTGGTGTTATATCCGTCACCATGGACGGTATTGTTCCACCTCATTTCAAGGTGCAAATGTGGACTCCACGGGCCCCCTGTGTCACCAACGAACCCGACCGTCTGACCCGTATTCACCCATTGACCGAGGTTGAGATTATTAACACCGGAGAGATGCCAGTAGGTGCTGTGGACAATAACTGAACCTCCAAGGAGGTCATGTCTCAGAGTCACAAATTTACCGGTAGCAGGTACATCGATGTCGCTCTTGTCAACGACCTGACCGCCATACACCGCATTGACATCCGATCCGGCTCCGGCGCTCCAGTCATCGCCCAGATGGTAATTACTGTATGTACCATTATATTCCTGGTACCTCAGTACCATCTCATATGGTGACCCATCGTAGCCATTTCCTTCAGGAAAACCGAAGCCGTTTCCACCACCCCCACCTAAGACTTCAAACTGGCACTGTGCCGGGATTGGATCGTAATTACCTGCGATGTCTTTAGCTCGAACCTGGACATCCCAGATACCCGCTGATAATCCTGTGATGTGACACCAACCTCCGATATGGGGAGATGATTGGGTCCACGTTGGCGGCCATTGTGACTGGGTGCTTAGCTTCTTTCTCCATTGGAATCCCAACAATGAAGGGCCATCGCAGTCTTCGTCGGCAGTAACGCTGAGCCAGACATCGATGGTCCCTTCAGATTTAGTATCGCAACCGGAGAGAATCTGCGTATGCTCTGGTGGATCATCGACGCCATCAAAGTTGCACTGGTTGGAAACCGTGCTTAGACCGCTGCTGTCGGTAACCTGGACTTCAAAAGTTTTACCGGGGCAATGAATGTTGCTCCAATAGTAGCTTGTGGAACCGTCAGAAAGATTAATCCAGGAGCCGCCGTTTTTCCTGACCCTCACGCCAAGTTGAGAGTTGTTTGTACAATCATCACTCATGTTCCAGTAGAATGTTTTGGCCGATACCGGCGAAGGCGGACAATTGGTGATACTCATTGATGGTGGATTATTGACGCCATCAAAGTTACACTGGTTGGAAACCGTGCTTAGACCACTGCTGTCGGTAACCTGGACTTCAAAAGTTTGATTGGGGCAATGAATACCGCTCCAATAGTAGCTTGTGGAGCCGGCAGAAAGATTAATCCAGGAACCGCCGTTTTTCCTGACCTTCACGCCAAGTTGAGAGTTGTTAGTACAGTCATCGCTCATGTTCCAGTAGAATGTTTTGGACGATACCGGCGAACTCGGGCAATTGGTGATATTGACTGATGGTGGATTATTGAGGCCATCAAAGTTGCAGGAATCCTGGGTTGTCTGCCCACTCTCGTCCATCACGCGGACCTGGAAAGTATGATCTGGGCAAGAGGGCGACCAATTGTATAAGGTCGTGCCAGGTGACAAAGGCTGCCAGGAATCGTTGTCTTTCTTGATGTCGACTAGAAGTTGCGTGGTTGGAGTGCAATCGTCACTCATGCTCCATTGGAATATGGGTGGTGTGCAGTCGATTATTTGTAGTGTAGGATCGTTATCGGCTCCGTCGAAGGTGCACTCTTCAGTTAAATCCGATTGTCCGGCGGAATCGGTGACACGAACCCTGAAAGTGCTGTCCGGGCATGCAATCGCGTACCATGTGTATTCCAAATCACCATCGGTAATCTGCTCCCAGACACCGTCTTTGGCGATTTCTACCCCCAGATCGTTCTGGTTAGTAAAATCATCTCCCATCGTCCACTGGAACGTGTACGATGATCCGGTTGTGTCCGGGCAGTTGGTCAACTGGACCCATGGTGCGCCGTCCACAACCACCTGTATCTCTAGAGGGGAGTCTAGCGTAGCTGTTGCGCCTTCATCGTCGGTAACACGGAGGTTAACCGCGTATACTCCTTGGTCAGGATAGGCATGATCGGTGACAGGGAAAGGATTGGCTTCATCGAATATCCCGTCATTCTCCCAGTCCCACTCCCAAAGGACAATTTCATTGCCATCGCAATCGCCATCGTATGAGCTGGAACCATCGAATGTGATCACCTCATCTGTCCAGGTGTCGTACGTGCTCGCTTCCGCAACCGCGGTCGGAAGTGCGTTCTCAATGATAATTTCCAATGGAGTATCGAGGGTGTCGGTTGCGCCCTCATCGTCTGTGACCCTGTACTGCACATAATAGGTGCCGGGAATATCCCATGAATGGGTAATGTCGAAATCGAAATCATCATATCCCCATTCATCGTATACGCCATCATTATCCCAGTCGAATTCCCACTTATTAAGGGGGCCACCGTCTGGATCGTATGAACCACCATCGGTGAAATGGATGTCCTCGCACACTGTCTGTGGATTGGGATCTGCATCAGCGTAGGCGACCGGATCCTCGTAAGCCGTAACCGTGATAACCATGGGCTCGTCCAGGGTGTCCGTCCCGCCCTCATCGTCGGTCACCCGCAACTGAACGTAGCAGATGCCGATTGCATCCCACGAATGCGTGACCGTTTCACCGGTTTCTTCGTAATTCCCGTCATTATCCCAATCCCATTCATAGAGAACGATTTCATGGCCGTCGCAGTCGTTATCGTAGGATTCGGAACCACTGAATACTACGTCCTGATCCACCATCGGTGTGTTATCACTGGCTGACGCAACGGCAGTGGGAAGAGCGTTTTGGGTCACTATTTCGATTGGTTCATCCAGCTCATCAGTCACGCCTTCATCGTCGGTCACTCGATACTGGACATAGAACGTTTCCACAGCATCCCAGGTATGATAGACATCATTCCCTACCTCGTCATAGACACCGTCATTATTCCAGTCCCATTCGTGCTTGACAATGTCTCCGCCATCGGGATCATAGGAGCCGCAATCCGTAAAATGCACCGGTTCGCAAACCGTCGGCGTTGTGGTATCGGCCTCTCCACATGCAATGGGGTCGAGGTATTCACCGATATGCATTATCAGCGGTTTATCGAGGACATCGGTGCCGCCTTCGTCGTCTGTAACCCTCAACTGGACCTCGTACTCGCCGGGAATCGGGTAAGCGTGTTCAGCTTCCGGAACATCGTACGTGTCATCAAACTCGCCGTCATTGTCCCAGTCCCACTCCCATTGGACTATTGCCTGATCGTCGCAATCGTTGTCATGAGACCCCGAGCCATCGAAATCTATCGGCTCTCCGACATAAGTGGTGTATTGAAGCGGCTCCGCCAGGGCAGTCGGAAGCGCGTTTATGATCTCAACATTCAGGGGAGGATCAAGATTGGCAGTTAAACCCTCGTCATCCGTCACCCTGAATTGCACGCAATACTCACCAGGTACATCCCAGGTGTGATAAGCTTCACTACCGAACTCGTCGTATGTTCCATCGCACTCCCAATCCCATTGATATGTTGAGATCGCGCCACCGTCCGGATCGTACGAGCCGTCATCAAAGAAATGCACCGGAGCGCAAACGAACTGGGGTTTTGGCTCGAAGTCGGCACTGGTGATGGGATCAGTAGAAATCTTCTCCTCCACTTCAGCCATGTAGATCTGGTAGGCCGTCAGATCGAGACATTCCTCAGCAAACTCGTTTTCGTTGTCCTCGACACTGATCAGGCATGCGTATTCGCCAAGCGCATGTCCGCTTTCGATTTCTATAGTCGCCTCCCACCTGGTGTAACCGGGACCGCTTCCCGGCCCATCCCATGTTGCCGTAACCGTGTCGGCAAGAAGGACCGGGACTTCCACGACAGGAGGCTTGTGAGAATTCCCACCGCCCCGGTCGTACACGTCCATGACCAGCTTTGTCGATCCGCCCTTGTCGGTCAAACCCTGACCGATATCCACGTTTGTTACCGAAATCTGCCACGGTTCCGGACAGTTGGCCTCCAACGGGAAATCGATCATCGGGTCGGTAACTATGTCCACCAGCGGCGTTGCCCAGTTCGCGTCAACGGCATAGCCGAAAATGAACGGTCCATCGGGCATGTCGATGTCCAGCGTCTCGACAATCGTGTCTCCCGCGTAGAAAGCATTGCGAGTGTTGGCGGGATTGTCGGTAATGTACCGCTTGAAGGCGTTCAGAGTCGCGTCAGGGTAGGTGGGTGTTGACAGCTTTCCTGCAATGTAGCCCTGCAATCCATCCGGACCACATCCTTCAGTTTTCGGATTGTAGAGGGCCGTGTAGCCGTCGGGATTAATTAGGGCGCCATCCCCGAGTTCGGGATCGGAAGCATTATGCCCGCTGAGAGGGAAGTTCAGGCTTCCCGAGAACATCACGATGCCCCGAACATCAAACCCGGTGAAGTTGGGATTGGGGAACGGATGTTTTATCTCGAGATCAACAAGCAACGTCCCGTGGTCCGAGACTGAAATGCCTGCGATACTCAGGCAGTCGGTGCACGGGTGCTGCTCCAGCCAGGAGAGGATGTTCCAGTGTATGGACGCCGCCCGGTAGGGAATGATCTCAAACTCCCTGGTCGCGGGATCGACATACACCTGGTGATACATCCAGAGTTGGTGGCTGGATGAGAACGAGCGGTCGGCGTCCCAGCCAGGCTCCGCATGAGTCAATTCCAGTCGGGATTCCGTGCCCTCATCGCCGACATCCGGAGCAACCGGAAGCGACTGGTTGCCTCCTCCCGAGCAACCGACCACAACGAACAGCGTGGTCAGAAACACGGCAAGCTGAAGCAGATTGCGAGTTATTGTCTTATGCACTTGCATTACCTGGACCTACCTTGGTTATTCAGGATTCTCCGAGGGAAAAGAAGCTGATCCATCCTAGCCCTCAGCACTGGTTTCTATGTTAAGAAAATAGCAGTAGGGGCAGAATAAGTCAAGCCACTACGCTTTGAGGGGATCCATCGGTGGATTGGTCCTGTAAGGCTCTTATTTGCAGGGACCGCGGGCATCCCTGCCCGCCTTTATATGGGTACCACCACACTCGTGCAGGCAGGGATGCCCGCGGTTCTGCTTTCGGGATTAGTGCATTTCTCCAGCGGTTGGGAGTGGTCCTCCCGGATCCTACTTCCCATCTCGCGCTCTGCGGCGGACTTTCAACTCTTCTCCGCCAACGAAAAAGTTGCCGATTACAATATTACCATCTTTGACTGAAACAGTGGTGGTTGCATCGTTCTCCCCCAGCCTTGTCCTGGTTGATCCAAAACGTATCTCGAGCGGCGATTCGAGCTTTCGAGTTGATGCGAAACAATGCTCATAACGAAGGTCAGGTTCAACGACACCTTGAAGCCCGATAAACTTAACTCGAAGTACAGGACCATTTTCGGTCCCGAAGGTAGGAGAGACAACCCAACCACCGACCATTACTTCTCCCCCGACAATGCGACCGTTTCGACGCATGACTTCAACATCCTTGCCGGCTACGATGCTGGACCCGATTGCCTCGATTCTGATCAGGACACACCCATCAGCCTCTACGGTTGCGTGCTGGATGAAGCCGACACTCACATCTCCTCCGGCCTTTATGCGAGCCTTCCCGGAGGAAAGAACCCCACCGTTGATTATGACATGTCCCTCTGCTTCGACAAGCGCGTCCTCAACCGCACCATAGATGCGTACATCGCCACCCGCAGTAACGGAGAATCCCGCTCTGACATCCCCCTTGACCAGAACATCCCCCTTGTAATTGATGTTGCCGGTCGAGTAATCAACATCTTCGCTGACCGTGTAAACCGGTCGCACGTCGATCGAGCCGTCCGGCCTCCGATGCAGAAACCCTTCCTCGCTGGACAGAAGCTTCGTTCCATCCTCATTGGTCTCTGTGTTTTGACCCTTCTGAAGCTTCTTGTCTTTTCCCGGCTTTGGCGGAATCAACTTTCCGAAGATGTCGCTGCCCGGCACACCTTCCGTTGGCGGGACCCTTTCCTGCAACACCTCTCCGGCTTCTATGGGCGAGATCAGGTTCAAGTGCTTGAAATCGACGTAGCCCTCCTCGGTAACTTCCGGGGCAAGGTTGTCCTTGAAGTCTTTTACTAGCTCCAGTTCAGCGTCCTCGCCGTCTTCCGGCAAAGTTCCCTCCGCGATAAGGACACGAAAAATCTTCGGCCAATCCTCCAGCAATTTCTCGATGTTCTTCTCTATAAGGCCGTACTTAATTCCCGTGTGTTCCAGGCAGACTTCGATATGCTTTGGTGTGATTTCGATGGAAGGATCTGTCATCTCGAGCTTCCCCTGCATGCGGTCCTGCGAAACCTCGATCTCAAACGGAAGGTTCTCGAGATCGATCTCCGGTTCCGGCTCTTCCTCCTCTTCTTCCTCCTCTTCTGGCTCCTGGGGTCGCTCGGTCAGGTAAGCGCCCCCGATCCGAACAACCTCACCTTGTTTTGCCGAACGTACAATTCTTTCAATATCGGGTTCTATGATCCTGTCGAGGCCCCGGGCTTTGACCTCAGCCTTAAAGGAACGAATCACGGCGTCGTCCAACTCCTCGGGAGGGATGTTGCAGACGAACATGATGTCGCTTCCGTCCTGGAAGATGAAATATTTCTTATTCTGCTCTTTAGGCATCCAAAGTAATATCCATCCAGCTTCTTTGAGTTTTCAAACAGCTCTTTATGGCTGTTTTGCTGCCACTCTGAATCGGACTTCATAAGTTTTTAAGAAAGGGACTATTCTTCCTGCCCGTCCAGCCTGAATCCAGGTTTCATGATTACCCCGATGCGCTTTCGCTCATCGATTCGGTCTTTCCGACAATGGCTTCGAGGGAGGTGTCTTCCATGTCGAGATTGCTCTACAGGTTATCGTCAAGCACCCGTCGCATGTACCTGAGCAGGTGTTTCTTCAACTCGGGGCGACGCATTGCCCAGTCTATTGTCGCAGTGATAAACCCTTCCACCTGCCCGACATCCCATCGTTTGCCGGTATACAGCACCGCATGCATCGATTCCTCTTTCAATAGGAGCCTTAACCCGTCGGTAAGCTGAATCTCCCCCCTGTGATCGGGTTTCGTTTGCTCCAGGCACGGGAAAATGGCGGGCGTAAGAAGGTACCGCCCGATAATCGCGAGGTTGCTGGGGGCCTCATTGATCGGAGGCTTCTCGACAAGGTCCTTGATTTTTATGTCTCCGGGCGCGATTTCCTCGCCGGCGATTATCCCATACTTGTTGACCTCACTATCCGCGACCGCCTGCACCGCCAGAATGCTGGTGCCGTACTTTTTGTAGGCTTCCATCATCGCCCGGGTGGCGGAGTTTTCGGGAACGGAGATATCGTCGCCCAAAAGGACGACGCAAGGCTCGTTACCCACATGGTCCTTCGCCTGAAGGACGGCATGCCCGAGTCCTTTCGGCTCGCCCTGTCGAATGTAATGAATCCGCGCGAGACCGGTTATGGCCTCCACAAGTTCGAGTTCGTGAGCTTTCCCCTTGGAGCGCAGGAAATGTTCAAGCTCCGCAGCCTTGTCGAAATGATCCTCGACAGCCCGCTTGCCGCGTCCGGTGATAATCAGAATGTCCTGCAACCCGGCCGTGACAGCTTCCTCGACTACATACTGGATCGTGGGCTTGTCCACGATCGGAAGCATCTCCTTGGGCTGCGCCTTGGTTGCAGGGAGAAAGCGCGTCCCAAGCCCCGCAGCGGGGATTACCGCCTTGTTGATTTGAACTGTCATAATTCCTGTTTGGTTTCCTTCTTTCTTAGGTGGCCTATGGTTTTTTCCTCAGAAAATTAGTCAAAATAATTCCAATATGGCATTGGGCTCCACATAATAAATCCGTTCATCTCCAAGTAGCTCTAGCCAAACTTCTTCCAGGGTCCAGTCCAGCTCAATATCCTGGATAAAGCGTAAGTGAAATAACGGGGTATCAGGCAGAGATCGCCGAAGCACTTCCATTTGATACCCAGCTGCGATATCCAAGATGATTTCAACTGGCTGATCGTCCTCAAGACGAACTAAAAGTTCGTCTTTTGCCGCTTCAATAGTTTTGATTGTTGGATTGAGTTCAAGATCCATGTTCTTGTATTCCTCAATCCCGAGAATCTCAATTATGATGTCTATATCATACTCGAGAACTGACAAGTCCACCTCTGTTTCATCTTCTGCTTCATCACATGCCTGAACTTCCTGCATGATTGGGCAAAAAACAAATCCCAACAGCAGAATCACTGACAGCAAGTTTACTGATAGCAGAATTGCGGATTTTCTCATGGCGGTTTCACCTTTTGAAAGTTCGGATTTTATCCTTCCTGGTCCGTCCGGCTCCGCCGGGGCTACGGCGGAGTCATTCCATGAACTTCAGAATTTCCGTCCACGCGTCTATCGCAGGCGCGCGATCCGGTCCCCATATGTACTCATGGTCCGCGCCCGGATCTGTGCGCAGACGATGATTCCCCTTGCCGGCACTCTCAAACGCACCCGAGAGGGCGATCGTTTGCTCGACAGGCACCATTGTATCCTTTTCTCCGTGCAATAAGAAGACCGGCGCCTTGATTCTGTCGGAAACATAGAACGCGGAACGCTTCTCGAGTTCCTCTCTCCCAGCATGCCTGAGCGCCTGCAAAAAAGGATCCTCCTGCAGCAGGACATGATTGGTCTTGTTGAGCCATTCCATCCATGAGGGAAGGTCATAGACGCCTGAGACA
>CBDUXL010000085.1:0-11807 GCA_965371155.1 uncultured bacterium | reverse complement strand
TTGACGCCTTTAAAGGGTTCCAACCCAGGCCCCATACCGATACTAAATAGGTGGCTGCCTTTCAGCCATGCAAGCGGGATTTGTCTAATGATGGCTTACCCAGGTTGATTTTCCGGGTATGTACTGCTATCGTTTTTGGCCTGTCGGGACCGCAAGGTCGCGGTCTTACGGGGTGGATTTGGCCCCGGGAAGGAAATCCGCACGCATATGAGTCTCTATTTGCACCGTAGACGTAGGCACTTCTTCCGGCTGGTAGTGCTGTCATGCATTGCCTGGCTGATTTTCTGCTTGCCGGTTAGTGCGGATGTCATCTACACGGTGGAAGACGGCGACAGCGCATGGTCTATCGCCGTGCGATTCGGTGTCAGCCTCGAAGTGTTGTACGAGGCGAACGGCTGGGCAGCCGATGAAAATCCCGTCCTGCAGATTGGCCAGCATATTGCCATCCCATCTGAAACCGACTCCGATGTTGCCGAGACATCCTCTGAGGGTAGTGATGACGAGAGTTGCGCGGATGAGGGCACCTATGTAGTGCAAAGCGGCGACTGCGCATCGCTTGTTGCTGAGCGGTTCAACGTCGGCACCCTGGCGCTGCTCGAATACAACGGGCTGACCGGAGAAGAGCCCCTGGTTACCGGCCAGGTTCTGAATATCCCGCCTGAAGATTACGAGGTTCAGAGCGCCTTCGATAGTGAATCTCAGGAAAGTGACGATCCAGAGAACGAAATAGCGACGATTCAGTACACAGTCCAGGATGGAGATAGTCTCTGGACTATCGCGCAGGCTTTCCGCGTGACTATAGGGAGTCTTTGCTCACTGAACAATCTGAACGAGAATTCCGTCCTTCGCGAGGGCGAGGAGATACTGGTTCCCTTTGAGATTGACGCAGGGCCGGAAAGCAGATCGCTGACCTTGACCGCTTACACCGTGGTCTCCGGCGACACTCTGGGCGGAATTGCCGCCAGGTTCGGCATCCCCCAGGCAACCCTGATGTCCGCAAACCATCTGGCGGATGCCGACTCACTTCGCGAAGGCCGGGAATTGATGATACCCGCCTACAGAAGCGTTCCCGAGCAGGAGGAAGAAGCCGGGATCGAGGTCATGGAAGAAATCCCGGAGCCGCCTCCACCCGAGGACTTCTCCGAAGTATTAGAGCCGCTTCCAAGCCTTGAAGGTGTATCCGGTCGGTCCAGCCGTCGCGAATCCATCTTCGATTTCGGCGCCATTGAATCACCGGAGCCGGCCACTCCGTACCTGGACCAGGTGGGCGAAAGCGGCTGGAGTGTGAACGGGCATTTCGAGGACGGAACCCCGTACCACATCTATACAGTAAAGCGCGGAGATACGATCAGCGAAGTGGCGCTTGCGTTCAGTGTCACTCAGACTGAGCTGATCGGCAGGAACAGGCTTGATGCTCGAACGTCGCTGCGGATAGGACGCGATCTCCGTATCCCCCTCCCCCGCCCGGTGAGCGTTCCGCGATCCGCAACTCCGGATGCGCCACGCGGCTCCATAGGTGCGGGTGAGGGTTCCGATATCGGCCGTGAGGTGGTCGAGGAGGCCATGCATCATCTCGGAACCCCCTATGTGTATGCCGGGTCGGACCTTGAGAGGGGCACCGACTGTTCAGGATTTGCGATGTCTGTTATGACCCTCTTCGGGGTGAACCTGCCGCATCGCGCCAGCCTTCAGGCTCAGTATGGCAAGGAGGTCGACTACTCGGATTTGGAGCCCGGAGACATGGTTTTCTTCCGCACCCATAGCAGCAACAACTACCTGGGGATCACTCACGTGGGAATATACATCGGCAACGGGGAGTTCGTGCATGCGTCGAGCTATCGCAGGGAAGTGGTGGTAAGTGTTATGGACGAAGGCAATTACCGCAGGAATTTTATCTGCGCCAGGAGAATGTTCTAGCTGCAGGAGGGCCGGCGGGGCAACGAAATGCGGACTGTGCAGGGTCGCATACCCAATAAATGCTTCTTATATTGGTTCATGACTTGAGATACTCATGCAGATATACGCGTTTCCGATAGTGTGTGTGAAAGCCTAAGTTTTTGAGTTAATACACGGTAGGTGAAGATCAGAAAAAAAAATACATAAAAAATGCCTGTGCATAATGACTTAGAGGAAGGTTCTGTGGTATTGTATCGAAGTCTACGAGGATTGGAATTAATTAAGCACTTCAGTTCAAGGTCAGTATGCGTTGGTCCAGGCCGAGGGCCGAGATCGACGATGTGCCGGAAAGGGCCCGTGGAATACGGGTAGCTACTATCACACACGAAACCATCTAGGTATCGAGTGCAAACAGAGCAACGGAAGAGAGCAAGCTATGGACGAATCGATCATCCTCACCGTTTTCAAACTGGACAACATGCTGCGCCGAATGGGCAACCGGATCGCCGGAGTGCTGGGCGCCACACAGCAGCAATGGGCTGTCCTGGCAATCCTCAGCGAGGCCGGAACCACCGGGCTGCCGTTGAGCGAGCTTGGCAAAAGCCTTGATGTCACCAAGGGTAACATCACCGGCCTGATTGACCGCATGGAGCGCGACGGACTTGCGAGGCGGAAAGATGACCCCAAGGACCGCCGCGTTATCCGCGCGATCATCACATCGAAGGGTAAGAAGATCCTTCGCGATATCCAGCCAGTGAAAGACCAATGGGGACAAAGACTCTTCCACGGCTTCAGCGCCAAGGAGAAGAAGGAGCTGTCCTCGCTGCTGAACAAGTTGATGGATCGAGTTGTCGAGCTTGAGAGCTGATTGCCGGAAGGGTGCAGGCAGTTCCGCCTGATGCATCCACCTGGTGCGGCCTCGGCTTCCGACCCGTGCCATCGCTTGATTTCCGCGCACGTACAGCCGTTGCGCCTTGTTCCGATTTTGACCAGCCAATAGGGCTCGCAATTGCGGGCCATTTATTTTTGCCTCTAATTCGGATCCAAGATAGAGATACTGAACCGTCGTTCGCCAGGTGAACTCCTCGGTTGTCCTATTCCCGCGTTCTGGTCGGATGTTGATCGTCACTGTGTATACTGCAGAACCTGCCTATGGCAGAACTGCTACAGTCGCAAAACTGCCCTTGCACCGATGAAGACCCGGTGATATACTTCGTTGGCTTTCATCGACGCGGGGTGGAGCAGCTGGTAGCTCGTCGGGCTCATAACCCGGAGGTCGGGGGTTCGAATCCCCCCCCCGCTATATCTGAATTCATGATAGGCTCCGGTAGCTTGTATGTTATCTCGACATTCAAGTCATCCGGGGCCAGTTTTATGTCCTCAACTGCCAATCGAACGAGGCGTTTCTGGCTTGCCTTATCCCCGCATGCAATGGTCTCATCCAATTCCTTCAGATATTGCTCCGCCAGCCTGGGCACTACCTGAGGCGGCTCGCTAATCGTCAACGTCGCCATCAGGAGCCCCTGCTTCTCCGCATGGAGTTCGGCAAGTCTCTTGCTAAAGAAATGTAAATCCGCTGCCAGCCCATCTTCGATGGATTGCCGTATGTTGGCGATCTTCCGGTCGATTTCCCGAAGCTTCCGATCAGCATGGGGATCATACCCGTTCGACTTCTCCCAGATATGCCGCAGCTTCAGATTCAGTTGCTTCACTAATTCCGTGTGAGAGGCAACGGAGCTCGCACGTTGTCGGATTCCATCGACGACGCAATCTTCGATGAAAGCGATTGGCACATAGACACCGGGGCCGCATCCCATGCCCTTACGATATGGTTGGCTCCCGCAAATATACCAGGTGCCTTTGTTTGTATTGTGGCCGATCATGTTCTGACCGCACCGATCGCATCTGAAAAGCCCCCCGCTCAGGATGTATCGCGAGGTTCTGCTTTTCCCGTAGCCTTTGTCAAAGGAATACTTGGCTCTCTTTTCAGCGCGGTTCCTCTGGATCGCAACGACTGAGTCTTCAGAGATCAGGGGCTCATGCGCGTTTGGTACGATGACCCATTCACTGGATGGACGCTTCTTTCCGTTCTTCTTGTGGACATTCCAAATCCCGTAACCGTTGTAGGTCAGGAGCACATACGGTTGAAGCAAGCTCGACCAGGAGGAAGTTCCCCAGTACTTACTTCGCCGGGCCGGGAGATGGTTATCGTTGCAGAAGTCCCGCAGAGCCACTAATGATGCGCCCTTCGCAGCGAGTTCTTCCAGACAGTGTCGTGCCCACTCATGAACAGGCTTCCCATTCACGATCGTATCATCTGGGACGACTATGCTCTTGATGATCGGCTTGCCGCTTCTGTCTTTGCCTCTGTCAAGATGCTCTATCCGATACCCCCAGACTGGTTGACCGCCATTCCAGTAATACCAGCCGGTTTCAGCGTCCCTGGTCTGGGCATTCGCGCGGCAGCCCTTGCGAGTGTGCATGGCTATGTCCATGCTGTAGACTTCATTCTTTGCCAGGAGGATCTTCTCGACGTAGACCCCAGCGGATGTCTCCGGATCAATATCGGGATCAGTGACAGAGATCACCGTGACCCCTGTCTCACGCAAAGAACGCAGCTCAGTCGCCCCCACAACGCTGTCCCTTGAGAACCTGGACAGGTCGTGCACGATGATGGCATTGATTTCAGGGTCAGCCTTCGCCCGATCCAGCATCTCGTGAAACCTGACGCGTTTATCGTAGTTGCTGTAGGCGCTCCCGGTCTCGGAGAACTCCTCTACGATCTCGATTCCCCGTCGGCCGGCGTACTCGCTTATCTCCGCCAACTGCTGGCGTACGGTCGAGCCCCGATCATCCTGCATGTCGGACGAAACCCTCGCCCACGCCAACGCTCTGGAAGGCCCATTAACAGTAGTCTCAGATGATTCGTAATGACTCAGTATCGTATCAATTAAGTCCGTCATTCATCCCACTCTCCTCGTTGTTGTTCCTTCATGATGATCGATCCCTCGCTTTGGGTCAAGGCCAGAGGAGCTGCACCTCCGATCTCATCCTGATCTTGACACTCCTCACCTAAATCCCCCCGATTGTGTTCACGCTCGAACTGCTCCGGATGCTCGGCGACATATCGTGCCGCCATCATGTCTGTTAGTATGTCGATAATCTCATCAGTTTCGTACTCAGTCAAAGGCTCCGAGGAGCTTTTGACCGTAATTGTGAATCTCTCGCTACCATTCTTCGATTTCACTAATTGGGACCACGTCCATGCATGGCTCCTCATCTACCTGGCCAGGGGTGAAGTCCTGCTCCACTGACGGCCAGTTTGGAGTTGGTGATATTTCCTGTTGTTCAATCTTGCCCCTGTGGACTTCGAGATGACACCCTGGGCAGAGCGTCACCAAGTCGCTGATCTTCTCTACGAACACGCGTTCATAGGTGAGGTGGTGGGTATCCCGCCGCACGTTGTGGCCACAAACTACGCATCTGTAACCATCGCGGCGGTGGGTTTTCTCCTTCTTCTTTCGCCACTCATGGGATAGCAGGTATTTGTCGTATCGCCTTCTGAGGTGGCTGGGGAGCTCCTTAACATTCTCCCTTAGCTCTTCCAGACTGTAAGTTCTCATCCTGTGTAACTCCTGTGTCTATACTCACTGATCCTACCTATCGCATACTAGTAATGAAGGAGGATGTAACCCGCCTTCTGTTCGCCGGAAACGGTTCTCGGCTTTCTTCTGCCTGCTACTCCAGGTCTTCCCATTGCCTTAGCGAGCGCTTGGAACAGGAGCGGGATACTTCGTTTCCGGACCCGTATAACTGTGTGCCACGGTGTCGGGCTATGTCAGTACACAATTATAATAATAGCTCTGATCTCCCCTATATCATCACAAATTCAAATGACGGGCCTGGCCGGGCAGCCACCCATGGAAGCAGACATTCAGATTTGAATTCAGGGGTAATGGTCGCGGATTATCCAACGACCAGCGCACTTATCATGCGTCTCAGCAGCCCAGTACCACCCATACTGGACCGTATAATTGGGGGAATTCGTAGCCTCTGAAAACCCGAATCCCCTGCCTAAACCTCTGTTTATATTATACCACATGATCAGTGCTCCTCCAATAGCCACGAGACCACTAATGATGCGGCTTACAGAGCATTCGCTGTCACTTTTCAGACCCTTCCAATTTCGTTGGTGCGAGCCCACTTCTAAGCATGCCGAAAACGCCTATATAGGGCTAAAAATCCCTTGGCGACCGACGCAGGTGCACCTCTATCAGATGACATGGATTAATTCCTAACGAGCCCACCGGGGTCTTTCTGAACAATCGATGCGGCAACCAACAGCCTCCCGATCCAGGGGGGCCTTTTTCTTTGACGTAAGACGCAAGGCACAGCCTGCGCGGTCAAAGGAGAATCCCATGAAACGATGGCGCATTTACACACCGTTCGTTTGCCGTGTCGTGATCGAAGAGGATCCAGACGAATGGTCCCGAATGAAACAGTTCGACGGCATGACCGAGGAGGAGGTCATCGAGGAAGTCAAAGGCAACATCCTCTACCGATGGCCCGGGTCGGACCTACGCTCAAGCACCCATTGGGGGAAACCGGCGATCGACGTATCCCGCGATGGGACGTTCTACTACATCGAGCCGGACACCCCGCCGTTTCTGTACCACATAGCCCGTGGTTTCTGACATTCGAAAGCCACACAGCCTGGAATCGTCCAGTGTGCCTGGCGAAAGGAGATCGAAATGGACGAACAGACACCTGCAGGAATCCCACAGGGACCTGAGACAGCAATGAATTCACACCGTATTGCCTGGCTCGAACAAGCGTACCAGCTTCTGCGGAGCGAACTGCTTCCTGAAACCCCAGTCAGGATCACGATCGTGTTCGGGTTTCCGTCGAGAGGATCCCGTGACTCCCGCAACAAGCGAATCGGCGAGTACGCCCACCAGTTCATGCAGGGCTTCCCCGAGCTTCCCGAGAACAGCGGCCTGATTTCCCTCCACCCAACCATCTTCAACGACCCGTCCAGAGTGCTGGAGGTACTACTCCACGAGATGATCCACGCAGCGTGCCCGAATGATGGTCACCGCGGAGCATTCCCAAGGATCGCCAAGCGTGTCGGGCTGACCGGCAGGATGACAGCGACCGTCGCGGGTCCCGAACTGAAGACGAAGCTCGATGGCTTCCTTGCCGATCGGCTTCCACCCATGCCACCAGGCTACGGCGACCTCGCACCGGTCCGCAAGAAGCAATCAACAAGAATGAGGAAGTACGTCTGTCCGGAGTGCGGGCAGATAATCCGAGCCGCGACCGATGAGCTCTACGCGTTCTGTGGTGATTGTGTCGAGCAGTTCGTGCAGGGCTGATTCCGGAAGCATCAGTACTGGCGGTAGTTGCAGGAACATCCCCATCCCAAATAAGAAAGGAGGTTTACCAATGGACGGTTCCAACGTCGAACCCGCGCCGTGCCTCGACGACGTAATCAGAGACATCTGCTTTATGCAAACCAAGGTCTGTGTCGCTGAGGTCACGTGCGAATGCGGGGCGATCAACCGAGTCCCGCTTGACGGATCCGGCATCTGTCAGGGTTGCTACCGGAAAGTTGTGTCACCACTTCTCTCCGGCATGGCCGACTGACCCAGGAGTGCACGGGAAAGCGTTTACACACCACGACAAGAAAGGAGGTGCCCCCATGATTCCGAGATACATTGTCACTTATCGCAACCTGCGCGGACGCGGTCAGAATCTGATTCGCTTCGAGACCAAGCCCTCTCAGGAAGTGCGCGACCGGATGAAGTCGCACGGCTTCTACTGGTCCCGTCGCGACCAGGCGTGGATCGCAGACGACCGCTTCATCTACGCCGAGATCAGGCCAATCATCGAAGGTTCGACCGACCAGATCGCCGAGATCGCCATGGAGAAAGAGTGCGGGATGTACGACTGATCCCCACCCCGCCAGTATGTGCAGGGAAAGGCAAACCCAATTCCATAACAGGAGAACATACGATGAAACTCACTGCTAACAACGGTGAGGCGTTTTCGCATGCGCTTTCACCATCTGACGAACCGACCTCCAAGAACGCCGGAGAGATCGAAGTCACACCGGCGCATTGTGGCAATTGCCCGAAGTTACTGGACTGCAGGCAGGCACGGAACATGACTCCCGACACCGAACCCGGGTCGGGGTTTGTCGAGACCGAGAAGTATGTCGATTACTTCTGCGCCGATTGCCTTCCCGATGATTCCCCGGATGAAACCACATTCCCTATGGACAACGAGGAGACCGATTCTCCATGCCATTGTTCCGTCTGTGGCGTCCCGCTCATTCACTCGCTGACATCAGAAGGTGCGAGTTATGTCAGGGAAGCTATTGCATCCGGTGACGGTTGTTGTCGGGAACTGTGGCCGGTCGTCTGGTCCGACTTTCTTCCACCTGAACCGTATTTCGATCGGTTCGACATCTGTGAAGCTCACTATCTCTTCGCTCGTCTGTACGGGGAGTACGAAACCATCGGACGGCTTCACCAAATGGGATTTTCACCAGGCCTGTCACTCGTACAGCATGACCGACCGGAGTCTGCACTGACCGAAAACGGTCAGGCGATCTACTACCGGCTCGTGTCGGCACGAAATCGGGACTGAGGGCAATCCCGCATGAACAGTGCATCGAAAGGCAAATACCCCGAAAGGAGGAAACCATGGTTTATTCAGACGATGATTTCGATTTCGATCCATCCGAATCAAGAGGAGAAATCATCTGTGACAATTGCCTCTCCTCAGCAACAGGTCATTGTCCCGGGCAGCTCGACCGTGACAAGTGGCACAAATGGGTCGGGAGCGGCAGTAAATGCATCGACGAGAAAGACATGGAGCCACGCACGATCGGATTCCATCTTCTGAACCCCAATAGCAATTAGGAGACCTTCGCAGGGGACGGCAATTTCATCAAACATCATAATAAGGAGGACGCGATGAAACTCATCATCGACGCCAAAGAACTCAGGGATACCCTGAAGGCAATCAAGCCGTGGGTTCCCGTCAAGCCACATCACAAGATCACCGAGCACATCCTTATCACCACTGATGATCTCGGGACGCACTTCACGACGTACGATATCGAGACATTCGGCAACGCTGTCCGGTTCCCGTTCCCCGCTTTCCAGTCTCGCGAGGGCGGTTGTGTCGTCAGGTTCAGGGACCTTCTGGACCTGACCGCGAAGTCCGAAGGCGAGGTTACCCTGGAGTTTAACGACATCTCCCAACTGACCGTTCAGTATAACCACACAGTCTTCACCCTCAAGGCTAAACCAGCGGATGAATTCCCCGATGTCCCGTCAGCCTGGTACAAGTACTTCTCGAGTGACGGCAACTCGGAAAGTGCAGCAACCACATTCAGTGAGTTCACCCGTGCGACCAAACATGTCTATGTTGCGACAGCTCCGAACACGGGGAACACCTTCATCTCCGGAATCCTGATTGATGTCCAGGAGTGTGACATGGACATGGTCGGCACTGACGGACTTAGACTTCACTACGCGGGATTGGAAGGCTGGTTGCAGGAGAGCGGATGGAAGGCTCTGATTCCCGCTGAGATCGCCCTCAAGATTGCCAAACTGAAGGCAAACCCCTCGTCCAGGTTCGAGTTCGGTATCCGGCACCTGGACGACACCGACTACTTCGCATGGTCCATTGATTGTATCGAGGGTTTCTGCTCATTGATGGACACACCTTTCCCTGAGTGGGAGAAAGTGATTCCTACAGATAACACCGGACTTCTGGAGGTTCAGGCTGACAAGTTGGCGAAGTGTATTGATCGCCTGTCCCCGATCGCAAAAGCTGATGACGGTCGCGATATGGTGACCCTTTCCGGCAATAACGTCTTGACTGTGAGCGCACGGGCTGAAAGCAAGGGGGCCGGACAATCAACAATCGAGTGCGATCATATCAGCGGTCCTGACATGCTCGTCGCGCTCAATTACATCTTCCTTCTGGACGTCCTGAAACTTCACAAGGGTAAGGCGATCCACCTCAAATTCGAGGGTGATCTCGATCCGGTAATGATCCGGTCATGTGGCGATGGCACACGTTCATGCATCCTGATGCCCGTTCGCCTGCCCGAAGACTGAAGCGATCATTATCAGACGCCATTCCGCATTACAGCCAACCCAACAACCAACAACATGAAAGGAGGTTCGCCCATGCACGTTTACGTCTGGTACGGAGCGACCATCAACGAGCTCATCGACGAGTACGGCATGTCGGCCATGCTTGAGTCGGTCTTCGAGGTCGAGTGCAAGTGCGGCGAAGTCTATGCACTTGAACCCGATGGCGTCTGCACGTGCAGCGAGTGTGGCGCAAAGATCCAGTCGCCCCTCATCGCGGCTCATCTCATTTAGCCATCCGAAGGCGGTGCAGGGAGGGCAATTCCCAACATCACAATTCAAAGGAGATTGGTATGAACAAGCTGCCTGATTACAGCATCAGTAGTCGGCACGGCTACCACTATGTTCGGTTCAAGTTCAGTCCGCCGAATTGGCTCAGGAACCGCATGAGAGCTGCCGGAATGTACTGGAATCGCAGTGAGCAGGTGTGGATCGCAGACGACCGATTTACGCCTGTCACAATCGCAAGGATCATAGGTATCAATCGGCCCGATGTCTCGGCGCGGGAGGTGTCCCAATGATAATCGCTGAAGTGCTGTTGGCTTTGCTGTGCTTCTTGCTCGGGCTTCATTGGGGTCGCCGGTCAGTCCGCGCTGAATTGATCCCGAGACGAATCATCAATCCCGTTTTCAGGAGAGTGAAATGATGAAACTTCTCACTAAGGAAGACCTGAAGAAACTCAAGGCGCAGGATCCATATCACCCGTCTGGACCGGGTCGGGAGCTGTCGAGCGAGGAAGCACTCGTTCTCGTCAAGTTCTTCACTCCGGACGCACATTGGACCTGGTACGCCATCAGTGCTTCCCAGGATGCGAAATCCGACGATGTGCAATTCTTCGGCTATGTCGACGGCAACTTCGCCGAACTCGGATACTTCTGGCTCTCCGAGCTGGAATCCATCCGAGGTCCGCTCGGCTTGCCAATCGAACGCGATCTGTACTGGCAACCTCGATCTCTGGTAGACGTCATGCGGGAGATCGAGAAACGTGGAGCAATGATTTAATCAGACCCATACTATACGGGATGCGACCTCCAGGTTGTGTCCCCTTTTTCTTTCCCCTAGCGACACAGCCTAGTTGAATGTGGTGATCTCGATGGATTTGAGGCGCTCATCGCCGCCCTCAAACTCAAGGCTGGCCTTTCCCCGGAATCGGCAAGGACCGTTTTGATGATTACCAGCATCCGTCTGGCAGATGCTTGGTCAGGAATGCGTCAATGCTTCCGGTCGAAGTATGTACATCCGGACTCGCGTTGCAGGGCGGGTCGGTGGGAGCGAAATCGGCTGTGGTCTTGAACCCGCCAATAACGTAGACATTCCCAGAGCCGTCAGCAGCAACTCCATAGCCATAATCGTCACATGACCCACCCCAGGTCCGCGCCCACTCGTAGTTGCCGGATGAATCGAATTTACTTAGGAAGACGTCCTCATAACCATTTGAGGCTTGCGGATCTCCGCCGTCGGGGTCGAAATCCGCTGTGCCGTAGAAATCGCCCGTAACGTAGACATTCCCTGAGGCGTCAGCCGCAACTCCGAAGCCCTCCTCCCTGCTTGACCCACCCCAGGTCTGCGCCCACTCGAAGTCACCCGATGAATCGAATTTGCTCAGAAAGACATCCAGATAGCCATTCGAGGTGTGCGGATCACCGCCGTCGGGATCGAAATCCACTGTGTCGTAGAACGTGCCCGTAACGTACACATTCCCGGAACCGTCAGCGGCAACACCATTGCCAACATCCCCGT
>CBDUXL010000084.1:0-11927 GCA_965371155.1 uncultured bacterium | reverse complement strand
AAAACGCCGCTTCAGCTTTGTCCCAGTGGTCCAGCCCCTCCTCCATGTTTCCCTCAGCAAGGGCCTGATCCCCGAGCATTTTGTGAGCCTCGCCAAGCCACTGATTGAGCTGCCATCGTATCGGTGGCGCCGCGAGCAGCCAGTCATAGACTACGATGGACCGCTCAGCCCAGAAAATGATTTCCTCGTATCGCTCCTGCTCCTTGAGGAGCTTGATAAGCTCCTTGTAGTATTCGACCTTAACCGGGTAATACTGGGCGGCGGTCATGTAGGCCTTGATGGCGGCTGTCTGGCTGTCCAGTGCGTCCTGTTCGTAGACGTTCGCCTCTTCCTCCAACTGCGGTATGCGCGCCAGAACAGTCGCTCGATCCTCTTCCGTTACTGCCTGCTCGGCTTGAGCTTCCAGCGACTGAATTTGCGCCCTTCTGACACGGGCCCATTCCTGCGCGAACCTCCGTCGAGTCTCATAGCCCATCCCCAGCGCGTAGTGAGTGTCGGACTGGGGATACAGAAGCTGGCCTTCCTCGAGATGTCCGGTCCCTGCCTTCGCGTCTTCGTAATTATTTTTCTTTGTCAGAGCGAAACCGTGGAAGAATTCCGCCCGACCGTTGGTCGGATCGAGCTGGTAGGCTCGCCAGAGGTAGGCTGCGGCCCGCTGGGCATAGTTGAGCTTGTTTGTGTCATTTGATTGGGCGTCGGATAATCTCAGCGTCTGGATTCCCATAATCACGTAGTACTGGCTCTTGAAATTTATAACCTGAGTGTAGACTCCCCAAATCGTCAGGAACAGCACGATAACGATAAGCGGAAGCGCAACTTCCAGCTTTACCTTTTTCTGCAGCTTCATGTAGAACTCAGCGGGGAAAATCCTGGGTTTCTCGACGGGAACTGGTGTCTCTTTTCTGGCTCTTTTTCGCTTTTTCTTTCTCCTCGGTGTCCTCACCACAAGCGCCTTCTCGGTTTCAGTCGGGATTGTCTCCTTCCTTGCTTTGGTTCTCTCCACGATCTCGACGATGAGGAAAGCCATTGCGGTGAAAAGCAGTCCCCCGTGCTGGATCTTATGGAGCGGAAAGCTGAATGTCGCTATTGCGAGACAGCATATTGTCGCTGCCATAATTCCCACTGCGTAGAATCTCTCTCCGGGGACGGGCTCCTCCCTCAGGTAACGGAGGCCCATCGCGAAGAACATTATGAAAACAAGCGCATAGAGCGCTGTCCCTATCAGGCCGGCCTCGGTCAGCATCTGTAGGTGGTCATTGTGCGCCCGGAATGTGGGTACGACGTTATGGAACAACTCGTCGAAGAGCCCCTGCTCTTGGTACATTTCAAGAACCTGTGTCTGGTAGATGAGGTAATTGACCTCGAAAAATCCGAACCCTCCGCCGAAAATCAGCCGCTGGGGGAACGATTCCGGATCGGTCAACATAAACCGTGAGGCGTGCCACATAGTCTGCCGATTCTTGAGCGTCTCATCGCCTTCGAAATCGGTCATGCTCTGGAGCCGTTCCCAAGGCGTGAACGAGAGAGGGGTTTCATCCGTCTCCCGTCGATTGAAGACTTGCCCGGTCAGGGCAAGCACAAGAACGAGCCCAACCACCCCCGCGACCAGACCGAGTTTTGATACTCGCTTGAAGACCTGCAAGCGTGTCCAGATGAATGCGAAAAGCACGAATCCGATTGCTGTGAAAATCCCCAGCCATCCGGCACGGTTATAAAGCGCTACCATCTCGAAACAGTTGATTGCGAGCACTACGGCAAGGAACGTTTTGAGCTTCTCCGAATCCGTTGACAAGAGCAGCCCCAACCCGATAAACAGAGTCATTGCGAGATACTCGCCGTAGTAGTTGGGGTTGGCAAAGAATCCCGCCAGGAGGAAGTACCTTCCCGCGGACGGGGTCTTATAGAAATACTCCTGCCCTGCCAGCGTATGACCCTCTGGATACATTCCGTTGGTCAGCCCGAGGAGATGGAAGGGCATGTCGAAATACTTCCAGAAGCCCCAGAGCGTGGATACAAGCGCTGCGATAATGGCCGTCATGAGGATCGCATCGCGTCGACGCCGATCGGGTATGTATGCCAGTCCGACCAGGAAACACGACGCCCATGCGACCCATTGGATCACGTTCTTCACAGCCGCGAGTCGGTGCGGGAAAGCAACTACGGTGAACAACATGTAGGCGATAAAGAGCCACATGAACGGCGCGACACGGTTGCGGGGCAAATGGGTCGGCCTGCCGATCAACCATCGCGCTACGAAATAACCCATGAACAGGCACGCTATTGCGAACCCCAGTTGCTCCTTCACCATGAGCCCGTTCCGCTCCAGCTTGAAGTAATATGCAAGCGGGACGAAGGCCTGGAACTGGATCATGAGATAGAACGGAAGCTGATCGAAGAAGTCCCAGCGATCCTTCTCGGTCAGGAAGAAGTGTATCAGCGCACGTCCCAGCATGAGGATCACCAGGAGCGTGCAGCCCGTTATGAGTTTCCTGCTATACCAGCCGTCGGGAGTGTCGTCTTCCCCATGCCATTTGTAGTAGTAGGTCCAAATGAGCGTCGCGATAATCGCCCCGTAGAAAAAGAGCTTCTCGATATTCGCCTTGAAGGATTGCGGGCGCCCAAAAATGTGTGGGTCCAGGTCGATTCGGAGGATATAGGCGAATGCTAGAAGGAAAGCCGTCAGGGCGACCGCCGAGCCCATGTGGATCCACTCGGGACGGGCGACAAATTGCGCAATGAGCGGACGTAGTCCGATATCTGTCAGCCATTCGTACACGTTTCTAGTCAGGTGCGACCGATGCAGCGCGTTGCATGCATCGCATTGCCGGACGGGTTATGCAGGAAGTATAATGCTCCAAGCATAAACATCACCCTCTCGCCCGGATTTGCCGCGCGCACATTGCCAGTATAGCCGTCTGGGCCGATCAACGCCAATTGCCGACCGCACCGCGCGTCGAGTGTCGCGAATCCGGTGCGAGCAAGTCCGAACAAAAAGGAAGCAACATCGTGACTGTCCATGTTAAATGCCACGCCAAGCTCAATCTGTTTCTCAGGATCTATGGGAAAAGACCGGACGGGTACCATGACATCATCAGCGTGATGCAGTCCATCGACCTTGCGGACACGCTCCTGATGGAAGCCGTGGACGGAGACGGTATCGAGATCGTCTGCTCCAATCCCGATGTGCCCACCGGAAGCGACAACCTTATCTGGCGTGCCGCCGAATTGCTCGCTGGGGAGGCCGGACGGTCGCCCGGAGGTCTGAGGATTTCGATTAATAAGAAAATCCCCGTCATGGGAGGTCTGGCAGGGGGTAGCGCGGACTGTGCGGCTGCGCTTGTGGGCCTGCGACAGCTTTGGTCGCTCGATCTGTCGGATAAGGATCTCCCCCGACTGGCCGCGCAACTGGGCAGCGACGTGCCGTTCTGCACTGTTGGTGGCACCGCGATGGTGCAGGGCAGGGGAGAGAGCGTCGAGCTCCTCCCGATCGGACTCGGCGCCATGGCTCCTGACTCATGCGCATTTCTTCTCGTCATTCCGCCGGTGAGTATTGATACGGCTGCAGCCTACAATGCGCTCGACGAAAGCAGAGAGAAGGAGGCCCGCAAGTGGGATGATCTGAGGAGCGAGTTTGTCCAGCTTCGCGAGGTTTGGCAGAAAGCGCTGACGGATGGCAGTTTTCCGGCGTTTTTCTTCAATGATTTCGAGGAGACGGTACTCAAATCGCATCCGGAGCTGGCGGCTATTCACACTCACTTCCGCAACCATGCGGGCTATGCGGTGCTTTCCGGGTCGGGGAGCTCGATGTTCGCCTATTTCCGCAATGAGGCTGAAGCCACCGAGTCTTGCGCGAATTACATCCCTGTGGCCGGTGAGACCGCGATCGTGGCTCTCCCCGTGAGCGAGGGTGTTGTCATCGGTTTGTGAGACTTTCACATTTCGATCTCAAGCGGTAAGATTACGGGGAGCAATTTCTCAGAACATTGGATTCTGAGGGGAGGATCAAGCAATGGAGACACTTCCGTATCCAATCCTGATCATGGCGGGTGGCCCGACGCCGGAAAAGATCATGGATGCCGGCGAGACCGAGCCGGAGAGGGCCTTTATCAAGGTCGGCGGACGACCGATGTTGTCGTGGGTGCTCGATGCGGTCAGGGAGAGCAAAGCGTGCGGCGAGATTCTGTGCGTCGGAAATGCCGAACGCTTCCAATCTGAGCTGGGCCTGACGGCTGACGAGGTTCTGCCGCAGAAAGACACCATGCTCGAGAATTTCATGGCCGGGATGGAGCGCTTCCGCGATCGTCCGAAGGTCATGATAGCCACCTGCGACATTCCGCTGGTGAAAGCTTCAATGTTCGACAACCTGGCGGAGTTGATCTCGGGTGTCGAAGCGGACATTTACTATCCGATAGTTGATGTCCGGTTGTTCGATGAGAAATTCCCCGGCGGCAAAAGGACCACCCAGAAACTGAAAGAAGGCACTTTCACCGGTGGGAATGTCTTTCTTGTCAGCCCGGAAGCGGTGCTGCGAAACAGGGATCGGGTGGAGACGGTTATCCGCGACAGGAAATCGCCCGCGAAACTGGTGCGATTGTTCGGACTGCCGTTCATCATCAGGTTCGCGCTCAAGATGCTCGATATTCACGGCCTCGAGGTCAAAGCGACACAGATACTCGGAGCCAGGATGCGGGCGGTGATAACACCGCATCCGGAGATCGGTCTGGATGTGGACAAGCCTGAGGATCTGGTGATAGTCCGGGATGTCCTGGGGCATGCCTGAAGCGTCGATGCCGATACTTCTAGTGGGAAACGATCGAGACCACAAGTGGAAAACGATAGAGACCACGAGTGGAAATGGTCGAAGCCACTCGGGGCTTGACAGCGGGGCAAGCCCCTGATACGTTTGCTTAGGAACGCTGGGGCGTCGCCAAGTGGTAAGGCACGGGCCTTTGGAGCCTGTATCGATGGTTCGAATCCATCCGCCCCAGTATCTCTTGAAATCAACCCTTCTGCCAATAAGTTGAAGGGTTATTGTTCATTGCTCGAGATTTAGATGTGCAGGATGAGGTTCGAGTTCTACATTATGTAAATCATCTTCCTAATAATGCACGGGAAATGCTATTGCCTCAGATACTCAACTTACTGCTCTTCCTGGACAAGCTTCTTGAAAGATCTGATCACCGTGAGGGTTGTAATTATGGTCACGATTAGATGAAGCCAGCAGAGTCCGCGGACTATTCCGAGAATCGAAAGTAACTGAGTGACCTGGCCGGAGGATAGAGCTTTACCATCACCAATACCGTAACCGGCGTCGATGTCCATAAAAGTACGGAGGAACATCAAGTCCATTATATGCATGGAATACATTAAAAATAGGTAGAAACTCGTGAAGAAGAGCACCACCGGCGTGCTGGCAAAAGCCCAGTAAAGGCGTTTGCGGACTCCCCAGAAGGCTGCTATTAATCCGGCAATACATATAAAATTGATCATCACGATGGGGAAAAGACTCACGGCCCCCCATGAGTTGGAAAGGGAAGAAGCTATGAAATCACCAAAAAGAATTAAGAGCAGGGAAAGTGCCAGGGACGAGTAAATAACGGAGAACTCCCGGCGGCATTGCGGTATTTCCCTTCGGGATACTTGAATGCTGTTCACCAACATCATGAGATCGCGGCTTGTTTCGTATGACTCTGAAGCCGGACCCCAGAACGCAATGACTATCCTGGCCGGCAAATTTGCCGTATCTCCCTTGTTGACTGGCTGGTTGCTGTCAATTATTGCCAGTCGGGCGTAAATCGGCTGGTTGTCAAGATCAAACTGCACTTCCCATCCTCTTACTGGTTTGTCACCCACCGTAAGAGCCTTTTCCTTCTTCCGAATATCTGTCATCTGACCTTTCAGCATCAAGACGGACAGGATTTCATCATTTGTCAGGTTTTCACCGAACGTCTGGTGGGTCGTGACGTACAGACACCCATACATATTACCGCCGCGCTCGAATAAGTGGCTCCTTGCCAGCGTATCCGCGATATTGAGCAGAGGTGATTTGTGAACTTTCTCTGCAGCAGGAGGAGGGGAATAGCTGACCAGTGTATCCCTAATGGAGATGGAGTTAGTACCTTTCTCAATCCGGACAATTGAAGGGGAATCATCCCTGCGACTGAGGATGCGCTCCAATAGGACAGCATTCGGACCATCCTTCGGTGAAATAACATATCGCTTAGGTTCAGTGGATCCAAGATGGCAAATTCGGGCCTGCAAACCTGACAGGTTCAGACCCAGTGGAAACATAGTGCCCCCAGTCTTGAATTTGTCCGGATCGACGATGTCGCAAAGCTGAATTTTGAAATTGTCCATGGTATCCATAAGCTTGAATATTGGCCTGATAGAGGGCTTGGTCAGGAGCAAAAAACATCGATGTGTCGTGATTGCCAACAATCCTCCTTCGCTTGTCCCAACCAGCCACAGGCTTGCACCAAGCCTCCTGATGTTCAGCAGCACAAGTACCTTCTCTCCTGATAGAAGATATGGCCCCAGGAAATCATCAATTTTCTCTCCTGCAATACTGAGTGCGCTCTTTGAAAACTCAATCATTCCAATTACCCAACACGCGATGCTCAGGAAAACTATGAGGAAAGGAAAAAACATCGGGAGGAGTGTGAGGAGGATAGACTCATTTGCACTCTGATAGGGGAACAAGAACGGTCCGAGCCCTATCGACAGCAGAATTAGACCCGCTATCACAAACATGATTATTGCTTTTTGATGAGAGCCTGACTCCGGACCTGCCCGGTCGAGACCATCCATCAGTTTCATATGAGCATCGATATTAGGGGGCAGTGGAAGCAAGCTGCCTTCTGAAACGATGCCGGTCGATTCCTGCATTAGTTTACTCCTTTGAGGGAAGCGAGAACGCTTCCAACAAGTATAAGCCAAGTATTCGTGTGTTTCCACAATCAGTCAGGTCTACCGCAAACACCCATGAAATCAGGGGTCCCAGGGCATCGTCGCCAAGTGGTAAGGCACGGGCCTTTGGAGCCTGTATCGATGGTTCGAATCCATCCGCCCCAGCGATGTTCACGAGACATATTCCCATCGCCTGCGTGTTGATTGCAGGCTCACTTTGTCAGAGAATCCAGGTAATTTTCCGCCGCTCCGGTACGTCTAAAAAAAGCCGCGCACATTGGCGCGGCTCAATGATTGCTGCCTTGCGTCAAGCCTTACGGTGTTTCGAAGTCTGAGTTAACGAGCGCGATGTCCCAGTTGCCTGAGTCGTCCCACGAATACGCGAAAAGCACATCGTACTGGTATCCGAACGCATCCGAGATGCACATCATGTCCGGTGACTTGGTCGTGTCGCCGGGTGCGGACACATCCTGCGACGGAAGGAAAGCCAAAAGATCAAGGCTGAATCTGCGGAATGTGTCCCGCCGTCAATCCGGGGGTGCCGGCAGCGACGGGGTCAGGTAGAACGGGCGATGATGACGAACCTGAACACGAAATCGCGAGCAGGGCACAGATTATTAGTGGCACTGCAGGGAATGACCTTCTATATATGTGAACCTCCGTGCTTCAGTAGTCCTGAAGTCCTTGGATTTCAAGGAGTTCAGCCAACAACAATGCTACATCATTTTATTACATCGCGCGAGAACCGGACTGTAGCGTTTCGATCCACAACGCGGGAATTGGTTTCCCGGGATCGCCCGGGATTTGGCTTTCCTTGCTGGAGAGCCGATCGATCTGCTATAGTCTGCGACAATGGTGGGGTGTCTCTTGCTTGCGGAGGTTCGGGATGACCAACACCCGGGACAAAGAGCCCAGTCTGCTGTTGAATGCGCTGTACCTCCTGTTGATAGTACTGCTGCTGGGATGGATACCGTTTGCCCTTCTTGGTCGCAGGACCTTCGGCACTTTGTATGACGTGTATCCTGCATTATACGTCTGCCTGTTCTCGATGTTAGCTCTTGCACTAGGACTCCTGAATGCCAATGCGCATTACCGAAGGAAGTCCTATCCCAGAAGCGGGCTTTGTGTGTATCTTGCCATATCAGCAGTGGCGTTGAATTACATTTGCACCGCATTGAGTTTCCAAGGATATCCTGGGCTCAGAGATGTACTGAGGGCCAGTCCGCTCTCAAATTTCTCCCTTACATTGTCAACTGTCGTGATCGCCTGGTTGCTGATTGGTAGCATCCTGGTCCTGCTGGAAAGGCGAATTGTCAAGCGAGAAAATCTCACACTCATTGCCGGTTTCTATTTCGTTGCGTTTCTGTACCTGAACTTCCTACGGGAGAGACCGCTATATGGCGATGTCGCTGTCTACATAGAGGCAGCATATGATCTGGTCACAGGTCAACCGGTCGGAACCCGTTATCTCTATCCTCCCTTCTTCGCTACATGTCTTAGGCCTCTCCTGTATCAGGGGGACGCCTATGTCGAGGCATTCCTGACTGTTTTGAATTACTTTTCGCTGCTTCTTCTTTACATGCTGCTGTATGCGACTCTTATAAGATACGGGTTCTCGAGGAACCTTGCAGCCCTGCTTGTTTTCGTGAGCCTTGCAGTCAATGTGCCTGTTCTAAGAAACTTCGGATATGTGCAGGTCAACACCCATATTGCCAATCTGATCCTCCTCAGCCTACTCCTATCCGGGAAGAACGTTTTTCTTTCAGCGTTGGCATTGAGTCTCGCATTTCATATGAAAACGTCGCCGCTTGTTCTAGTCTTGGCGTTCATTGTGGCCAAGCAGTGGAAATGGCTCATTTGGTTCATTCTTATCAGCTCTGCCATTACCGGTCTAACGATTCTTCTGAATGGTGCTGAATGTTACCAATACTATTTCACGAACATCGGATCAATTCTGAATACTGAAGGAGCGACGTTCAGGGACAACTCCATTGATTCGTTCGTTCGTGCAACATCTGGAGTCCTGGGTGTGAAACTGCCGGCAATGAGAGTCGTGATTATGGCTGTGAAGGCAGGCGTGACCCTGGTGACGGTTTGGCTCATGGTCCGGGTAGTGTCGAGAAGAGTGTTCTATG
This sequence comes from uncultured bacterium, assembly GCA_965371155.1. Lineage (GTDB taxonomy): Bacteria > JAJVIF01 > JAJVIF01 > JAPKYR01 > JAPKYR01 > CBDUXL01. The sequence goes on along the minus strand of CBDUXL010000084.1, from coordinate 2,886 downwards.
AGGGGGGACAGGGAAACGCAAGCATCTTAAACAGTTTTGTTGTATTGCTTTTCCTGATGGTACTGCTGTCACCGCTAATTTGGGCGCATCATCTGGTGCTGGTGATATTCCCTTTTCTTGTGCTGCTGGGGAGTTTGTCAAGGCCGTTGGAATGGATATTGTACTTCGCGGCATATTGTATGGTGTTCTTGATACCAACGTTCGATTTTTATCCGTTTTCTTACAAGATTCTAGCGGCGATCATAATCTGCTACGCTCTGTTCTTTTTGGTCTTAAGTCACCCGAACGAAAGCTCCGGGTGGCTCAGGAGTGTTACGGAAAGGATTGATAGGATTGTGGATTCCGGCAGTGGGAATCTCGAGAGGTGATTAGCAGGGTAGACGGACATGGATCCGGTGCGGTACGCGTGTGCCGATTGTGGCTATCTGCCAAATCGCAGCTCATCGCCATCCAGCGCGTTTCGCACTTGCCGGTTGTCCGGTAGTGGCACGAGGATTAAAGAAAAAGCCGCGCACATCGGCGCGGCTCAATGATTGCTGCCTTGCGTCAAGCCTTACGGTGTTTCGAAGTCTGAGTTAACGAGCGCGATGTCCCAGTTGCCTGAGTCGTCCCACGAATACGCGAAAAGCACATCGTACTGGTATCCGAACGCATCCGAGATGCACATCACGTCCGGTGACTTGGTCGTGTCGCCGGGTTCGGACACATCCTGCGAGGGAAGGAAAGCCAAAAGATCAAGCGGTGAAATCGCTGACCCGACCTCATCGCCGTTCTCCCATCCGACAACCGCCACATCCTCGTCGGTGCCGGTGGGCAGGCTGACCACGGCCGAAGAAATGTGGACATCGTGGAAATCGCCTGTGCCCGTTGCCACCACAACGGCATCGGACCAGGGATCGTCGACCGCCTCGCGCATCGACGCAAGAATCTGGTAGTCGCTCGATGCGTTCTCCCGGGCAACCCAGCACGCGAACAACCGATCGGTGGAGTCCGCACAGATTGCAGGTGTGTGGACAGAGGAGTAGTCAGAGCCTGCTGTCCAGATGACTTCGCTGGTGTCCCATGTGTCATTGGCGGGAGCGTCGGTGGTCTCGGCCAGTCGGATTTGGCCGGATGAGGTGTAATAAATTAGCGCGAGAGCATTGTCCTGCCTCGCCCAGGATCGGGATTTGCTGATGATGCCATCGGTGGTAAGGTTGTATGTAGGACCGACCTGGCCCGCGCAGCCACTGCAAATGAAACCTGGCTGATTGGTTTTCTTCCAGTCAATCCTGTTGGATAGGCCGTTGTCGCCAAACATGAAAATATAACCCGCGGGATCCGTGGCGATCTCCGGATACCTCGGCGTGTTATAGGAGAACCTCACGCCGTCAAAGCAGTAGTAACCGGGTCCGCCGGTGAATCGGTCGACATCAGCGTACCAGCCGTATCCCCAGAGACTGGTGCAACCCCAGCTTAGACCGTTATGGGATGGAGCGATCTTGCTGTAATCAGCCCGCCCCCAATTGACACCACCAGTGCTCCAGAAGCTGCCGTAACCGGTCCAGTATATGCCGTCGAGCGACTTAGCCTGGGCGTCTCGTGATACGGAGCCCACGTTTATGCCGTAAAACAACACATGCACGTGCCCATCGGTGTCTTGCGAGATTGCAGGGGAGATCTCGTCGCATGAATGGGTGTAGTTTCCAATGTTGACGTTAGGATCATTGTTGTCGATCACAAGCTGGTCCTCGAATGCCAGCCAAACCGGAAGCGCGATTGAGAAATTACCATCCGATGTATCGGAGTCTGTTCCCAGCACATCACTGATGCGAACCCTGGCGGTGTCTGTTTCCTCAACCGGAATGGGTTTCCATTCGTAGCTTCCGTCGTTTTCGGTGCTGTCGATGATCGTCCGAATATCTGAGACGAAATTATCGGTCGACCACTCGATCGCTACATCGGCTATCCCGCCGGGGCCCGGTTCCCATGTGATCTCGTGGCTCATTGCCATATAGAGTGTTTCTCCGCCGTTGGGATCGAGGACTTCGAGCCCGTAGGGGATCACGTCTCCGACCGGCGCCTTGTGGAGGAAATATCCCGCGAGCCGGTCATCAGTTGGTGCGGAGCCGATGCCTGGGTCGAATGTATCCGGCGCCATGCTTTCGACCGTTATCAGGAGCGGCACATCGGCCTCCGATTGAGGCGTGCAGTTCGCGATCTCCACCTGGAACACCGACGAGATGCCGGTTGATCCCTGAGTGGCGGTCGCGGCAAGTGTGGTTTGGTCGAAAGTTGTGTAACCGCCGGGGATGACATCCGGATGCCCCCCGACGACAATCTGGAAAATCTCTTCGGGCACAGTTAATGGCGACAGGTGGGAGCCCCAGTCGAAAACCTCAAGCTCCAGGATTACGTCCCCACCGGCCTCACCGCCGACGTAGTAGAGCGTCGAGTTGTCTGTAACACTGATGAAGAAAGCCTCATCGGCGTTTGCAGAGGAAGCGAAATCGCCGGGAACATCCAGCACGCCCGGATCGCCTGTAAGCGCGGTATCCGGCTCGACCCAGCTCGCGATCACCGCGTACTGAAAAATCAGAAGCGGCTCGTCGCCTTCGATCGTGAACTTGAAGTCGTATTCCCTGAAGTTTGTGCTGCCGGGCCTGAATATCCCGCGACGGTCGACACTGTTCGGATCGACGAAGAACTCGCTGACATCCTGGTCCTTCTCTAGCCCGTCAGCGAAATACTTGTACGCATTGATGGTCGCTGTGAAAAGAGCCAGGTCCGGGTTCCCGATAGCACCGGGTACGAAATTGAAGAAAGTGCCGTCGGGAGCGAATTCGACCGGGTTCTGCCAGCGTGTGTATCCATCGGGGTTGAGCAGCTCCGGCTCGTCAACTCCGC
>CBDUXL010000083.1:0-11930 GCA_965371155.1 uncultured bacterium | reverse complement strand
CTTGGCAGGTCAATCTCTGGAAGCAGTCTGGATTGACTATTCAGAAACCGGGGGCTGCAAATCAACTCTCAAGGTAGCTATAATGCGTGTACCAGGCAAGAGGTGAAAATTCGATGAAATCCATCTGCGTGCTCGGCTTGGGATACATAGGTCTTCCGACGGCGAGCCTGTTTGCGACCCACGGCCACGGTGTCCTGGGCGTGGACGTAAGCGAGCGAGTTGTGGACACCATCAACTCCGGCGAGATTCATATCGAGGAGCCGGGGCTGTTCACGCTCGCAAGGGCTGCTGTCGGGTCGGGCAACCTCCGCGCCGCGCTAAAACCTGAAGCAGCCGATGTTTTCATTATCTGCGTCCCCACACCACTTGACTCTGAGAAGAAATGCGATCTGTCTTCCGTACAACAAGCCACTCGAAGCATCGTACCACTTCTCAAGAAGGGCAACCTGGTGATTCTGGAATCAACAAGCCCGCCGGGAACGACGAGGGACCTTCTCGCTCCGATGATCGCGGGTGCCGGGTTCAAAGTCGGCGTCGATGTCCATCTCGCTCACTGCCCTGAGAGAGTGCTTCCAGGGCACATATTGAAGGAGCTGATCGAGAACGCCAGGATTATCGGTGGGATCACGCCTGAATCTGCAAAAGTGACGGAAGAGCTTTACAGGGGAATCGTGGAAGGCCCCATTTTTCTTACGGATTGCACCACTGCCGAGCTGGCGAAGATCATGGAGAACACGTTCCGCGACGTGAATATCGCCCTTGCAAATGAGCTTGGTCACATCTGCGAGAAACTCGGCGTGTCAGCGTGGGATGTCATCGAGCTGGCCAACAAGCATCCAAGGGTTAGCTTCCATCTTCCCGGACCCGGAGTCGGAGGGCATTGCATCTCCGTTGATCCCTGGTTCCTCGTGGAGAAATTCCCTGATGAGGCGAAGATGATTCACCTCGCTCGAAAAACCAACGATGGCCAGCCGGCGAAGGTGGTCCGGCGGGTACTGGACATTCTCTCCGGCGTTTCAGGCCGTCCACGGGTCGCACTTTTCGGTGTCAGCTATAAAGGGAATGTGGACGATATTCGGGAATCACCCGCGCTGGAAATAATCGCGGGGTTGAGCGACAAGGTCGAACTCAGAATTTACGATCCACATGTCAAAGGCGGAGTGGGCCACGAGATCGCGTCCCTTGAGGAAGCTGTCACCGATGCAGACCTGCTTCTCTTGATCGCGGACCATTCCGACTTCCGTTACCTCTCGCCTGAGGAACTCGGAAAGCATATGAGAGCAAGAACGCTCCTCGATACGCGGAACTTCCTCGATGCGGAGCTTTTCCGCGATGCAGGATTTGCCGTCTATACGCTGGGTTCAGGATACTCGGAACGGCGATCTCCGATCGCCGGCACCGTCGGCATTCAGCCGACCAGAAGCAAAAAATGAAGGAACTCCTCATACGCAAAGGCCTTCGGAACGGCGATCTCCGATCGCCGGCACCGTCGGCATTCTGCCGACCAGAAGCAAAAAATGAAGGAACTCCTCATACGCAAAGGCCTTCGGAACGGCGATCTCCGATCGCCGGCACCGTCGGCATTCTGCTGACCAGAAGCAAAAAATGAAGCAACTCCTCATACGCAAAGGCCAGGTTGAAATCACCGATGTCCCCGCGCCGCCGGTAAGGCCCGGATTCGTCCTGATTCGCACGCTCGCGAGCTGCATCTCGGCGGGAACTGAGCTTGCCTCTGTAGCATCATCCGGAGAAAGCATTGCCGATAAGGTCCGCCGCAAGCCCGAACTCGTGAAGCGCGGAATCGACATGCTTCTTACGCAGGGCATCGGGCGCACTCTCGAGACCGTTCGAGGGAAGCTCGATGCAGGCAGCCCGTCTGGGTATTCACTCGCGGGACGGGTTCTGGAAGTCGGCGCGGGAGTTGACGACATTTCACGCGGGCAGCGGATCGCTGCGGCGGGCGCGATGTATGCAAACCACGCCGAGGTCGTGTGTGTCCCTCGGAACCTTGTAGTGCCGATTCCGGATGATGTTACCGACCGGGAGGCTGCAAGTGTCACGCTGGGCGCGATCGCGATGCAGGGAGTAAGGCGCGCGAATCCGACAATAGGAGAGTGCGCTGCGGTTATCGGACTCGGTCTGCTCGGCCAGATTGCACTCCAAATTCTTCGCGCCGGTGGTGTCAGGGTAATCGGGTTCGATCTTTCGCCCAAAAGGGTTGAGGAAGCTGGAGCACTCGGCTGCGATGCTGCAATCATCAGCGGGGATGCGGATCCTGTCGATGAAGCCATGAAGTTTTCCGGCGGAGTGGGAGTCGATTTCGCGTTGATTACCGCCGCAACACGGTCAGACACTCCGATGAACCAGGCGCTCGATATGTGCCGGAAAAAGGGTCGGGTGGTGATTGTCGGCGATGTGGGCCTGTCGATCGACCGGAACAAGCTGTATCCGAAGGAGCTTGATGTCCTGATCAGCACATCCTATGGTCCCGGTCGATATGATGCAGAATATGAAGAAAGCGGTCACGATTATCCTGTCGGATATGTTCGTTGGACCGAAAACCGCAACATGGAGGAGTATCTGAGGCTTGTCGCTGACGGGAAGGTGGCAGTTGAGCCACTCATAAACGCATCCTTCCCGCTTGAACGAGCAACCGAGGCATATGAGGCGCTGGGCAGCGAGGATCGTCCGCTGTTGGTCGTCCTGACTTATCCGGACGCACCTGATGAGGATGTTCTTGGAAGGACAATCGAACATGTTCCCCATCCGGTGCCAAGGAAAGAAGGCGTGCTGAACGTCGGGTTGATCGGAGCGGGCAGTTTCGCAACCGAGGTCCACCTCCCGAACCTCATTCGCATGGAGGACCGGTTCAGAATCCACACGATCTGCGATATTCACAGCCCCACCGCAGTGCAAGCCGCAATGCGCTTCAAGGCGATCAAGAGTTCATCCGATTCCGAAGCGGTCTGCAAGGATCCCGACATCGATATTGTCCTGATTTCCACTCCTCACGACCGGCACGCTTCTATTGCGACATTGGCGGCGGAAAACGGGAAAGCCGTCTTCTGCGAGAAGCCGATGGGGATTTCGCGCGATGAGGTCAAGGCGCTGGTGAATGTGCTCAAGGACAGTGAGACTCCCTACCTTGTCGGTTTCAATCGCAGGTTCAGCCCGGCTGTCCAGTTAGTCAGGGAGAAAACGAAGGATCGTAACCACCCACTGGTCATAGTCTACACGGTGAACGCAGGTTACCTTCCGGAGGATCACTGGACACACGGACCTGCAGGCGGTGGAAGAATCGTCGGAGAAGGTTGCCACATGATCGATGTCTGTACGTTTCTCGCGGATTCGACACTTGCCGAAGTGAAATCCACATCAATCAAGCCCGGAGGCCACAAATATTTCGCTCACGACAACATGCAGCTTTCGCTTGTGTACGAAGACGGCACGATAGCGCACATCACCTACACAGCTCTTGGAGCGAAGGAGCACCCAAAGGAGCGGATCGAGGTTTACGCAGGCGGATGGACGTACGTGGTCGATGACTTCAAGCGGCTGGTAATCGCCGGGCATCGACCGGAGACTGTCGAGTATCGGGGCTCTCAGAAAGGCCATCGGGAGGAGCTTATCGCATTCTCCGATTGGCTCAAGGGAAAAACGGGTCCGCCGATTGAGCTCTCGAGCCTGGTGGAGACAACCCTCGCGACGTTTACCGCCTACGAACATTGAGCAGCAGGGGCACATGCTTCCCGCCCTTTTCCGCGGGCTGGATGCCCGCAGTGCCGTGAACTACCTTGCCACTTCATTTCCTCCCCCTTATGATGTGCCCGTCCATGTGCGGTATCGCCGGCATACTTAATTACACCGGGCAGCGAGCGGAAATCCGCGAGCACGACCTCGAACGCATGGCCAATGCAATCCGCCATCGCGGGCCGAACGACATGGGAGTCTGGAGATCCCCGGACGAACGTGTCGGTTTCGGTCACACGCGCCTCTCAATCATTGACCTCTCCGCCGCAGGCGGCCAGCCGATGCACTCGCGATCGGGACGGTTCCATATCATCTACAATGGCGAAATCTACAACCATCTCGCGCTAAGACGTCGGCTGGAGCATCTCGGCCACGAGTTCGCAGGGCGCTCGGATACGGAAACCCTCCTCCACAGTCTCATGCAATGGGGCCTCGATGCGCTCGACAAACTGGATGGCATGTTCGCGTTCTGCTTCTATGATGAGAAAGAACATCGCGCCTGGCTCGTGCGCGACCGCATCGGCATAAAACCCCTCTACTACACTTTTCAGAACGGCATCTGCTATTTCGCAAGCGAGATCAAGGCGCTCATTGCTCATCCGGCAATCTCAGCAGCAATCGATCCTCTCGCCTGCTACCACTACCTCACCTTCCTCACCACCCCTGCCCCTCTGACGATGTTCAAAGGGATTTGGAAGATCCCTGCAGGGCACCATATTGAGATTCAGTTCGCCGGTGAGGAGCGCGGTGCAAGTGTGAAAGGCACGCAATGGTGGGATGTGGTCGTTCCTCCGCCTGACGATGATCGCTACAACGACGAGGCCTGGGTCAAGGGGGAAATCAGGCGACTTCTTGCTGAATCGATCGAGAAGCGCATGATGTCGGACGTACCGTTTGGTGTGTTTCTCTCTGGTGGAATCGACTCATCCACGAATGTCGCGCTCATGGACGCGGTCATGGATCAACCGGTGAAGACATTCACGGTCGGTTTCAAGGACCAACCTGCCTACAACGAACTCGAGTATGCCAGGCAGATTCGTGACCTTTTCAAGACCGAACATCACGAGGTCATTATTGACTCGGATGACATGCAGAGCTATCTCGACCAGCTCGTTCTCTCGCAGGATGAACCGATCGCGGACTGGGTCTGCGTGCCCCTTTATTTTGTGAGCAAGCTGGTTCGCGACACGGGTACGATTGTTGTACAAGTGGGAGAGGGTGCGGATGAGCAGTTTTTCGGCTATGACGGCTACATGCAAGTCCTGGAGTGGCGGAGGAAGTATTGGCAACCGCTTATGAGAATGCCCAAAATTTTTCGAGCGACAGCTTACGGCCTGTCCTCCGCTGTCAACACATTCAATACACGCTGGCGAGGAAGGAGGGAACTTGCATACCGGGCGTGGCAGGATCGGGAGCTTTTCTGGGGCGGAGCGGTCTGCTACCCGGAGATTTTCAAGCAGGAGGTAGTCGTCGATCGTGATGTATGGACTTCCAAGGCGCTTGTGGACGGAATGATGGATGATCCTGTCGGATGGCTGCCGCAAAGATTCGTCGCACTGGATAGTTATGGGGTGGTCGATGAGTATCTTTCAACCATCCGCAGCGCGAAACCTTCCGCGAGCTTCATAGAGCAGATGATCTACCTCGAGTTCAAGATGAGGCTGGTGGAGTTGCTTCTGATGCGCGTCGATAAAATCACGATGTCGACATCGATCGAAGCTCGCGTTCCGTTTCTCGACCACAAGATTGTAGAGTTCTCTATGAACATCCCCGATTCATTGAGGATCAAGAACGGCGTCCAGAAATACATACTCAAGGAGGCAGTCAGGGGGCTTATCCCGGACGAGATAATCGACCGACCGAAAATGGGATTCGACGCGCCGGTCAGCGAATGGCTGCACGGCTCCCTGGGCAGGAAAGTAGAATCCGCGTTCAAGTCGACCGCACTGAGAGAAGAGGGGTTGATCGATTTCGAGGGGGCGATGGGGTTACTGGAAAAGCATCGCACGAGAAGTCGAGACTACGCCCATCCGATCTGGTGCATTCTCAATCTGGTGCTCTGGTACGACAGGTGGGTAGCCGGCGAGACTTGCAGGTAGAAAGTGAATCGATAGATGGCCGAGCATACAGAAATCGTAATATTCGGGCCTCTTCCGCCTCCGTATGGCGGCGTCGCGATCTTCGATACCCTTCTTGGTCTCGGTTTCAAACAGCAGGATATACGTTATCGGAATTTCTCAGATGAGTCGCTCGACGGCATCAGTGCCCTGAAACCACGATCTGTCATCCTTGATTCATTCTCCTACAGCCTTGAATTCCCTGAGGGCAGGAAAATTCTCAAGTGCCTCTTTGCCAAGATCAGGAAGAAACTGTTCTGGATAAAGGTAGTCCATAATGGTTCACTTCCGGAGAGATACAAGAGCTATTCGTGGAAGCAAAGGATGCTTTTCAGGATCTCTCTATATTTGTTTGACCGGATCGTTGTTGTCAACGATGCATTGAGAGAATGGTTGGTTTCAGACATCAAAGTGAGGAAACCCATCCAAGTCATCGCCAGCCTGCTACCGATTCCCGTGGACTACATCGGGACTGATGACAGCAGCGTACATGATAAACGGGCCGAAAGAAAAGTCGTTTCGTCCATAGGCGTCTTCACAAGAGACTATGGGTTCAAGGATATCGCCGACGTCATTCAAATGCTTCGTGATGAGACCGGTGTCGGAATTGGATTTGTGATCGTCGATCCCGGGTTCACGAATGACAGGGAATACGAGGAATCACTGCTCGAAGGAAGAGACTGGATCGAGGTTCACAGGCAGATGCCACATCCGGACACGATGAGAATTCTCAGGGACAGCGATGTTTTCGTGCGGGCCTTCTATTATGAGAGTTACGGGCTGTCGAGGGTCGAAGCGTTGTTGTGCGGGACACGGGTAATCGCCACAAATATGGGGGAAACCAGGGGCATGACTTTGTTCGAGCCCGGTGATATTTCGGTACTGAAAGAACTCCTGCACGACGCTTTATTCAAGCCGGACGAGACCGACTCACAGTCGTTGAGCAGGATGTTCAGGGAAGAAGCTGAAGCCAACCTTCGGAAATTGATTGAACTCACCGGATCATAAACCGTGCTTGACGAGATAAAATCGCGATTTGCAGGCGGATCTATCCCCGGCAACGCCCTCAGAATCTACATCTTCCAATTCCTTGGACTAGCCGTCGGGCTGGTGTCGGGGATTATTGTAGCGCGAATACTGGGACCCGAGGACAAGGGAATACTCAATCTGTATGCTCTCACAATCAGCATCGTTCGTGACTTCGGACTGCTGGGGATCGGCAGCGGACTCCTCTTCTATATCGCCAACCGAAACAAGCCTCTGGAGCAGATTCACAGTATCGGCCTTGTGTACTCGATTGCAGCAGGACTGATTGCAGGTACGGTGGGCATACTGGGACTCCAGGTCTGGAGGCAGTTGCTGCCCAACATCAAGGATTGGATAATACTGCTCGCGTTCTTTCTGTCGGCTTTCGCGTTCTACCACCTGATATGGACCAATGTAATGACAGGCATCAACGAGGCTGTCACTACGTTCAGGTTCGCTTTCTATTTCGCGTGCATAAACATGGTTGTGGTTGTCACGCTATGGCTGACAGGCGCGCTGAACGTAACCAACGTAATCCTTCTGAATGCCGCAATCCTCACCGTAGGCGCAATAGTGGTTTTCATAGTTCTCAGGAACAAGCATCGCGCCCCGCTGAAGTACAACCACCAGCTTGCAGGAAAGTGCATGAAATACGGGCTGGCCGTCTATCTCGGCGTTGTCGTCAACATAATGCACTTCAAGATCGATCAGTTCATGATCAACTACTGGCTCGGCTCCGAATCGGTCGGCGTCTACGCGGTGAGCGTCCGGTGGGCGGAGATGCTGTTCTTCCTCGACACCGGACTTATCCTGGGCTCGCTTCACAAAATAAGCTCATTGAACGCCGGGGAAAGCTACAACCTTGCGAAGAAGCTCTTCCGCATCCAGATCCTGATCAGTTCCGGGGCCGGGCTGCTATTGGTGTTCCTTGCTTATCCGATTGTCCACAAGCTCTACGGCCTCCCGTACGCCGGAGCAGTCGTCCCGATGATGATTCTCATACCCGGCGTGATAACCTGGTCGGTAAGCAGGGTTCTGTCCACCCACCTTGTCTACAACAGGAAACTCGCAATCGTCACTTCGCTGATTGCATTTGTCGGGCTTGTTATCAACGTAGTTTTGAATTACTTTCTCATCCGGTCGCCGATGGCGATCTCAGGCGCGGCGCTCGCGTCGACGATCAGCTACGCTTTCGTTATGGCCACAACTGCTGTTGTATTTCTAATGCTAAGAGTGAAGGATTGACGGGCCGGACAGGTTCGATTGATCAATGTATTTGACGAAGGAACAAATCAGGTGTTTCGTCGAGACGGTCGGGCAACCGTAAGCCTCGGTAATTCTGAGCGGTTTCTTCAACCAAAACAAGAATACACTGAATACGTCCGATGTCGCGAGCCTCTCCTACGACTAATACCTTAGGGGTTAAATATATCCAAGCGACCTGAGTTGCTCCTCCACTTCCGGGCTAAGTTCGTGCGGTGAAGTGTCGCCTAGAAGATCCAACTCCAGAAAGTCGGTTATATCCTGTGCAAGTTCCCGCACAACTGCGGTTTCGATTTCAAATAGATTATTTCGCTCTTCCGGATCGCTTGCAAGATTGTAAAGTTCAGGCTCACGGTTATTCTCAAAATCGATAATCAGCTTCCAGTCGCCGGAAATGACCGATTTTCGCTCTCATCTTCGCCTGCATCCCTCAGCGAACATGACGCGGTCGGGATCAATAACATCCGAAAACAGATCATACGCTAAAAGATCATCGCTGGCATCAATACCTGCGATACCGAGAATGGTCGGTGTCATATCGATAAGGCTTACCCGCTCCGTACGGACACCGGGTTCCTGTCCGGGCACCTTCATAATCAAAGGAACATGGGTTAGCTCCTCGTAAAGAGCGTGGCCGTGCTCGTAATCTCCATGTTCCCAGAATTCCTCGCCATGATCGGAGAAAACAATAACTGCAGTATCATCCCATAATTCACGGCCCCGCAGGCGGTTCAGAAAGATGCCGATTTCGGAATCCTCGTAGGCTACACAACCGTTATAAAGCCCGTGCACCTGTTCCCTCTCGTTTTCAGGGGGATCGAAACTCATGACTTCTTCGTTATTCGCCGGATGAAATTCTTCAATGTACCGTCCCGAGCCCTGTCGAAAACGTGACCGGTATGGTTCCGGCGGCGCGTACGGCAGATGTATATCCATCAGATGGATATACATATAAAACGGACGGTCGTGGTCGGCGCTGTCAAGCCAGTCCAGCGCTGTCCGGAATTGTTTTTCGGCAATTGTATATGGTACCCGGCCTTCATGGTCGGGCGTTTCTTCAATGTGAGTAACGTATCCCTGGCTCATGCCCACTTCTTCAGATAACCATCCGTTGTTGGTAATGGCGACAGTCTCGTAGCCTGCTCTTCTCATTATTTCGGCCAAGGTGGTTATGGAATCACTCATGTGCTTCGATTCATAACTCGCTCCCGTTTGGATGGGATAGAGCCCTGTCAATACTGCAGCGCAGGAAGGGAAGGTCCACGGGGAAGGGGATTCGCAATTCGCAAACCTGACCGACTCCTCGGCAAACTCATCAAGGTTCGGCGTCATTCCATCAGGAGAGCCATAAGACCCAACAGCGTCAGCCCGGAGTGTGTCAACACAGATCAGGATAATATTCGTAAAAGGCAGCGGACCGGTATACTCATATGAAACTGGAGAGCAAGTGAGCGCCAGGAACATCAGCAAAAGGAAACGTACTAGGAATTTCATCTGTTTTCTCTTGATCTACCACCAGTTCGGGCAGGTGCGAGTGCATTAACCTAAGCTAAATCACTTTTAAGATCAAGTAGTATGGCCTTGCACCGAATGCCGCAACAAGGCCTACACCTCTACTACCGTCATGCCCTTTTCGCGAACCGGTACTTCCTTGATGCACATAGCGACGATGTCGTCCGTCTGGATTCCCTCCGCCTCACCCTCGAAATTGAGAATCACCCGGTGCCTCAGTGCGGACATGGCGACTTTACGGATGTCATCAAACGCCACATTGAACCGACCATTCAGCAGGGCTTCGACCTTCCCGGCCAGAACCAAGGTCTGTCCGCCTCGGGGGCTTGCCCCGTAGCGGACGTATTTCTTTATCATCGACGGGCAACCCTCGAGCTCAGGATGTGTCGCGTTATTGAGCCTGACCGCGTAATGCGTGACATGGTGCGCGATAGGAACCTTCCGGACCAGCCCTTTCATCTGATTAATGCGTGCGCCGTCGATGACTTTCTGCGGGTCGGGTACGTGCGTGCCGGTGGTGCGGTTCAGGATTTCAGCGAGATCATCCGCCGGTGGGAACGGAACCATAATCTTGAACATGAACCTGTCGAGCTGGGCTTCCGGCAGCGGGTAGGTTCCCTCCATTTCAAGAGGGTTCTGCGTAGCGAGAGTGAAGAACGGGGGATCGAGCAGGTGTGTCGTGCCCGCCGCGGTGACATGCCGTTCCTGCATCGCCTCCAGAAGTGCCGACTGGGTTTTCGGAGTCGCGCGGTTGATCTCGTCGGCGAGTAGTATATTTGTGAACACAGGTCCCTTCTGGAACTGGAAGTACTTGCTACCGTCGGCATGCTCCATAATGATGTTCGTGCCTACAATGTCGGCCGGCATCAGGTCCGGGGTGAATTGGATTCTCCGAAACTGGAGGTCCAGCACTCTCGCGAGTGTGCTGATAAGAAGGGTCTTTCCGAGGCCGGGGACTCCCTCCAAAAGCGCGTGGCCATCGGCGAGAATCGTAATCAGCGTCGCCTCGACAACCTCTTCCTGGCCGACAATGACCTTGTGTATCTCCTCGCGGACTCTCTTGAAGTCGCTTTTGAAAGCATCGACTTCAGCCTGCGGGATTTCCATTTCGGGAGTTTGGATGGTCATTTTTTCTCCTTTTCAGTCCCAGGTCAAAGACCTGGGCTACCTAGCTGCCTGCACGGGTACCCCGCCTCTCTGAGGTGGGTCCCTTGGGCTCTCTCCGGATTAGACGGTATCCCCCCTTGGTTCGTTCACCCCGGCGTTCCATAAAACCTCGGTAATCTCTCGTTCCTCGTCGATATGGCAAAGCTCACGGCGGAGGTTTCGGAGTTTTGATATGTCGAGCTTCCGCACGATCGCGCTTTCCCGCATCTCGGGCTTGTTAATGGCGTCGCCAGAGGGACTTACGATCATCGAGTGCCCGGGGAAGAACCTTCCGGACAGACTTCCCAGGCCATTGGCGCCAATCATCCAGACCTGATTCTCAATCGCGCGCGCCCGTAGAAGCGTTTCCCAGTGGGAGATCCGAGCCTCAGGCCATAGACCAGGAACGGCGATAACTTCGCATCCGGCATGCGCCAGTCGACGAGCCAGGGCCGGAAAGCGGAGATCGTAGCAGATCAGCACACCGACACCTATCCCGGCAATCTCGGCAGCACCGAGACAGTCGCCCGGTTCATAGATCAGAGTCTCGCCCATCGGTTTGAACAGGTGAATTTTTGAGCATTCAAGAATGATCTTGCCGACGGGATTAATCATCAATGCAGTATTTCGAAGGCCGGAATCATACCTGATGGGCAAGGTTCCCGCGAGCAGATACGCACCGGCCTCACGGCAGAAATCCCTGAGTGCGTCGACCGTAGGACCGTCGATGTTCTCCGCCAGGTCCGTGTTATCGGGGGCGGTCCTATCGAGCAGACCTGTAGACCAATGCTCGGTGAGAACGAAAAAGTCGACATCCTGCTCAGCGCATGTTTCCAGCATTTTCAATGTGCCGAGCAGGTTGCTCGCGGGATCGTTCGGAATGATCTCGCGCTGAATGACGCATATGGTGAGTGAGTCTGTCACCTATTTAAGGGCATTATACAGGGAATCAGAAGCGCAGGCACCTTTGTCCGCAAGGCGGGTGCGTCCGTATTTGATTTTTCTCACACGGGACCGCGAGCGTCACCGCACGCAGGGGGGCGGGTTGGGAAATAAGCGAGAGGGGAAGCTGGAGGTCCCGGTGAATTAGCATGCAGTATAATAAAATATAAGATG
>CBDUXL010000082.1:0-11944 GCA_965371155.1 uncultured bacterium | reverse complement strand
TGAATAAACGGATTGCAGTCTTCAGAAGATCACCCACAAGCTCCATTCCGGCTAAAGCCGTCATTCCGCTTGAGGGTGGCACTCAGATTTTCCCCTGATTATGTTCTTTTTTCAACAGCCCCGGGGACGCTCGCGGTCCAGGCTAAGAGAAACCTTTCAGAATCATACCACTTCCAGGAAGTTCAGCTTTCGCTCTTTTTATAGCAAGTCGGTATTGTGGATTCTCGTTTCTGCTGATAACATAGTTTGTGGTGGCAGGTCTAGTGCAAACCAATCACCTTCACAGAACCACCTCGGTGGCCCAGGTTTTAACCTGGGTCCTTAGGAGGTCATGACATGGATCGAAGGATGACATTGCTGGCGACGCTTGCCGTTGCTGCATTCGTCGCGATCGGTTGCTCCGGCGGAAGTCCTGTAACGCCTACCGCAAATCACGAGCTAACCTCGGCGTCAACTCCCGCAGCGCCGACCCACACCAACCTTTGGGGTTACTATGATGTCCACGTCGACATCGAGAATCGGACTGCCGAAGCGGTTCCGAACCGGCAGGTGATGTTCGCGGCAAATGTCGTGCGGTTTGTCAATAACCCGCCCGCGAACTTAACCTTACAGATTCAAAATATTGTGCCCGGTTCCGATTATGTCGACATCGATATCGACGTGACACTCAGGCATCCGTTCCCCGGGATGCCCCAGTACAACGGGTACGATGTGCGGGGTGTTTTCATGGGCGATGCTTCCGGTACCCTCGCTTACAGCAATAGTCTTGCGTATCCGGTTTTGGGAACAGATCAGTATATGCTGGACGATCCAGTAGACGGCGATGGCGGCGGACCTGACGGTTACACGCGCTGGTACAATCCGACCGAATTCACCACCCCCGGTTTATTCGGCTACACGCTTGGTGTGTTCGAGTCCCCGGATTTCGATGGCGACGCCACGCTGTGCCCGTACAGGTACTTCGCTGATGGTCTCACTGCCAAGCAGGATCTATGGGAGTTCCTGACGGCCACTGGCGATCACGGCGTGTTCGCCGCAGGTGAAACGAACACTCGAAACTACTATCTGCGCTTCCCTTATACAAAGGAAATGGAGTTTGGCTATGCGATTGTCGCCGACTGGGAGGGGGCAGCCGTGCATCCTTCGAATGCGACGGAGGCGGTCGCGTGCAATGTTATCGACAACAGCGACGTTCATTACCCTGACTCTGCTGGAAGCTACGGGGATCTGATCCTTGATATCAGCTTGTTTGGGTGGGAGTATCAGCCGTCGACGATCTACATCGAGTCGACAGTGCTATCGGCTGTAGCGAGCTTCGATCCCGCTGCGATTGCGACCGGTGGAGGCGATCACTACTCGACCTACCACGTAGAGATTCCCGCCGACAACGTAACAATGACCAAGGGCAATGAGTACTGGGTGATCGCGGAGTACGAAGGATTCGACTATAGCAACGATGTAGGAGTTCCCAACGAGGCAGGAAGCGATCCCCTGGCGGCCTTCTTCCGGTATGACTTGAGTGTAGAAATCATCGGCGATTTCGGCTGGGCCCGGACTTGGGATGGGTCAGCCTATGGAGTTGCTGCTGACGGCCCCGGGAATGTTTACGTTACGGGCGCTTTCGGGGGTACAGTCGATTTCGACCCAGACGGCGGTGATCCGCACACGTCGAATGGTTCTTCAGATGTCTTCCTCAGCAACTTCGATTCATCGGGTAACTTCGAGTGGGCGCGGACCTGGGGTGGGTCGGACGGGGATGGTGGCTGTGGAGTTGCCGTTGACGGTTCTGGGCATGTCTATCTTACGGGCATGTTCAGTGGCACAGTCGATTTCGATCCAGACGGCGGGGATCCGCACATCTCGAATGGGGGAAGAGATGTCTTCCTGAGCAAATTCGATTCATCGGGTAACTACAAGTGGGCTCGGACCTGGGGTGGGTCAGACTCGCATGATGAAGGTCCTGGAGTCGCAATTGACGGCTCGGGGAGTGTCTACGTTACGGGCGAATTCTGGGGCACGGTCGATTTCGACCCTGGCGGCGGTGATCCGCACACGTCGAATGGTTCTTCAGATGTCTTCCTCAGCAAGTTCGATTCATCAGGTAACTTCGAGTGGGCGCGGACCTGGGGTGGGTATGACGGGGATGGTGGCTATGGAGTTGCCGCTGACGGTTCTGGGAATGTGTACGTTACGGGCGATTTCTGGGGGACAGTTGATTTCGACCCCGGCGGCGGTGATCCACACACCTCGTATGGTTCCACCGGAGTCTTCCTAAGCAAATTCGATTCATTGGGTAACTTCGAGTGGGCGCGGACCTGGGGTGGATCAGACACTGAAAGGGGCTATGGAGTTGCTGCTGACGGCTCTGGGAATGTGTACGTTACGGGCTTTTTCGGGGGCATAGCCGAATTCGACCCCAGCGGCGGGGAAGCGTACAGCTCGAATGGCCATCAGGATGTTTTCCTGAGCAAATTCGATTCATTGGGTAACTTCGAGTGGGCGCGGACCTGGGGTGGATCAGACGCTGATTGGGGCTATGGAGTTGCTGTTGACAGCTCAGCGAATGTTTACGTTACGGGCTACTTCCAGGAGACAGTCGATTTCGACCCCGACGGCGGTGATCCGCACACGTCGAAAGGTTATCGGGATGTCTTCGCGAGCAAATTCGATTCATCGGGTAACATCGTCTGGGCGCGGACCTGGGGTGGATCTTTGTTTGATGAGGGCTATGGAGTTGCCACTGACAGCTCAGGGAATGTCTACGTTACGGGCCGGTTCTGGGGCACAGTCGATTTCGCTCCAACTAATCCGCCCTGCAACGAGAATCCGGATGAACACACCGCAAATGGAAAACATGACGCATTCGTGACGAAGCACCTGCCCGACGGCTGCTGGTAAAGCCCCTTTGCCCTCGTGGACCAGCGAAAGCCGATCCAGCTCTTTTCTGCTCAATGAAATTGTCCTCTCTTCCATCCGCCTAGTATGCGGACATTTCTACTTTGCACAAGGCGGACATTCTCACATTGCTGCTACTTTCAGTCAAATTCAATTGACAGAGCTTTTGTCCGATGATATCTTAAAGGATTGCGTCCGGGCATTTGGGGCGCAGCGAAGGCCGTTAGCTCAGTCGGTAGAGCACCGGACTTTTAATCCGGGTGTCGCGGGTTCGAATCCCGCACGGCCTACCAAATGACTCCGGCAACCAAGCGAACTGTTCCTTGAAAACCGGCGCGCGACGATTGTCAGACGTGCCCCCATCGTCTAGGTAGGCCTAGGACACCACTCTTTCAAGGTGGCAACACGGGTTCAAATCCCGTTGGGGGTACCAATCCGACATACAGGGCATCTAATGAAATAGCGGGTCTTGCGGAGGTTAAATCTATCGGGTATACTCCGATGCCCGCTCGTGAATGGGGAGAACGCGGGGCGGTAGTTCAGCTGGTTAGAATACCAGACTGTCAATCTGGAGGTCGCGGGTTCAAATCCCGTCCGTCCCGCCACTCTCTCCACCGAACGCCGGCGACATGCCGAGGTAGCTCAGTTGGTAGAGCAGCGGACTGAAAATCCGCGTGTCGGCGGTTCAATTCCGCCCCTCGGCACCAAACAGGAACATTTTTCCCAATTAGGGTATAATAGAGACAGATCGGGCAGTGGCGCAGTCCGGTAGCGCACTAGCATGGGGGGCTAGGGGTCCCGGGTTCGAATCCCGGCTGCCCGACCAGTTTGAAGAATTGGCCCCTTCGGCGAGTATGTCGAAGGTTTTTTTTTCAGGACCGTTTGCTGGAAGCAAACGGCACATGCCAATCATTTGCTGGAAGCAAATGGCACTTGTTAATCACTTGCTGGAAGCAAGTGGCACTGTTTAATCCTCAAGGACTTGGCCGTCGTCCAGTAGCTGCTGCCTGAGAGCGGCGTAGCGCACATCCTGAACTGATGTTGCTCCTTCATTCGCCAGGACGGCGGCTGTTCCTGCGGATTGGCCCAGGACCATGAAAACCGGCTCCATGCGGATTGATCCGTATGCGACATGCGATGCGGACAGACAGACAGGCACCAGCAGGTTCCGGCATTCGTCCCCCGAGGGAATGATTGACCGGTAGCTGATCGGATAAGGAGGGAAACCGCCCACCTGGATATCGCCCTCGTTTCGAGCATGACCATTTTCGTCAACATAGCGCTGCACATTGTGCGAATCCATGGTGTATGACGCCATTCCAATTGAATCCGGAGCGACAATATTTCCACGGCAATTGTGCTCGGTCATCATGCAGTCGCTGATCATGCGTCGAGCCTCGCGAACATAAAGTTGATACGGCCAATTGTCGTTATCGACGAACTCGTCCTCGGCAAGCCCCCATTCCCTGACAACCAGGCGCACCTCCAGGGGGACACGCGGATGATAGGCCAGGGTCCACATTAATCCTCTCTGATATAATTCATGGTCTATGATGATGGCTTCGCGAGTGTCGTAGTCCCCCTCCGGGTAATCGTAATTCATCCCGATATTGTCGGTGCTGAAGCCGTTTCTGTTGTTTACATCGGTTTTCCCGTTGGGTATGCCGTAATCAATCAGGAGGGGAATCGAGGTCAGACCTGCGTCAAAGTAACGAAGCAGTATTTCATATCGCCTGTGATCGTAACCAGCGGGTCTGCCCCAGCGGCGACTGTTGGCCGGAACGTCGGTCGTGCAAAGACGGAAGTTATATGCCTGGATTCTGCGGTCGCCGGAACCTTCCCTGCCGGGATGCGAGTCGTGAATTCCGGGCAGCAATCCACTGGACCTGTCGCCCTCCCAGAGGTAAGGATCAACCGCCAAATCGAAGTTGTGGTGAATCGCCCTACCGATCTGAACTCCGTTAAGAATTTCTCCATATGTTGAATTGCTTTCCCTGCCGACATGGTAGCTTACACCTGCCTTCGCCATCAGGTCACCCTCATAAGTGGCATCGATAAATACCGTGCCCGTTATGATCAAGCCGGACTCCAAAGCGATAGACTCGATCCGCCGTCCATCCATTGTCACCCCGGAATCCAGGTCGAGTCGTTCGCCAAACAGTACGGGTATGCTCTCCTCTTCTACGAAGCCGTTGAATACCGTCTCAGCTACATGAGGTTCAAGCTTCCACTGGCCGGGATTATCTAAACTACCGCCATAGTAATAGGAGTAAACGCGACGATAGAACTCGAATGAGATGCCACCGATTGCAGCCTTGTTTCCGATATCGGTGGATCCTAGACCCGAGCTGCTCATGCCTCCGAGATGCCGGCCGGGCTCGATAACGACGACCGAACTCCCCATTCGGGCAACCTGGACCGCAGCCGCAACTCCTGCGGAGGTTCCCCCATAGACAACAACATCATAGGAATGGACTGTGGTGTCCTGTTCGGCTCCGGTGGCGCCTTCGATACCGAGAAGCGAAAGGTAAACGACAAGGGTAATGCAGAGGAAAAAGCGAGCTGTTGTTGACATAAGAAAGATCAAAAATGCACAAATGACGACTTGCTCTACTTGTGATTCAGGCTGATGTCGATCTCGCCGATCTCGGCCTCGACCGCGTCCAGAACCTCTCCGCTCCAGACCAACTCGCCGCACTTGATTACGTCCGGGTACAGCACGCGATCCTCCTCGAGATGCTCGACGTATTTCCGAATCACCTCGTAGGCGACTTTCGTGCCCTTACCCGGCTTCTGCGGGGCGCGGAAATCGAACGCCTGCGCGGCGCACATCATCTCGATGCCAAGCACGTTCGCGACGTTCTTCAGGACCTCGTTGAACTTGCGGATCGATATGGGTCCCATGCTCACGTGGTCCTCCTGGTCCGCTGAAAGAGAAATACTGTCGACGCTTCCCGGATGACAGAACACCTTGTTCTCGCTTACCAGGCTCGCGGCGGTGTACTGCGCGACCATCAGGCCCGAGTTGATTCCTCGACCCTCGACCAGGAAGTCCGGCAGCCCCGAAAGAGCCGGATTCAAGAGACGGTTTGTGTGACGCTCGGAAAGATTGGCGAGTTCGGCCACTGCAATTGTCAGGTAATCGATCGCGAGACCGATCCCCTGCCCGTGAAAATTGCCGCCCGCAAGATGAAGGCCTTCCTCCGGGAAGAACAGGGGATTATCGGCGGCGGAGTTCAATTCGCGCTCGATCCAGTCAACCGCGAAGTGCCAAACATCTATGGTTGGGCCCTGTACCTGCGGTGTGCATCGCATGGAGTACCCATCCTGCACCTTGCCCGACTTATCCGCCATTATTTCGCTGCGGTCGAAGGCCCTGTTGAGATAATGCGCGACTGTCATCTGGCCCTTGTGCGGACGAGCCGCATGAAGCAGGGGATGGTATGCCCCGAGCACTCCCTTAAGGGCGTCGATGGTCATCGCGGCGGCAATTATCGCGTTCTTGATGAGCCTGCGCGTGGCCACGAGCTGCAAGCACGCCTCGCCGGTCATCATCTGCGAGCCGTTTATCAGCCCCAGACCTTCTTTATATGAAAGCTCGAGGGGTTCCAGACCGACCTTTTTCAGAGCCTCTCCGCCGGACATCCTGACACCGTCGACATACGCCTCTCCCTCACCCAGGCAGACCTCGGCGAGCTGCGAGAGCGGGCTGAGGTCGCCGGATGTTCCCACCGAACCTTTTTCATTCACCACGGGCACCACGCCGCGATTGAACATTTTGAGATAGAAGTCGACCGTGCTCTCGCGAGTGCCGGTGTGACCGGTTGCCAGGACATTCGCGCGGGAGACCATCGCGGCCTTGACAACCTCCTCCGCGAAAAAGCCGCCGCATCCGGCTGCGTGGGAGTAGATGATGCGGCGCTGTAGCTCGCCGCCCATTTTCGGGTCGATCCTGATGCGCGCGAACTCGCCTATACCCGTTGTTACGCCGTAAATAGCCTCGCCGCTGTCGACAAGTTTCTTTATGAGCGCCTCACCAGCCCTGACCTTCTCCCGTGCGCCTTCCGAAAGAGAGAGCGTCCCGCCCTCCTGGGAAATACCGGCAACCTGATCGATAGAAATAGTTTCGCCGTCGAGGGCAACGTCCATTGTGTTCCGCTCCTAAAATGACGCTCCTCCCCTCCCGGGAGAAACCTGCGTATGCTACCAAGACGGCATGGAGTGTACAACCTGTGATAACGAGACGAGCGGGACGCTCGCGGTCCTAGAGAGACGAAGGCGCTCCCAGTTGGTCGTTTGGACCGGCTGCACAGCGAACCAACCCATAATGCCTTGACATGCATTGCGTTGTTTTATATCATTTGATTCTGGAACCCGTTGCCTCGGGCTGCACGGTCTGGTTCCTGGTTCCCCTATGAAGATTCTATATCCGTATACGGTGGTTTCGGAGGCGATGCGAGTGCGCACAAGAGCGACTCATAATTTACTTCAACTCGGCGCGGCTCTGATCACGCTGTTGGTCGTGGTCGGATGTGCGGGAGGAGGAGGCAGTTCGCTCCCGGTTGTTCCGGACATCGATAGCGGGTCTTCAGATTCGCCGGGCGTGGAGTCCCGACTGGAATTGACTCGTGGCGAGTCAGGCTGGGACGCCGACCGCTCGCTCTCATCCAGCCACCAGCTCTGGATGTACCGCCAGGTGTATGTCGATCCCGCCACCAGGGAGTTTGAGATTATCCCGCACCGATCGGCGTCCGTACACTTGAACGTCGTCTCCTGGCTGGAGAAAGCACCGTGTACCGACTGCCTCAGCATTACGAACATCACGCCCTCCGACCATGAGACGTTGCTTGTCGATCTCCAGCTAAGACATCCCTTCACCGTGCTCAACCTTACAGGCTTTGACGTGCGGGGCATCGTGATGTTCACGGGGAGCCTGAAATTCCCCATATCCGGGCACAATACTTCCGATCCGGAGGCCGGCGACGGAGCACTTATAAATCCCGACGGCTATACTGCGCTTTACAACCCAGCAACTGAAGGATCCGGTGGGGGCGGATTGCAGGGCTATATCAAGGGAGAAATGGGAACGATTCCTTATCCCGATGCGACTCTAAACGGCTTCAAGCGGTATATTTCGGACGATCCCGGCAACACTCGTAACGCGTTCTATGTCGCAGAGACAATTACCCAAACTCTGGATATCGACATGCCGGACGGGCCATTCATTTTCGGGTATGCCGTTGATGCGAATTGGGCTGAGCCGCTCAACAAGCCGGTTACGGACCCGATGACGGAATTTCCGCCCGAGGCCAATTGCCCGGAACCATGGATGGTCTCGGTTGCGGAGGAGGAGATCGGTCAGGGGCTGACAAATTACGGCGGCTCGACGAAGCTGATTATCGACGTTTACGACTGGGGCGGCAAGGACACTCATTTGGCGCCGATCATGGAAGCCCCGGGACTGTTTGCCGACACAGTGACGGCCACTTGGGACGAGCCGGGAAGCGGCCCCGCTTTCAGCAGATGGGAGGCCGTTATCTCAATCGACGCGGGACTTGCGCTTGAGGAGTACCCGTGCCTGATCAGTGTCGAGGACATCGAAAACGAAACGGCCCCGGATTACCTTGATCTGACCGCTTATCAGATTTACACGGCTGAGGTGGAGGAGTTTGAGTTTGCCTATCCGATCGCCATTGCAGATTCGGAGCCGAAACCCCAGATTGTGTGCGCACCCGCACATTTCTTCGATGACGGGTCATACGATCCGGACGGCGGGAGTATCCTGAAGTACGAATGGGACTGGGAATGCGATGGAACGTACGATGAAGTCGGCAGTGACGCTTACCACACCTGGAATCAACCCGGCGAATATTGTGTGCAGTTCCGAGTTACTGATAACGACGGCGCAACCGACGAACTTGATGTCTCTATGAATGTTGAGATCATAAACGCGCTTCCGACAGCAGATGCGGAGCCTCTGCAGTACACCACTTACGCGGCGGAGCTGATAAGTTTTGACGGCTCAAACTCTCACGACAATGATTGCGATGATCAGGCAATAGTGCAATGGGAATGGGATTGGGAAAACGACGGCGTGTTTGATGACTTGTATGATGTTCCCGATGCCGGGCATTCTTATGCGGAGTCCGGGGATTACGAGGTCCAGCTAAGGGTTACCGACGACGAAGGCGGCACTGATATTCTGGATGATCCCCTGCTAATGCATATCATTGCAAACCTCGACCCCATTGCGTGTGGTGAGGCTGACACTACAACACCGACGGTTTGTGAACCGGTGCATTTTACCGATTGCGGCTCTTATGACCCCGACGGCGGAGACATTGTAAAGTATGAGTGGGACTGGGATAACGACGGTGTCTACGACGAGGAAGGGAATGACGTCTATCATACCTGGGATGCTGTGGGAACGTTTTTCGTTCAATATCGTGTTACTGACGATGAAGACGCGACTGATGAGCTTGATGAACCGTTGGAAATACAAACGCAAAACGCCCTCCCTACTGTGGTTGCTTCCGCAGGGCAGTACTCAGTGTACGTGTGCGAAGAAATCGCGTTCGATGCCACCGAATCGTACGACAATGATTGCGGCGGCCAGGAGATCGTGCAATGGGAATGGGACTGGGACGATGACGGCACCTACGATGCGTTTGGCTCGATGGTTGTTCACTCCTGGGACGAACCGGACATATATCCTGTGCAGTGCCGCGTGACCGATGATGAAGGTGGAACTGATGAGCTTGATGATCCATTGTTAATTGCCGTAAGTAACGCTCTTCCCACCGCGGTTGCATCGGTCAGCACTTACACTCCCGAAATCTTCAAAGTTATGACATTTGATGGTTCTGATTCCTACGATAACGACTGTGATGGCCAGGAAATCGTTCTTTATGAGTGGGACTGGGACAACAATGAGATCTTCGATGAAACCGGTGAAGTGGTCGTGCATGCATTTGATACACCCGGCATGCACTACGTCCAGTTACGGGTGACTGATGACGAAGAAGGTACTGCTACGCTGGATGAGCCTCTGGAGATCATCGTCACAGCTTGCCCGACCGGTATCCATACTTTCAATGTCAACCGCGGTGTCGACAATGGCATGTACGGGTATTCGGTGAGGTCTTATTCCGTGCTCCCGAGAGTGGACATCGCCTACATCGAGTCCGGTGTACTCGCCGGACGCGGCATAGTCCAGGGCGGCGACATGTCACTAATCTCCTTCGATGCCGACGTTGATTCCGTCGACCCGATCGATGATGCCGTGCTGATGCACTCCATCGACGTGCCCTACAATATCATGGTCACCTCTCTGGATGCTTCGCCCTACGGCTCTGAAGTGGCGCTTGTCACGTCCGACAACCCGAGTGAGATCAAGCTGATCGATCCCAGTTTCTTGCCTGATCCCGCTATCTTATGCACACTCTACTTCGAGGGTAGCCAAGTCATGGCTGTCGATTTCAACTACAACGGCGACCTGTGGGTGGTGCTTCGGGGCTCTGAATTCATCACCCTGAACAGCTTGGAGTTCGTTGGCGCACCGGACTACTACTCCGGTGGAAGTTATGCTGAGGTCCCCGGTTGGTATGTCACCGACGTCTTCGACATCGCGATCAACTGGTTCGAGCAGATGCTCTACGTGTTCAGAGCCGATGCAGGTGGGACTGGGGCTGAGTTCCGCGGCGCCGTCACCACCTACGACATCTCCACCGGGAGCCCTGTGATGACCGGTATAGTAAATGAGCTGTTCAGCGACGTGATAGAGTACGAAGTGAGCCTCTGGTCCGGCGCTTCAGCTTTCGCCGATATAGAGATCGACCACATGGGCGGAGATGACGGTTGCCACATTGTTCTCTACGCTGTGGTCGGTGGAATGGCGGTAGTCCAGAAGCGAGATATGAATATGAATCTCATCGACGAGCCGAGCATTTACGCGGACACCTGGCCATCCATGACCATTAATCCCGAGGCCAACGAGTCGGACCGCAACCTGCTTTTCCCGGGCACGGACAAACTCGCCTTCTGGTCAGCGCCGGGGGACTGGTAGGGTTCCCTGGTTAAGATACGCCTTTGATTGTGGTTACAGGAATTGAAAAGGATATCTCATCCGATATCGGATATTCCTTCAGGTTGCCCCGCTATATCGCATGCACCTATGCCGGCACCGTCGATACGGCATTGACATAAAACGGCATATTCTCTATCATTCCCGCTTGGAACCTCTACTGAGGGCAAGGATGGGTTAGTTCCTCTTTCCCCTCAGATCATTCTGAATCCAAGAAGGTTGGTCCAAACGCAATGCGAGTGTATTTCATAACAACACGCAATCTGCTTCAGCTTGCCGCGTTTCTGACCACGCTGTTTGTCGTGGTCGGATGCGCGGGAGGAGGCAATCAATCGTTGCCGGTTGCTCCGGATGTCGGCGACAGGGGCTCGGAAACCCAACTGGAACTGACTCAGGGGGAGTCCGGCTGGGATGCCGATCGCTCGTTCTCATCCAGCCACCAGCTCTGGATGTATCACCAGGTATATGTCGATCCCGCGACCAGGGAGTTTGAGATCATTCCCTACCGGGCGGCGTCCATACACTGGAACGTCCTCTCCTGGCTGGAGCAGCACCCGTGCACCGACTGCCTGAGTATAGTAGGCATTACAATCTCGGACCACGGGACGCTGCTTGTTGATCTCCAAATAAGACATCCTTTCCCCACTCCGAATCTCACGGGGTTCGATGTGCGGGGTATTGTGATGTTCTCGGGAAGCCAGCACTTCCCTCTCAGCGGGCATAACACTTCCGATCCCGACCTTGGGGACGGCGCCCTCATAAATCCCGACGGCTACACGGCTCTCTACAACCCCGGAACCGAAGGATGCGGTGCGGGCGGACTGCAGGGCTACATTGCAGGAAAGCTGTCGACGCCCACTTATCCCAACGCAACTTTGAACCCCTTCAAGCGGTACATTACCGATGATCCGGCCAACACTCGCAATGCTTTCTACGCGGGAGACACGATTGTCGAGACGCTGGACA
>CBDUXL010000081.1:0-11993 GCA_965371155.1 uncultured bacterium | reverse complement strand
CAAATACCTGCTGCCCACGCCCTTTTTCCGGATTTCCTGGCGCGAGATGGGTGATCCCGAAGTGCTCAACCCTGACGGCTACACTCCACGGTGGACCCCGAATTGGGACTCCGGGAGCACCCTGCCCATTTTCAACTATTGGGAGGGGAAATACGCCTCCGGCGTACCCAACGCCGACCTGAACGCATACCTGGATTTCTACACGCACGAAGAACGGCACATTTTCTTAACCGACGGCCTGGTCCAGCGGACATACACAATCTGGATGCCTCCCGGACAGTCCGTCGTTGCCGGCTACGCGGTCGAGGCCTGCTGGGAGCCGCCGACGGTAACACCGGTGACGAATCCGTTTGAGGATTTCCCCATCAGCGCCAACCAACCGGAAGCCTACTATTTCAGGCACGTGGTGAACATGGGCGAGGAGATCACGGATTGCGACGAGTGGCCTACCCCATTGATCGACTGTAGCAAGATATACATCGAGTTAGCGCAGTGGGGAGGCATAACATCGGACAGGTATCTCAGATTACTGCCTGACGGCGTGGGCAGTGGAGGCGGGATCATGGTTTGCGACCCACCTGTACAGGGCCGCTTTTCCGCCTCCCATGCGGCTGCCTGCAAGTTCGGCAACGGAACGCACCGCGGTGTGTGTTTTAACCACCGGTTCGTTGGTTATCGTTACGACATTGCGCATACAGTTTTTGACTGGACAGTAAATGATCCAGACATTTGAGACAAAGGAGGCTGGTGGCGCCTACAAGTTCTTTTGAGCTTCCAGCTCGAAAGGACTTGTAGGTGTCTCTTATAATAGTGCGTTACGGATGAGCGGGGTTGGTTTAAGAGTCGCCGTAATTCGATGCACCTACAAACTCGAAGACTCGTTTGTAGGCGCCACTGGTCCGTATGCTGCGCTTGAAGGCGCCACCGGTCTCATCCGCAGTCTCAGCAACAGAAAGGCTCGGTTTTTCTTATGTTCACGACCTGTGCTTTCCCTTGAATTCCTTCCCCTTTGCACCTAACCACGCTCTCTGATAACATCGCCTCCGTACAAAGGACCCTACGGAGACACCGATGGACACGAGGCACGACTCAACCCTTCACCTTGTTCGCATGGATCGCGGTGAGAGAATCATGGAATCGCTCCTGAAATACGTCAAGGAGCACGAGATCAGGTCGGGATTCCTTACCGGCATCGGCGCTGCTCGACCTGTCGAAATAGGCTGGTACGATCTCAATGCCGAAGAGTACCTAACGAAGGTATTCGATGAGAACTTCGAGATCACCGGTCTTGTCGGGAATATTGCCTGGTCCGAAGGCGCGCCGATCGTTCACGCTCACATAATGCTCGGCAGGCAGGATTACAGCG
Organism: uncultured bacterium; assembly: GCA_965371155.1. Classification (GTDB taxonomy): domain Bacteria; phylum JAJVIF01; class JAJVIF01; order JAPKYR01; family JAPKYR01; genus CBDUXL01. The sequence continues at coordinate 10,627 of CBDUXL010000081.1, read as the reverse complement.
TCATCGGCGGGCATCTGATCGAGGGTACCATCGCCGTCACGGGGGAGTTCTGGATTCGCACCGCCACGTTTCCTGTCGGACGCAGCCCCTGTGAATTCAAGGGCCTGAAGCTCATCGATTTCAACGCCACATGAGCGCCATTTACGAGTTCAAGCAAGTCCAGTACATCGCTTCCGCGAGGAATCCGGGCGATCAGCCGACAGCAATTCTCACGGACGCTACGTTCGAAATCGAACGAGGCGTTTTCGCCGTGATTACCGGACCGTCCGGCGCCGGCAAGACCACGCTTCTCAGGCTTTTCAATCGCCTTGCGGACATTTCATCGGGCAGAATCCTTTTTGAAGGGAAAGACATCCGCGAGCATCCGGTTCTGGAGCTTCGAAAGCGAATCGGATGGGTCCCCCAGGTGCCCGTTAGATTCCCGGGATCAATCGAGGCAAACCTGAAGGTTCCTTTCACGATTCGCAAGGATCGCAAGCACTCGCCGGAGGAGATTTCTGAGAGAATAGAAGAACTGAAATCGCTGAATCTGATCCCGGCGGAAATTTTTTCGCGCGAGGCGGTTGATCTCAGTGTCGGCGAAGCCCAGCGGTTGAATCTGCTGCGAGCGCTTGCGCTGAACCCTGATGTTCTCCTGCTGGATGAACCCACAAGCGCGCTTGATCCCGATGCCGCATCTGCGCTGCTTGACCAGATCACCCGAATCCAGCGTGACCGGAATCTCACCGCTATCATGGTGAGCCACAGACCCGACGAGGTCGGAATGATAAGCGGGAAGGTCCTGAGAATAAGGGACCGGGTGGTTGAATCCAGCGGCACCTGATGAGGGGGATGAGATATGGACGGCAACATGATTATTGTCGAGTGGGTTGACGTGATGATCGGCCTCGGGCTGATTGCGGTCGCCATTGGACTCAGCTACTTCCAGGGATTCGGCATTCAGCGCGACCTTGCGGTCGGGACCCTCCGATGTGTATTGCAGCTCGTGATCCTCGGCTACGTTCTTGTCTATATATTTGAGATCAAATCCATGTGGATAACAGCCGGAATCCTGCTGGTAATGGCGCTCATTGCCGCACAAACCGCTCGTGGCCGAATCAAACGCCCCTACCCAGGCGCGCTGGTGGTTCTCTGGATCAGCATTACGCTCGCCACGTTCTTTGCGGTTGCTTTCGTAACGGTTCTCACGATGCACGATCCGATCGCGCTGACGCCGCAATATCTGATTCCGCTGGGCGGCATGATGATCGGCAACTCGCTTAACGGACTCTCTCTTGGGGCGGAACGGTTCAAGAGCGAGCTTGAATCCAAACGAGACCGCGTCGAATGCCTCTTGTCGATGGGCGCGACAGCGGATCGCGCCGCCGCCGACTGCATGCGCACCGCGTTTACCGCCGCGATGATCCCCACAATCAACGCTCTGATGGTTATAGGTCTGATTCAGATTCCAGGCGTAATGACGGGTCAAGTGATGGCGGGAGTCGATCCGCTGATCGCGGCGCGCTACCAGTTGATCGTGATGTTCATGATTGTCGGAGGGAAGGTGATTGCGTTGTCGCTGGGCTTGCGGCTCAGCGTCAGGCGTTACTTCACCCAGGAGCACCAGTTGAGGGGAGAGTTGATATAATGGTGCTGAGCGCCCTTCAAACCGGCGGGCGTGATCTGCCGGGTATGGCGTTACAGGAACCAGCAGCGAGGGAGGCTGCATCAGATGGCTAGAACACCAGCAAAGGTATCCCGATTCACGCATGTTTATCTCGAGAACTGGCGGAACTTCGCAAAGGTGGACATCGATCTCCAACGCCGGGTATTCCTCGTGGGGGCTAATGCTTCCGGGAAGTCAAATTTCCTGGATGTCTTTCGGTTCTTGCGCGATATTGCTTCAGTCGGCGGGGGATTCCAGGAAGCGGTAAGAGCGAGAGGATATGTCACTAGCCTGCGATGCCTTGCGGCGCGAAGGTATTCCGACATTGTGGTCAGAGTTCACGTAGGCAACGAGGCAAATCCCAGAGCATGGGAATACCACATTCGCTTTAACCAGGACAAGCTGCGAAGGCAGTACATTAAAGAAGAAACCGTTTCCAAAGACGGCAGGATAATTCAGACTCGACCCACCCCGGAGGACAAGGTTGATCCTTTGCGATTATCGCAGACCTACCTGGAACAGGTCCAGGCTAATAGGGACTTCCGGGAAATAGCTGATTTTTTCTCAAAGGTGCGCTACCTTCACATCGTGCCTCAACTGGTTCGGGAACCCGATAGGTCGGTTGGAAAAATAAATGATCCTTTCGGTGGTGACTTCCTCGAGCAAGTCGCTCGGACACCGGAAAATACTCGCAAGGCTCGCTTTCGTCGGATTCTTAAGGCGCTGAGATTCGCAGTGCCACAGCTCAAGGAATTCAAACTGGAGCGAGATGACCGGGGCACTCCGCATCTTCTGGGTCTGCATGAGCATTGGCGTCCCCACGGACAATGGCAAAATGAGGAACGCTTCTCTGACGGTACTCTGAGACTTCTAGGCCTGCTTTGGGCTGCACTCGACGGCAGCGGACCGTTGCTCCTCGAGGAGCCTGAGATGTCTTTACATCCTGAAGTGGTCCGGGTCTTACCTCAAATGTTCGCTCGGATGCAGCGAAGCACCGGAAGGCAGATATTCATTAGCACTCACTCGAACGACATGCTCCACGATCGTGGCTTCGGACTGGACGAGTTGTTGATCCTACAACCAGGTACTTCAGGAACCTCCGTACGAGCTGCAAGCACGGTGGAAGGAATAAAGCTACTCATCGACGGCGGCTCCAGCCCTGCAGATGTTCTACTTCCATTAACTCGCCCCAAAGACATTGGGCAATTAATGCTCGCTTTGGACTGAGATGCTAGTCAGAGACAAAGTCATCTTCAAAGGTGCAGTGGAGGGAATGGTTGACGAGGCAGTTGCCGGTCGTCTTGTGTCGCACGTTGGAGCCGAATTGGGAGTAGTCTATGGCAAACACGGAAAAGATTTTTTGCGCCCAAGACTGGTCGGCTACAACTGGGCGGCACGTTACGGCCCTTGGCTGATTATCGTTGACCTCGACGATGCAGACTGCCCACCGCCTCTTCTTGAATCGTGGTTGCCAAACCCGGCAGAATACATGTGTTTCCGTGTCGCCGTTCGAGAGATTGAATCCTGGCTCTTGGCCGACCGCGAGCGCATCGCCGGGTTCCTGAGCATTGCTGCATCAAGGATTCCAGGCAATCCGGAAGATTTGGACGATCCAAAAGCAGCCCTGGTCAATCTCGCGCGAAAATCCCGTCGTCGTGCCATCCGTGAGGACATGGTTCCGAGACCAGGGAGCGGCGCAAAGACGGGCCCCGCGTACTCTTCTCGTTTGGTGGAGTTCTCTCAGGACCCGCAAAAGGGATGGCGCCATGATGTGGCGTCCAGGTCATCAGAGAGTCTGCATCGCTGCCTTCAGTGTTTGCAGAAGCTTGTAAAGGAATTCAAATAGCCGGCAACCTTTTCCCCTACACCAAGTCCACGCCCTCCTCGATAGCCACATTGCACGCCATTCGGATTTCCTCCATGTTTGCCTTCACCTGCTCGCCATAGTCCTTCTCATAGCAGGATTCCTCCCTCTTGCGCTTACGGAAAGCTCCCACGCCGGCGACCAGGCAATCCACACCGGCTAGAACGAGGCTACCCGCATTGGCGGACGAAACGCCACCATCCACCTGGATATATCCTTCCCACCCGCGATCGTGAATCAACTGCGACAGGCGGTTGACCTTGTCGGCTGTCTCGGGGATATGTTTCTGCCCGGCGAAACCGGGATTCACCCCCATAACAACGATCAGGTCCAACAGCGGGAGCACTTCAAGAATAGATTCCACCGGGGTAGCGGGGTTGAGCGCCACGCCGGCCTTGCCCCCGCCGTCCCGGATCATCGACAGCGTGCGATGGAGGTGCCGACACGCTTCCTGGTGAACCGAGATATACTCGCATCCAACTTCGAGGAACTCCGGAATCAGATCATCCGGGTTGCTCACCATCAGGTGTGCATCGAACGGAAGCTTGCTGTGCGGACGGAGCGCTTTCACTACGCAAGGGCCGTAAGTGAGATTCGGCACGAAGTGTCCGTCCATGATGTCGAGGTGGATCCAGTCGGCTCCGCCCCTATCGGCGAGTCGCACCGCCTCTCCAAGGTCACTTGGATCTGCAGCCAGTATGGATGGAGAAATCAGTACCATGGTTTTCTTTCCTGTCTCGGCTTAATCGGATGCTAAAAGCTCTCCTCGCGAACGATTCGATTATCGAAGTATACCTTAACTGTGGTCCTTCCGTAGCTGGTTATGAGCTGCTCGACGATCGTGGGTCCTGTGTGATCCGCAGCGTAGACCTCGCGCGTTTGATGTCGGTCCTGAACGACGATCCTCACCCTGACGGTGCCCACAGCCTCCGGCACCGAAACGGAAACCCTCACGGAACGTTGCCCGAGCGACTCGTACGATGTCGGGCACCTTAGCGTCAGCAGCACCTCGCTTCCCTGCCTAACCTGCGAACCCGGCACCGGGTATTGGCTTGAGACCGTAACCTCTCTCGCGCCGGGCTGATAGATCCTGCTCACTCGACGAAGCACGAGCCTGTTTTCCTCTATTTCAGCGAGAGCATCGATATATGGAAGCCCCTCAAGCTGAGGCATCTCAATCGCCTTGTTAAGAGGTCCTGCCGAGCAGACAAGCTCCACTGTCTCGCCAAGTGCGATCGGCGCCCCGACTTGCGGTTTCTGGTTGATAATCGTCCCGGCAGGTGCCACATCGGAGTATCGAGGGTTAAGGAAATGGTAGGTCACGCCGAGCGTCTCCAACTGCGCGACGGCCTCCTGGCGGTCCAGGCCGATGACGTTGGGGGTCGTCAGCGTGCGGGACCCGAGCGAGATGTCCACCATCACCTCACGCCCGATCTTGACACTGCACCCTTCTGCCGGAAGCTGAGCGGTTATGATGTCGGCCTCGACTTCATCATCGTAAGCCTCAGACCTGATTTTCAGAAGCAGTCCCGCCTCTTCCAGTGTGAGCGCGGCGTCCGCATAGCCCGCACCGATAATATTCGGGACTCTCGTCTCCTCTTTATGTCCTTCAACAAACGACCAGAATTGATATGCGAGCACACCGGACGACATCAGCAGAAACGCCAGGACACTGAGCCAAAGCATGGCCAGGACGGCCCGCGTTTCGCGACGTCGCTCCTCCGGTGTGGGGCCCAACCCGGTGTCCATGCGACTGGATACCAGTCTGGATTTGCCGCCGGAGGGCTTGTCACGCCGTTGGGCGGAGGTTTTCCGGACGCGTCGCCTGGATGTGGATCGGCTTCCGATCGACCTCCTCGGCCGTTTCCTTTTTACGAGGTCCTTTGTCAAACCTCCGTTCCTCTCCGGATACCCTCAAAACACTCTCCGATTTCCGGACGGTATCCGTTCACAAAGCTGCGGCCATCGAGCGCCTTCTTCCCCGCGGGCTGCAATCTCGTAATCGTGAGAATGCCATCAGAGCAGGCCACCCTGGGGCCCTCTTTGGTCGGCTCCACGATAGCTCCGGGCTCGGTCGATTCAATGAGCTGTGATATTTCCGGGTGGACACCAAGAATCTTGCAGTCTTTGTCTCTGAATTTGGCTCTCGCGCCGATATCCGGCGAGAACGCCCTGATCCGGTTTCTGATCTGTCGCGCGGGTTCTGTCCAGTCGATCCAGGGATCCTCCTTGGTAATCTTGGGTGCGCGAGTTACGTTGTCCGGGTCCTGGGGAACCGGAGAAATGACGCTACTTTCCAGGCCATCCAGCGCCGTCACCAATAGACGAGCCCCGATTGGATGAAGCTTCCCGGATAGACTGCCATGATCGTCACCAGGTTCGATTGGAACTTTCTCCTGGAGCAGGATATCGCCCGCGTCCATGCGCTTGTGAATGTACTGGATAGTCACCCCGGTGACCTCATCTCCCGCCAACAGGGCGTAGCGTACCGGCGCAGCGCCTCGCCAGCGGGGCAGAAGTGATGGATGCACGTTGATTGCCCTATATGGCGGCGCTTCATAGATTGACCGAGGGATATACTCCCCGTAGCTGACCACCGTGAGGATATCCGGCGCTGTCTCCTCAAGCCTCTCTTTCACCCGGGCCTCCCGGATCGATTCCGGTTGCATTACCGGAAAACCCAACTCCTCCGCAGTGACCTTGACTATCCCGGGAGCAATCTTCCTGCCCCGTCCCCTGGGACGATCGGGTTGAGTAATGACCAGAACAATCTCATGCCGACTTTCGGAAACCGCGCGAAGGGCAACATCAGCTATTTCGTCAGTGCCGATGAACGCAACTTTCATTTCTCCCCTCCCTTTGATCCAGGCGCTAGAGGAAGCTCCGCGCCAATTGCCTCAAAAAGTCCCTCGGCCACACTGAACGGGACCTCGATTTCCCCGATCCGTCTTTCCGAGAAAGCGCCATGGAAATCGCATCCGCCGCTCACAAGGCAGCCACGCTTCGAGGCAATTGCCTGTAGTTCCTGGAAAACGCTCCCGGTCTGTTCAGGGTAGTAAAGCTCAAAACCATCGGCGCCCATGTCCAGAATCTCGAGCATCAATTCGATGCCGGGATAACGCACCGGATGCGCAACCAGGGCTATCGCCCCGACCTCATTCAACATGCGAAGAGGCGCCTCCACAGGAGTCTCGTGCGGCACCCAGGCTTTTTCATCTGTCGCCAGGTACTCCCAGAAGAAATTGACAGCCTCCCCAACATTTGAGAGCATGCCTTTTTCTCCAAGCGCCATGAGCAAGTGGGTCGGCATCGGTGGGTTCCCACCACTTATGCGATAGACGTGCTCACTCTCCAGTTCATAACCGAAAGATGCGAGTTTTCTCAGGATTTCCTCGAACCGGCCTCTCAAGTAGTCGGAATGACGCTCCAGAAAATCGGAACAGCAGGGATCATCAAGCGGAAGCCCATACCCCAGAAGATGCACCTCGGCCCCCCGAAACAGGGTCGAGAATTCAATCCCGCCGATACCGACGATGCCGATCTCGTCGCATGCCGCCAGGAACTCCGGAACACCGCCCATCGTGTCGTGATCGGTCAAACCCACGATCCTGATGCCGGCGGCGGCGAACGCACGCGCCAGATCGGAAGGCGAAAACGAACCATCACTTGCGGTTGAATGGCTGTGAAGATCTACGGACATAGCAAAATGCCTGGGAGACTCTCCCGTGGCTCATTTGAATTGTACTAACCGTCTTGATAGTGGTCAAACGCGGGATAGTCTAGTATTCCAGCCATCCGGGTCGTTCGGCGTATGGCCGGTACGCTTTGCGGTCCACCCATGCATCCAGAACCTTCCCCACTTCAAACGAAAACCAGCCAAGCCTGTAAAGCCGAGGGGTCAGGGGCAAGCGTGGTACAACCGAGATGCGCAGGGTCTTGGCCACATATTTCACGGCGCTTACAGGATCAGCGTAACTTGAAACGTCCTCCTTTTCGCATGCGGGAAAGATCACACCTCCGAGGTCTCGGCTGATTCGTCTGATCGCCTCCCACTTGGTCCACAAATCCGGTGTCACCGACGCGAGCGCTTTCGGGCAGGCGTCCAGTATCGGCTTGAAAACTTCGTCACCGCCCTTTCCGGACTCTTTCTCATCCCCTGGTGGTGTTGCGACAAGCCTTACGCCCTGCATGTGCCCGTACTTCAGCGCAAGCTTGTTGAGTTCGGACAGAAACGACTTGAACGCCCTCCCTTTCGGAGCAACCTTGCCCGGATCCACATACAGGTCAAGGGGAAGGCGATGACGTCCCGTGCCATCCAGCGTTTCCATCAACTCCGCCTTATCGAACTCGGGTTCGCCGTCCACCCACTTGAGAAGCAGAACACCGACACTGCATGTCTCCTCCAGAATCCGGAGAGGGCCGGCAGTGTCGCCGGGATACAGCTCAACAACGGGGAGTATTCCCTTCTCAAGAAGAATCCTGCACGCGTCGGTGGCAGCCTTGAGTGACCTCCCGTGCTCTCGTCTCACGAAGCACGCGGGCAACTCGCGTTCCCGAAGACGGCGAGCGAGATCCTTGACGATCTCCGTTGATATCCCCATCTTGATCCGATGTTCTGCTGTGGGTACGTATGTGATTTCAGCGGGCATACAGGCCTCCCGGCTTTGTCCATATGAAATGACAGGCCGCGGGTCGCATTGGTTGCGACAATCATACCCCAAGCGCATTATCGTGTGAAGGCATTTATGCGATCCTGCGCGTTACCCAACCCTTTTTTTTGAGCAAACTTTGGAATCAGTCTTGCCGATCCAGGAAAAGCTGGTATATTAAGTTGTAGAGGAATCGCTCGCTTTTTTCGCACTCTTACACTACTAAACTTATTACCACTTGCTTTCTGTGGTGTCCACGAATCTGTTGATTGTTTTCTGTCAACGCTTTTCGGGAACTTCTAACACTGTCGAACGAGAGTCGCCGAAGTTCCGACTCTCATACTGACCCGAGAGTCGATGTGGACTGTTAGCAGTATCTGATATCTGTCCGGATAATCCTGTCGGCAGCAGTTGTGTGTACGCTGTTGCCCGCGAGAGAAGCAGGAGGGGGAATCGATGCGAGTGCTGGTAATCGATGATGATCCTATCGTGCTGGACCTCGTAAGGCTCATGCTGAAGGATCGCCACGAAACATTGACCGCGAGAAACGCAAGCGAAGGACTGGGTGCTGTCGCCGGGCAATCCGTTGATTTGATTTTGCTGGACTGGATGATGCCCGGAACCGACGGGCTGACTTTGCTGGCAGACCTGAAATCCGACCATTCAACATGCGACATCCGCGTCATCTTTCTGTCGGGAAAGATTTCGGAAGAGGAGGTCGAGCAGGCGATCGAAGCAGGTGCCGAAGGCTATATCAGCAAGCCATTTTCAAGGAAAGACCTGCTAAGGCAAATCGAGAAGACAAGGGAAACGGAATCGGGGAAGATGCAGTAAAAGAATGCCGGGGGAACGCAATCTGACCTTCTGTCGATGATCCCCTTAGTCCTACTCTTTCGAACTCCTCTGCGGTTTGACAAACAGAAAGGCCTGCGCGAACAGGAGGATCAGAATGGTAATCAGGGTAATGCCTGACAGCAAATTACCCAACGTGACGCTCTGAGGACGGTAATAGAACTGCACCAGATGCTCACCCGCAGGTATCTCAATCGCGCGGAAATACGTGAATGCGCGGAAGATGTCCACCGGTTGATTGTCGACTTCCGCGAACCAACCCGGATAAAATGTGTCGGCGAGCACCAGGTACGCAGGCTGGGGGGTGTACACGTCGATCGACACCTTCTCATCCACAATCGCGCCCCCACGAGCGCTTGCACCACCCGACCCGCTCGGGAGCCTTATCCTCGCATTCGCCGTGCCCTCGGCCCCCTCTCTGAAAACCCTTGGAGCGCGCGGGAGAGGATCGAGCATCAGGACCTGCCTGCAATCGAGTTCACCTGTTTCCATGCGATGACGAGTTTCGAGTGTTTCACCGACTACCCTTTCGGGACGGGCAATCCAGGCTCTGGGAAGTGCGCGACGGTTGTGGTAAACCCGCATCGGTCCGTCGTCGATTAGCTTGAATCGTTCATCATCGACAAAATCGTGAGGCGTGAGCACGTACCGGGCAGCCATCAAGTCAATCAGAAGCGTATGATCCGCCCACTCGGAGATCGGCACCTCAACTCCCGGATAATTGTGTGTTCGAAGATACTCCCGATCGACGTTCTCAATCAATGTCTGCAACTGCCGATTCGCCGAACCCTCCAGGTCGAAGTACCGTTCCAGGAACAGGCTCGCGAAACCGTTCGCCGACTGCAAACGCCAGTGCATAAATATGTTGGGTGAGAGCTCCTCCCGGAAGGCGAAGTAATCCTCGATATCGTTCGACCCGCCGCCGTTGTACCAGAGAGTGTGGTCGTCGGTATCGGAGAAACCGAAAATTCTCTGTGCGTAGTCCAGCCTGCCGATCACATGAAATCTGTTCGGTTCACCGTCCGCCATCAGGACGCGGGCGGAACGTGGCGGTTCCATGAAAAAGGACGTATCGGTCGTGCGCATCGCAGGCACCTGGAAGCTCATCGCATAGAGGTCCACAACCGCGATCAGGACCAGCGCCCCGCCGAGCATGCCGCTTCGACCCTTCTTCCCGAAAAGCGCAAAGGCATAATGAAAACAAGTCACAACCACAAGCATATGCAGGAAAACCAGCAGGAGATGGCCTTGCCACCGTTCCAGAATGGCGGGATCGAACGGCAGTCTCCCAGGATTAAAGTGGGTGGCGATCAGGGGATCGGTGACCGAGTTCCAAATCGCCCTCAGAGAGGGCATATATATTGCCCCAATGCAGAACAACGCGGCGAGGAGGGAAACCAGGGCGACTATTCCCATTGCAAACGGGCTCGCGACACGTTTGTCCGATTCCACAGATGCAAGCATGCGATCCAGGCCGTAGCCGGCCAGAAGACTGCCTGCAAGAACAGCGATAAACCAGAAACGATCGGGCGCTCGAAACTTGTCGAAAAACGGAACGATGTCGTAGACCGCCTTGTAGAAGATGCCGTATTTACCGACGGCAAGCGCGAGGAAGAT
>CBDUXL010000080.1:0-12158 GCA_965371155.1 uncultured bacterium | reverse complement strand
CCTGAGCAAGTTCGATTCATCGGGTAACTTCTTGTGGGCGCGAACCTGGGGTGGGGGAGAGGATGATATTGGCTCTGGAGTTGCTGCTGACAGCTCTGGGAATGCCTGCGTTACGGGCTCTTTTCGGGCAACCGTCGATTTCGCTCCGACCGACCCACCCTGCAACGACGATCCGGATGAACATAGTTCATACGGAGGCTATAACGCATTCCTGACCAAGCACCTGCCCGACGGGTGCTGGTAGGACTCATTTGCCCTCGTGGATCACCTTCAGACGATCCCTTTCCTTTCTGCTCCGCAAAACCGTTCTCCTCCATCCATTTCGGCGGACATTTCTACCTTGCACAACGCGGACATTCTCACATTGCTGCTACACGACGCCTGTTGCTATTGATAAACGTGCCGTGCTCTTGTAGTATTATGGGTTGCGCCTAGTTCCCTCCGGAACGGACCATTCCATGCAGAACGTATTGTCACTCATCAAGGGTTTCCTCGGCGAGATGGGCGGTGGACTCGCACCGGAAGCGACAGTCGAGGAAGACCGCTATCATCTGCTTTCCGCCAAACCCCGTCCGGCAGGGGGCGAGTTTTACCAGGTTCCCGATCGACCGAGCCGGGCAATGGCGCTGCAATTGTTCCAGACCGGTCGCTCTCGCACATACCTGGTCGGGCAGATTTCAGTGAACGGCGACGTGCGTCCGGTGCACTACGCAAGTGTGGCGAGCGTTATCCTCCAGCGTGAGGATGGTCAGTTCACTCCCTACACCCGCCCCCTCAAGGCCGATCTCATACTCATCGATCTTGACGGACTTGAGTCCAGCGAAGTCGTCGAACGGTACCGGGAGGGAATCGAGATCATCCACTCCAGGCCATCCGAACCTGGATACAAGGGAAGAAGGATCGCCGCGATCCGTGAGTCGGCGCGCGTGCAGCGCGAGATGCAGGAAGAGGGGCTTCTGGCCTGCAGTGAGGGACGGGAGCAGGGCGTTCTGGTGGCAATCGACGGAAGCCTCGCGGAGATCGAGGGGGCGTCCGGCACGCCCGGGCTTGTCGGTCTCGTACCCGCCGTGGCCGAGGTTCTGGGCGACACAAGCGAGGTCCTGGCGTGCCCATTCAACGCACGAAGCGCGCTGGACACCAGGGACAAGCCTCCCTGTTTCTATCTTAGAGTCAGAGAGAATGCGGGATTCAATCCGGACTTCGGGCTAATCAGGATCGAACTGGGGACACAACCTGACGGCAGCCAGGCCGATGAAGCATGGGCATCGGATGTGGCATGCATACTGATGTTGGAAAGGTTTCCTGTTGATCCTCATTCTCAAGGATGGGACAAGACCATTTTCGCCCTGCAACATGCGGGCAAGTACATAGACACTTTGATTCCGCCACCCAAAATGGTAACAACATACTTCGGAAGGAGCACCGCCTAGCCATGATTACCGAGGAGAATGGGAAGTACCTGAACCTGCTGGATGGAGTGTTGGGGCGGTCGGTATCGACGCCGATGTACCCAAACACCACGTCGGAGTTCTATTTCTGGCTGAGTAAGGAGGCCAATACCGTCGAGCTGGGCAATCTTGTAGCGGCGGTCGCGCCTGACGGAACGGTCACATTCGGGACCATCATCGCGATGCACGCCATGATGGACCTCAAGGACTTCAACACCGATTTCATCAGCCACGACTTCGGCTCCCCGGAGGTCCAGCCGCCTACCGACATCAATGAGGTCATTGTCTGCAAGGTAGAGATCATCATCAATACCTCCGACCGTGTCCGTCCGGTCGAGCGCTCGGATGTGTATTTCGCCACATCGACCGGAATCGAGTTCGCCCTCGGTATGGACATCTACAAGGGCGAGGACAAGGGCATCCCGGTGGGCGTTTTCGAGAATGGCGACGGGGAGATGACGCCGCTTTTGATCGACGAGAGCTTCCTGCTCGGGCCCGAGGGCGCTCATATGAACGTCTCGGGTATTTCAGGTCTCGCCACCAAGACGTCGGTCATCGAGTTCATCCTCAAGTCCATCTTCGAGTACTGCGGCTCGCAGCGCGGACGAAAGATGGCGGTCGTGGTCTTTAACGTCAAAGGTAAGGACCTGCTCTATTTCGACAAGCCGAACCCTTATCTATGGGAAGACACCACTCTCGCCATCAAGTCACGGCAGATGTACGACCTGATGAACATCGATCCGGAGCCTTTCCACGATGTGCGCATCTTCGCACCGTTCGATCGAAGAACCCCCGCCCGGGTGAAATCGATCCGAAAGGACGGAAAGGTCGAACCGTTCGTGTGGGATATCGCTGATATTCAGGACGATATCTCTCAGTTATTCGATACGTCGAGCTGGGACGACTCGATCGAGGCGGTATGGGTCGACATCCAGGCGGTTCTCGAAAAGCAGGACATCACGGATTACGACTCCCTGATGCACTGGCTCGCCGAGGAGCGCCGCTCGACATACGACCCGCGCCACACCAACTGGCATGGCCATCCGAAGCACATTTTCTACAAGTGCGTCAAGAACCTGTCGAGCTTGAGGGGATTCTACGACGGGCTGGTTGCTGTTGACGGCACGAAGCCGATCGACATCCCGCTCCAGGAGCTGAAGAACGGGTCGATCTACGTTGTCGATCTCCAGCAGCTCAACGAGCGCGGTCAGAGGCTTGTATTTAACAAGGTTCTCAAGAAACTGCAGAGGCTTCTGGAAGAAAAGCGCATGGGATCCGATTTTGACAACATCGTCGTGTTCGTCGACGAGCTTAACAAGTTCGCTCCGAGGGTCAGGGAGGGCGGCAAGGAGCACATCCGGGCCGATCTGATCGACATCGCGGCACGAGGTCGTTCGCTCGGTTTGACATTGTTCGGTGTCGAGCAGTTCGCATCCGAAGTCGACAAGCAGATCGTGGACAACTCGGCCACGATCATGTACGGCCGAACCGGTTACGCGGAGCTGAAGGATGAGATCTACGGCTGGCTGACACCCGAAATGAAGTCGCGCCTCGGAACCGTGCCTCGTGGTACTATCCTGTTGAAGCACGCCAAATTCACACAGGCTTTGTTCTTCAGGTTCCCGCTCCCCGCCTGCATCCCGGGAGACCTCTACATCCCGGCCGAGGACGAGGACATCACTCGCTTCGCGGATGAGGAAGATATCAGCGCCCAGACAGCGTTCAGTCAATCGGAAGGCCGCGAGTTCGATTTCTGATCATTGATCCCGCCACAACCCCGGCACAACCCCGCGACAAACTCCGCGACGAACCCCACCACTTGTGGTGTGGTTGTGGTGTGGTGTGTGGTGTGGGGACTTCCTGGCACATTCAATAGAGATCGAATATTCGAATCGCCCTGTCCTCGGTTGCCTGATACAGAAATCCCTGGTGAGCAATCAGATCTTCCCCGCCGTCGCCGCTGGTATAGATCAGGCCGAACTGTCCAGGGGCGTCGGGCGGCCAGATCCACGCCGAATAGGTCGGATTGTCCATAACGGCAAGATAGGCGAAAAGCCCCTCCACGGAGATCCTGGTCAGTTCACTCGGTGTGAGAATCGCCGTCGAGCCCATATGGACGGGCGCAGATGGGGTGCTGATATCCGCGATCTCCAGCGAATCGGGAGTGATCAAGTAGAGAAAGTCACCGTGCACAAGAGACCTTCGGGTGTCCACAAGGATGTAGGTGTTGATCCAGGAAGGATTGAAGGGATCGGCAAGCGAGTACACTTCGACTCCTGGGGTCGTCGTGATGTACATGAAGTCGCTATGGAAGCCGAAGCCACGGGGATAGGTTGACAGTACCAGGGTGTTCTTATAGATGGGCACGGATGGGTTGCTGATGTCGTAAACCTGCACACTATCTGTCCCCAGGAGATTCGTCGCGACATAGATTGCATCACCCCATACAGCCAGGTCCCGAATCGTCTCGCTCTCAGGCGTTATGCTTATCAGGGAAATACTAAGCGGGTCCGATGCATCGAAGAGCCACCAGTTCCCTTGAGTATTCGTGGCGAGTATGTCGCCATGCAGGTCCAACGCCCTCGGACTATCCGACAGGAAATGCTCACCGGCAACACGGGCATTAGAAGGTTCAGAGATATCCACCGTCTTGATAGCGTAGTGCCACATCTCGGACTCAGTGACAATGAGGTAGTCGTCTTTCACACGCATAGCGCCGGGATTGTTCACGACACGTAGCCGCGAAAGGGTGCTGGGGTTGCCGGGCATTGAGACATCCATCACCTGCAATCCTGCGTCCATCAGAATGATATAGACGATGTTTCCTTCAACCGCGAGATGACCCCCTCGGGAGACAAGCCCGGTGGTGCTTGCAACACTGGGGGAGGTCGGGGTGGTGACATCGCAGACTGTCAATCCGGCTTCGCCGTCCCCGACGTGGACGTACGGCCAATTCACTCCCACGTGCCTCGCTGCACCCGGCACATCAACCATGCCCTTTTGCTGTATGTCCGGGACCGTGGTCTGCTGCAACACGTAGAGCCATCCTTCCCCGCCCGACGTCGCGTCGTGGCCGACGTAGATGTAGTCCTCCCACGTTGCGATGTCCCGCGGCGCGCCCACAGGGAAATTGTAGGTTCCGGTCGCAGTGATCGCGAGTGGGTTCTCCACATCGAAGGTGAAAATGTCATCCCAGGTTCCGACCACGAGATGGGTTTCCGGGCCCTCGGGGTCCAGAAGACTCAGAATTTGGGGCTCGTAGGGAACAGTTACGCTGCCTACCTCGATTGGGCTGAGCGGGTCGGAGATGTAATCGTAGACGATTACTTCCGAGTTCGGGCTCACGCTTGTCCCGACGTACAGATGGGTTGAGTTCATGGTGATGTCTGCGAAGTCGCTTGGCAGTTGGATTACTTCCTCATGCAGCACCGGGGCCGACGGATCGCTGAAATCGATCATGCCGAGTTGAAATTCAGGGGACACCCAGTGGATGAGGTAACAGTACGGATAGGAGAAACAGGCGGACCTAACGAACCTGACTCCCAGATCCCAGCTAATCTGAACAGGATTGAATGCAGTGCTGACGTCGTATACCCAGATGCCATCGCCCACTAGATAAGCATAATCGTCGTGAATCCAAACGAAGTCCGGATCAACGAACAAAGTCGAGGGAGTGACCTCAACCGGGCTGGCAGGCACCACATTCTGAAGCTCGGCATCGAGTTCAAGTAAATAGGGCAGGACCGCATCAGTGCCGCCTGCCTCGACTTCGAGGAAGTAGGTCCCGGGCATCAGGTTGAGCTTGTCGAGGTCAATAGCCGCCAGACTACCGGATGCAGGCACATCGGCGATTTTGTCCTCCGATTCATCATACAACGCCAAGTTGATTAGGTCCGGAGCGCTGTAGAGTCGAATTTCTCCGATCGGTGCGAAGCCTAGCGGGACACTGAAATAGTAATAGTCTAAACTGTCATCCGTGTGGCACACTTGGTCAGCCGCAAGTTCACCGAATCCCATTTCAACTGCGTCAGCGAAGACGTTATTGCTGTCGGCTGAGCACACCGGATCGGGAACCTCCAGTGGAATGATCTGGTAGGCGGAAAGAGGCACATCAGGCGCAGGAGCTACTGTCTGCTGATAGGTGGTCCCATCAGAAGACCCAATCCGGCAGATGACCAATGTCTCGCCGGCTTCCGTAGGCACAGCCAGGTCGGTGAGATCGGCTGTATAGGTTGCTTTTATCGGTGTGCTACTTAGGAAGACTCCATCGGCCCCACTCGCCATGAGGTCTGGGGCAAAAACATTGACGACGCTGATCTCCCCGGGGATATCCCCTGCGGCCTGTCCCTGCCAGTCGTGCACGACGATCTGAAGCCTCAGCACGCCTCCGCCCACACCCTCCTCGCTGTCGTAGAACAGCGTGTTCACCGTCGGCACAAGGTCAACCCGGTAGGCCTCAGGCTGGTTGGCTTCGATTGGGAAATCATCCGGAATCCAGTCCGGCGGATTCGGGTCGGGCGGGTTCCAGGCGCAATCGATCGCGTAGCCAAAAATCACCTGGGGCCCCGGAGCCATCGGGAATATGATTCGATACCGACGCGTATTGCTGCTCCCTGCGGTGAAAACCGCACGCCCCCCATTGTTATCGAGTGGCTCATCGGATACGAGTGCAAGCCCGTCCTCCGCACCGAGAATGTCGGCAAATAGCTTGTACGGATTCACTGTTGCGGTCAGGGCGCTCGTGGGACCAAGCGCGAGGTTGCCTTCCGTGTAGCCGAGCATCCCCGGCTCGGTGAACTCGGTCGGATTCCACCAGCGGGTGTAGCCGTCGGCGTTTTCAAGGCGCGTCTCGTCGACATCGGCAAGCACAAGTGGTCCGATAACCAGAGCGCCGGGAGTAATCAGAATCCCCTTCACGTCGAACCCGGCAAGTTGAGGCTCCGTGCCGAACGGGTGCGCAAGAGTTATGTCCAGCACAAACAACCCGATTCCGGGATCCGACTCGCCTGGAACCATTGCTGCGGAGACGCCCATCGTCCCGTTCAGGACCCCTGTAAGATTGAAGTGCCATTCGGTTGACCTGCCGGAAAGCACTTCAATCGTGCCGTTGGCGGCATCGAAGGCCAGGAAGTAGAATCCAAGAGAGTGGCGCGTTCCGCTGCTTGATTCTGAGGGCTGGTTGTCCTGTTCGGCCAACAGTCCTGGATCCGGGCTTGTTGGATCGCTGTGACAGCCGAGACATGCGATTGACCCCATCGCAACCACGATCGCCAGAAAGAGAATAATTCGAGACATAGGAGGGGCCTCCCAACTAGTAATATAAATAATTATATCATTTTGATGGCTGGTTGTGGCGTTCTTCGACAAGCCTTTGCGCTCGAGCGAGTGCACAGCAACGTAGCCTGGGAATGCATTCACAGGCTACAGACTTATAGAATCAAATGTGGATGCCCCATCCCGAGGGCGAAGAAATCCGGAAACCCGAAGGTTGGTGACTACTCAACCGCCTGCCTTTCTGCATCCTCCTCCGCGTCCATCTCTGCCTCCCACCCCAACCGCAATGCTTCAGGATCCTCCTCCTCACCCAAATCAAACAAAACCCATCGGCGCCAGAAACCGCAATCGAGAGTCACCGACTCCTCCTCATCTCCCACCACCAGCACCACCATCGGAGACGCAAGGAAATCCCTCAACTCATCCGCGTCGGCCGCCATCATCGCCCATCCGGTTACCATTGTCGCGTCTTCAGTCACAACCGGATCGCCCACAGGAACCACCGGGACCCGCACCATGTCGGGTTCCCCGCTGAGCCGCGTGTAGTACATGGCGACCTCTCGACGGACCCACATCGGCTCGCCATCGAGCACAAACGCGAAGGAATTCTGGGTGGGCTTGTCCATGTTCGCCTGCGCGATCAGGTCCGCCAGTTCATTCGGATCGATGATGTTCCCCTCGTGAATCGCAAACTGGGTCTCCAGGGCAATCAGCTCCATGGGAAACGGCATAATGACAAAGATCTCGTCACCGTCCTCTTCCGTCGCGACTATCGTAAGCTCATCCATGAGATCCTCGAGCGCAAGGGAGTACATCTCAGTCTGCTCGGGGTCGGCTGGATCGAAATCATCCACGATGAAGTCGCGCGCCGACAAGCCGGACGAAAGCACGAGAACAGCGACCAGAATGATTGCAGTAAACGCAAAATGCCTCATGTGGCACCTCGAATGTCGGAGATAGTTTCAGAAGTGTATCACAAACCTGCTTGCAAAAATTACGGGGACACCTCATTTCGTCGCGAAATGCAGGTGTACCCGTAAGGAAACCGGAATCAGTAAACTTGGGGACACCTCATTTCGTCGCGAAATGCAGGTGTACCCGTAAGAAATCCGTGATTCGTGCACGTGGTTCAGGTAAAATGAATCCGGTGGCCGGGCTGAGACACGAATCATGGTGGCGGAGAGCTTTGGTTCCAGTGCTGATTGGGACAGCGGTGACGGCGTTTGTATATTTTGGTTTTCCATGTCACCGCTATTTTCCCGACGGCTTGAGCTGGGCATACGAGCTGGAAACGAGTCCCGACTGGAACGTTCATCCGCATCATCCTGCATTCCCGCTTTTGCCGCAGGTTGTTTATCGCATGCTCGGAGGGGAGAGCAGCGGGACGACCGGGCTTCGCCTGCTGACGGACTGGTCGACTGTTTTCGGCATTCTCGCCTGCATGGGGATGATGCTGGTTCTGTCCGCTGCACGCCTTTCGACCGCAACCATCCTTTCCGGCCTGGGATTGTTCGCTTTCTCGGCAGGCATCTGGTGGTTCTCCGCAACACCCAATCAGAATTCAACCCCCCTGGCGCTTGAGATACTTGCACTACTGGCCATGGTCCTGGCTCTTGAACATTCCAAAAAAGGCCTGCGAGCTGCGCACATTGTCTCGATCGGTCTACTGACAGGCGTCGCCATCTTCGCCAGCCAGATAAATATGCTTCTGCTCTTGCCGGCGGGATTTGTGTTCCTCCGAAACCATACCCCGATGCGTCGCAGAATCATGAGCCTGATCGGATACCTGGCGATAGTCCTTGTCGTTTCAGGCGCCCTGTTCGTATTCCTCGGCGTCGTCCTGTTGGGACTCCGTACACCGTCGGATTTCCTTGGCTGGCAACATTCCTACGTGTATTACCCGCGATGGTGGGCGAGCGGACCGATTGACGCGATTACGCGCACATGGCGCGGCGCGATCGAGTTGCACATCGCCGGAGCATTCAACGCGAAAGGGCTTTTCGGAGATTGGAGGGGGATACTCGATTCACCTCAGAGTTTGTCCCTGCTGATCTTGCGAATCGGCCAGGCCGTAGTGCTGCTTTTCCTGGCGATCGAAAGCATCAGAGCGCTGATTGAGTGGCTACGCTCGCGCCCGCGTGCGGCCATACAAACCCTTGCGCTCCTCTCGGCGCTGCCTGTCATGCTGTTCACAATCGTGTTCATGCCTGATTGGGTCAACTACCGAGTCTACTACATGCCCGGCCTGGTGCTTTTCCTTGCGCCCGCACTCGAACGCCATTTCTCTCTGCGCCTGCCGACCCTCCGCCGGTCATGGCCGGTCGTCGTGGTCATAATAGCGTTGTTCAGCGCGAATTTCTTTCTCAAATTCCTGCCTGCCAGCGACCCCGCGAACAATCCGTATCTGTACGAAGCACGCAGTCTGAGCGAAATTATCCGTGAGGGTGACCTTGTTGTTTACTCGGGAGCAGCTCAGGGCTCCGATCGCGAGCGATACACTCGATACTTCGTGCGTTGCGACACAATCCTGTCGCAGGAATTGGCAAAGCGAATCCGGTTGCACCCTGATGAGGTCATAGATGATTTCATGGTCCGGCACCGGGCAGGGGGGATCGTGGTGATACACGAGGATGTCATGGATCCGGATGATGTGGCCTGGATCAACGATTTCTACGGCACCGATATCGATCCGGGAGAGCTCCCCGAGTTCTTCGACACGCATGCGGAGATTGCAGGCGGCTTCGGGCTTGGCGGCCAGGTTTGGTTTCTGGTGGTTCCCGCCGACCTTGAGAACCTCGAGCCGGCGGTCGAGGAGCGCGTACGCCCGTTTACTATGGAAAATGGTTAGGATCGGAGGATGTCATGTCTGAATGGAAAAAGCTCGCTCATTTCCTGTATGGAAAAGGTTTCTGGTATGCCGACCCGCTCAGAGAGATTGATGGCCTGACAGAGGATCAGCTCTTCTGGATTCCCGACCCGAACGCTCTTTGTATCCTTTGGCATGTCGGACACATCGCGCACCGGGAGCGGTTTCACATCGGGAGATTCCTGCAGGGTCTTGAAGGGGAAATAATACCTTCCCAATTCGAGGTCTTCGGGCCGGACTGGGCTTCCGTCGAGGACGCCCGCGACTCGATTGAGTCTGTAGAAAGCGTCCTGGACTGGGTGCGCAACGTGCGCGAGAAGAGCCATGGGTACATCGAATCTCTTGCGGATGACGATTTCCACACGGTGCCGCCGACATCAGAGTCCGACATGAGCGTGGCCCATTGGCTTTTCATCACAACCGTCCATTGTGCCGTTCATCTGGGGCGAATTCAGATGCTGCGCGCGCTCATTGAGGGCAAACCCGACAGGGCATGCTAGTGGCAGTGCCATGAAACACCATGACGGACAAGCCAGGTATTTCATTGAGGAGGCTATCACCGCGATCAAAGGCGATAGCTAGTGTTTGGCATCATCGCTCGCGTCGGTGTATCCTGGGGCCGCATTGAGCGTGCCGACAGAAGCGCTTCCCGCCATTAGAACGAGGATCCGATGAGAGTCCGCGCTGCCACCGCGTCCGACAAGCAGTCCCTGTTGACATCGTTCAAGCCGCTCTTCGGCTGCTGGGACTACCTTCCGCTCGTAATTGATGAGTGGCTCGAGCCTTCACCGAACCAGGAAACATGGGTGGTTGATTCCGGAACATCCGATGAAACGCTGGTGGCCATGGCGCATGCATACGAAATAGAGCCGGGCGACTGGTATCTCTGCGCGCTCAGATCCAACCCGAGCGCCGGCGCAACCCTTATTGGCCTGGGGATCGTACTCCTGGCGCGCGAGATCGAGAGAGAGCTGATTGACAGAGGCATGCAGACCCTCCGGTTTCTAACCTCCGACTACTTCCCCGAAAGCCTGCGGCTTGCTGAAGTAATGGGGTTTCGAGAACATTTCCGACAAGTAATGTGCTGGCATCCTCTGCCGAAGACACCCGATCCTGTCGAGGGGATTGATATCATCGCTCCGAGTGATGCGGATGAGCTTCTGAAGTACTTGAGCGAGAGCGACGCAGTAAAGGCGATGGATGGGTATTTCTCCACCGAGTGGGACACGCGCCCTTTGCGGGAAGAATACCTCGAAATCGCATTGTCCAGAGGACTCCTTATTAAAGCGGTCGAGGATGATTGCATGCTTGGGGCTGCCATGTATTGGAAAAACGACTGGCAGCCGTCGCTTATCCTGTCCATCATGGAGGGAACTGATGAAGCGCTGCGGGCCCTGTTCAGAAGTGCTATTGTGTCCGCCGGCAATATGAGTTGTGATGCTATCATGATAATGCACCTTTCAGTGGAGGAAGTGAACCGAAGGCAACGGCTGTTCGGGTTAAATGAGGACGGAGTCAATGTCCCGAGCTTCATACTGACCCGAGAGGAACTCCAATCGCGCAATTCGGCAAGAACGGAAGTCCCTTCAGATGAAAGCCCGTAAGATCACTCCCGGCGACAAAGAGGCGGTGTTGACATCGTTTAAGCCCTTGTTCGGCGACTGGGACTACTTGCCTTTGGTAATCGATGACTGGTTGGAACCATCATCTGTCCAGGAAACATGGGTAGCTTACTCCGGGACATCCGATGAGATGTTGGTCGCAATGGCGCAGGCGTACGAGCTGGAACCGGGCGACTGGTATCTCAGAGGTCTGAGGTCAAACCCCAGTGCAAGGCCCCACCAGGTTGCTCAAGCCATTCTGGCCCTGGTCCGGACGATCGAGCGCGAACTCAGGATGAGGGTTGCGGAGTCAGTACGATATGGAACGCTCGCCGGATTTCAGGAAAGCCTGCGACTGGCAGCATTGCTCGGCTTTCGGGAGCATTTCCGCCTTGGCCACGCCTGGCATCCTCTTCCAGGCGTCCCGGATAATGCTGAAGGAGTTGAGGTTGAGGTCGCTGACGATGGAATGGATCTTCTGGACTACCTGAAGCAATGTTCGGTGCTGAAACCGGTCGATGGATACTTCTTCTCTTGGTGGGATACACGCGAATTGCAGGGGAAACATCTTATTGAAGCACAGCACCAGGGCCTCCTCCTCAAAGCGTTTCAGAATGATCGGATGATTGGGGCCGCACTGTTCCGGCATGTTCCCTGGCAGGAATTCCTGGTTTTGTCCATAATGGATGGAACCGATGAGGCATTGAAGGCCTTATATAGAGCCGGGCTAGTTGCCGCTCACAGGATGGGATGCAAGGCGGTCGGGATGGTGCATCCATCACTCAAGGAAATGCACAGGCGTCAGCGGATGTTTGGCCTGCAACAACATGGAGAGGAAACCGTTCAGTTGATATACACTCAAGAAGGAACCCGGTGAGAATTGAGTCAATCCCGGGAAATGCATTCCCGGACTACAGGTCCGCTTGCTGACGCGCGCGGTTCGGACCCGATGAACAGTGCGGACCAGAG
>CBDUXL010000079.1:0-12251 GCA_965371155.1 uncultured bacterium | reverse complement strand
ACCGGCGATAGACAAACTCGACTTGGCCGGAAGAATCACCATGGCCTCCATGGCTACGGAGATGGGGGGCATAATCGCGCTCTTCCCGCCGACCGATGCTGTAATCAAGTATTGCAGTGAGGCAAGCGGCGGGAAGGTTGAGCCTGTGTTCGCCGATCCGGACGCCGAGTATGACAAGACTATCGAGATCGACATCGACGGACTTGTGCCGCTTGTGTCAAGGCCGGGGCATCCTGAGGATGTGGTCGAGGCATCGAGCGTCGCCGGGACAAAGATCGGTTCGGCGTTCATCGGGTCCTGCACGAACGGCCGGTTTGAGGATATGAAAGCCGCCGCGGAGATTCTTGATGGCCGCAAGGTGGCATCGGGTGTGGTGCTCAAAATCGTGCCGGCCACCGATGAAATCTGGAAGCGATGTCTCGACGAGGGTCTGATGGACATCTTCAAGAAGGCCGGCGCGCTGGTCGGCAACGCGGGTTGCGCGGGTTGCGCTGCGGGACAGATCGGCCAGAACGGTCCCGGTGAGATCACAATCAGTACAGGTAACCGGAACTTTGCCGGCAAGCAGGGCAAGGGCGAAGTGTACCTGGCCTCGCCCGCCACCACAGCCGCTTCCGCGGTCGCTGGAGTCATAGCTCTTGCCGACGCAATCCCTGATCGGTCGGTTCTGTTCCAAACGGGAATCTCCAAAGCCCCAACCGCTCCACCTAAGGAAGCGGCCAAGGTGCAACCCAAACCCGATCATTTCGAGGGCAGGGTGTGGGTGATCCGGCAGGACAACATCGACACCGACATGATCTACCACAACAGGTACCTTGCTATTACCGACATCGACGAGATGGGGCAATACACGTTTGACAACCTTGAAGGCTGGGAGGATTTCAGCAAGAAAGCGAAGCCGGGAGACATTGTGGTTACCGGCAAGAACTTCGGGGCCGGATCGTCCCGGCAGCAGGCTGTCGACTGCTTCAGGAGTCTCGGAGTTTCGATGGTCATTGCAGAGTCGTTCGGCGCAATCTACGAACGGAATGCAATCAATGGCGGGTTCCCAATCATGCTGGCCGACCTGGTTTCAGGTGATTTGCAGGACGGCCAGAAGATAGAGGTCGACCTGAAGACAGGAAAGATCAAGACACCGTCAGGAGAGGTTTCCGGGCAGCCGTTCTCCGAGGTACAGATGGGTATCTACAAGAGAGACGGACTCCTGAAACCTGAAGTGACGCATTCCCGGAGATGAGCTAGACCATGGGAAAAACATTCGCGGAAAAAATCCTTGCCAGAAAATCCGGCCAGGCGGAAGTAGTTCCGGGGCAGATAGTCATGGTGGAGCCTGACCACCTGCTGACGCACGACAATACCGCAGCTATTGTCGGGAAGATCGGTGCGGAGTTGAAAGAGTTCGGCGTGGCTCGTCCGGATATGCCGGTGATTGTTCTGGACCATGTGATCCCGGCTGTGAGCGAGAAGACAGCCATAAACCACCAGGCGTCCAGGCAGTTCGCTGAAACTTACGGCATTCGCAATTTCTTCGATGTTGGAATTGGCGTTTGCCATCAGGTGGTCGTTGAGAAAGGTCTGGCGCTGCCAGGGAACATCAATGTGGGGAGCGATTCGCACACTTGCTCCTACGGGGCTCTCGGGGTTTTCGCTACGGGAGTCGACCGAACGGAGGCCGCAGCGCTCATACTCAGGGGACAGACGTGGTTGAGGGTGCCGGAAACCGTCAAGGTTGTGCTAACTGGTGAACTCCGGTCGCCGGTCGCAGCAAAGGACCTGGTGCTCACAATCATTGGTGACATTGGCGCCGACGGCGCAAGTTACCAGGCTGTTGAGTTTCACGGCAACATCGGGTCGCTCTCGATCGACGAGCGCTTCACCATTGCAAACATGGGTGTTGAGATGGGCGCCAAAATCGCCGTCTTCCCCGTGGACGAGAAGACGAAGGCTCACTTGACTTCCGTCGGGATCGATGAGGGCTCCTATGAGGCGGTTTGGGCCGACGAGGACGCGGAGTACACAAGGGAGCTCACCTATGACCTTGGGAAGATCGAGCCGGTGATCGCTGCACCTCACAAGGTTGACAATGTTAAGCCGGTCAGCGAGTTGAAGGGACTCGAGTTCAATCAATTCCTGCTGGGCACATGCACTAATGGGAGGCTTAGCGATCTTAAGGTAGCCGCCGATATTCTCGATGGCAAAACAGTGGCCGCCGGAACGAGATTCCTTGTCCTTCCGGCGTCGAAAGATGTATTCGAGGCGGCATTGGACAGCGGCATCATCGCGCGTCTGTCCGCCTCGGGCGGTATCGTGCTGCCGCCCGGATGCGGTCCTTGCCTTGGGGCGCACCAGGGGGTGCTCGCACCGGGTGAGAAATGTCTCAGCACCGCGAATCGCAACTTCAAGGGTCGGATGGGCTGCAAGGAGGCTGAGATTTACCTCGCCAGTCCCGCTACTGTTGCAGCTTCTGCCATTACCGGCAAGCTGACGGATCCAAGAGAAGTCTATGAAGAGGTGCGCCAATGAAGGTCTGGAAATACGGTGACGACATCAACACTGACATGCTTTTTCCCGGCAAGTACACCTACACTTGCAGCACCGCGGAGGAAATCAAGCCGCACCTTCTCGAGGACCTGGACGCCGAGTTCGCCGGGAATGTGCAGGAGGGCGATCTGATATTCGCCGGCAAGAACTTCGGGTGCGGCAGCTCGAGGGAGCAGCCTGTGCTGGGCTTTAAGGCTGTTGGCGTGCAGGCGGTCGTCGCCAAGGACTATGCCAGGATTTTCTACCGGGCTGCAATCAACCAGGGGCTGCTTCTGATCGAGGCCCCGGATGCCGTGGAGGCATACAAAGAGGGCGACGAGGTCAAGCTCGATGCTAAGGCCGGCTGGATTGAGGTCGGCGGCAAGAAATTTCCATTCCCGAAACTTCCGCCGGAGATCCTGGCGATCCGCGAGGCCGGAGGACTTCTTCCCTTTACGGTCAAAGCCTTGAGGGAAGCCGGAACCGGGGTAAAGTAATACCGTGGGGAAGCATCCGGCGCTCTAGCGCTCCAGTTTGAAAGGAGACATAGCCATGCGATTGTATGAATATGAAGCGAAGAAAATCTTTGAAACCATGGATCTGGTCGTTCCCAGGCAGTACGGGGTCATCCATTCCCCGGCTGACCTGGACGGGCTCGATCTCAAGTTCCCTATCATGCTGAAATCGAATGTCCTGATAGGCGGACGCGGAAAAGCCGGGGGCATCAAGAAGGCCAAGGACCTCGCCGAGGCGAAGAAGGTGGCCGGGAAGATGCTCGGGCTGGTCATCAAGGGCTATCCCGTTGATTCGCTCCTTGTGGAGGAGATGGCCTCGGAGGCCGGAGCCTGTTACCTCGGCGTCACCACCAATCCGGGAACTTTCAACGTGATTCTCATGGTGAGCGCCGAAGGCGGGGTGGATATCGAGCAGGTGGCCCTGAAGAAACCCGAGGCCATCCTGAAGAAAGAGATACCCGGCAACGAGCTCGAGCTGCCGGAAGATGTGGCGAATGAGTTCGCCGAGTTTCTCAGGAAAGGTCTTGGCGGCGACGAAGCTCTCAAGGCGTCATTGAAGGATGCCCTGTCGAAGCTCTACGCAACCTTCCAGAAGTTCGATTGCAAAGTCGGCGAGATCAACCCGTTGATCATCACCAAAGACAACAAAGCCATTGCCGCCGACGCCAAGGTCGTTATCGATGATAACGCTCTTTACCGTCAGGGAGCGTTGTTCGAGCTTCTGGGGATCAAAGAAGCCAGGCACGATGTGTCTGAGCTGACAAAGGACGAGCAGCGCGCTCGGGATGCGGGTTTCCAATTTGTGGACCTTCTTCCCGAGGACGCAAAGAAGGATCCGGACAAGCTCTATGTGGGACTTGTCCCAGGCGGGGCCGGATACGGGATTTTCTCGATCGATGAAGTGGCGAATGTCGGTGATCGGTTCTTCGACGGCAAAGTCGTGCCGGTCAATTTCATGGACTCAGGCGGAGGACCTCCGCTGGACGGAGTTGCAGAGATGTTCCATCTGCTGATGGACAAGCCGATCGTTGATGTCGTGGTCACCTCCCGATTCGGAGGCATATCCAGTTGCGACATTTTCATCAGGGGCCTGATCAAGTGCCTGCGCGACCGTCACGAGAAGGGCATGCGCATGCTTCCGGTGATCGGAAGAATGGTCGGAACCGATCTTCCAAGCGCCAGGGAGGCCCTTGAGAGAGCCCTGACCGAGACGCCTGAGGTTCTGAAGGACCTCGATATCATAGTCGGTAACCAGAAAATCATGGCCGATGTCATCAAGGACGCTCTGGCCAAGGGTTTCGAGGTAAAAGCCCAACAGACCGCGATGGCGGCGAAGTAATAAAGTCCTTTCTTCGGTAGCCCGCATCTTGATGTGGGTTCGAGTAATAGACCTGGATCATTGGGGACATCCTACCGATTCGACTCGAAGAGAAGATGTCCCCGCCAGAAGGGAGAACCAAAATGCAAAGAGTGCCTGCACACAAGGGAATGCTCTGTCACCTGATAAAGTATGCACGTCCCGACCTGGTCGAGAAAATCGAAGAGACGCAAGAGGTTGAGACGATGGTCGTGGGTCTCGGGGGGCAGGGGACGAGACATGCGGGATTGATGCGCGATTTCGGAACCACTGTCACGGCCGGGGTCGCCGCGGGTCGCTCGGGCCAGCGCGTGCATGAGACAATCCCGGTTTACGGGAATGTGTCCGAATGCATTGAAGAGCACCCGAACATCGCTGCGGCGTCCATCTGGCGTCACTACTCGAGCGCGCGCGATGCGACCCTGGAGGTTATCGAGAACGGTGTGCCTCTCGTGATGCTCATCACCGAGGGCATCCCCATGCGGGATGTCCGGGACATCCTCGCTGCCTGCCGCAAGCACAAGACTGTGCTCTTCGGTGGAAACACCCCCGGAGTCATCTTCCCTCCAGAGGGTATCAAGGTCGGAATGCTCCCGGATGTGTTCTATCCCGAGGAGGTCTCTCCAGGTGTGGCCGGGCCCCACGGGGTCACAATCATCTCGCGCAGCGGAGCGATTCTCTATCACATGTCCGACGCTCTGGCCAGCGTGGGAATCGCCCAGAACGCGGTCCTGGGCATCGGCGGAGACGCTGCGAACGGTTCCACCTTCCAGGATCTTGTGCCTGTAGCAATGGACTATGAAAACACGGACATCGTCGTTATCGCCGGCGAGATAGGCGGGTCCAAGGAAGAGTTACTGGCTGAGGACATAAAAGCGCACCCGGAGAAGTACCCCAAGCCTCTGGTTGCGCTTATAACCGGTGCGCACGCCCCCGAAGGAAAAACCATGGGCCACGCCGGGGCTATCGTTGCTCCGGGACAGGTGTTCGGTACTTTCAAGTCCAAGAAGGAGGCGCTCGAAAGCGCCGGTGTGACGGTAGTGAACAACCAGTTTGATCTAATCGATGCGGTCAAAGACAAGCTTAATGGGAAGACCTATTTCGATGTCTCCCGCTACTATGACAAGATGAAAACGACCTGGGATCAGGCTCCCAAGAAGCCCAGTTGGGGAACCCTTGTTACGCGCGTTGCGCCGAACAGCCTGCTAATTTCCGGCTATCCCCTCGATGAGATTATCGCGAACTCGACGCTTCTTGAGACGGCCCACTTGCTGGTCAAGTTGGGGCTTCCATCGAAGGAAGTCCTTAAAATGCATGCCAAGACTGCCAAGGCTGCCGCAAAGCTTCCGGCACCGCCGGTCGAAAGGTCCGAAGGGGAGGACATCTCCGCAGCGCTCGCCAAGAGTTTCCTGATGGACAAGGAGATCCAGGCGATTCCCCAGACCGGGAAGGATGGTCCGGTCAACAAGATGATTTTCGCGCTGGGACGCTTCGCGCGTTATCTGGCGCACCTTCTCGGGACCGAAGCCGCCCTTGATGCAGCGAGTGACGACGAACCATTTTCAAACTTCATCTACCGGGCGGTTACCGGTGAGATGAAGGTCGATGCGAATCAGGCGAAGATGATCGAGCATATGATTGTTGCCTCTGTCGACCACGGCGTGACGCCCCCGTCGGCGCAGGCGACCGTGATTGCCGGATCGGTGCGAGCATCATACGAGATGGCGATAGCCAGCGGCATTGGAGCAATCACCGATGTGCACGGCGGAGCCGGCGCAAAGGCCGCGGCGTTCTTCAGGGCTTGCGCGGCCAGGGCGGAGGAGGCGGGGATTGACCAGACCGAGGCGACGCACGCTCTGCTGACCGAGTACATGAAGGCGGGCAAACGAATCGAGGGCATGGGACATCGCATTCACACTGAGGACCCGCGTCGCAACGTGCTCTGGAAGTTGGCCGAAAGCAGTGGTCTCGCGGGAACGTGCATTGCCATTTCGAAAATCGTGGGCGACCTTTTTGAGAAGGTGCGCGGCATGACACTGCCGATTAATGTGGATGGCGTCATCGGAGCGATCGTTGCCGACATGGGCCTGCCAACCGACCTGGCGAAGGCGCTGTTTGTCTACGGTCGCGTGGCCGGCTTGTCGGCGCATTACTTCGAGGAGATCGCCAGCCAGACGCAGATGCGCCGAATCAATTTTGCGCAGGCGGTTTATAAGGGAAAGGAATTGAGGAAGTTCCCGACGTAGGCGCCGCCTGACGGCGCCATGATCAGTGATATTGGAGGGGTGCGCCTGATGTAGCCTCCTGACAGGCGCAAGTGAATTTCTTGACACGCCCTTTAAGGGTGATTAAGATAACGGCCTTTCCTCTCAGGGGCAAGGCCTAACGAGAGTAAAGGTGAAAAGACTATGAGCGCAAAAAGTACCATCAAGGAAGATAAGTGGGTTCACACATCATGTGGGGGGTGCTATGGCCAGTGCGGCATAATGGCCCACGTGGTCGACGGAGTGGTCGTCGCCATTAAGGGTAATCCTGAAACGCCGGCCGGGAGTGGTCGAATCTGTGCAAAGGGGACTGCTCAGTTGCACACACTCTATGATCGGCACCGTCTGAATTATCCTGTCAAGAGAACTAATCCCAAGAAGGGAGTGCATGAAGACCCCAAGTGGCAGCGGATATCCTGGGATGAAGCCATCGACACAATTGTGTCGAAACTCAAGAACGTGAAAGACCCGAGGGGCTGCTATTTCCAGGCCACAACCGTGCAAACCAGCGAGATCCGTTTCGCGGTTCCGGCTTTTATGCGTGCGTTTGGCTTCAAGAATTACTGGGTGTCGGGAGGCGGGCTCTGGTGTGGTAATGGTGCCCACTTCATGAACGGCATCACGCACGCATCATGGTCGATCATTCCGGATTGGAACTACAACAATTACACGCTCTATTTCGGCTGCTCGAAGGGTCACGGCGCAGGACATGCGGCTTTGCAGAGTGCCCAATGGGTCGCCGACGCCCGTGCGAGGGGGATGAAGGCTGTGGTCTTCGATCCTTACCTCTCCACACAGGCCTCGAAGGCGGAAGAGTGGGTACCAATCCGAGTCGGAACTGATGCAGCGGCTGTCCTGGGGATGCTGAACGTCATCCTGAACGAACTCGAAGTCTGGGATGCTCATTATCTCAAACTGAAGACCAATGCCCCTTATCTAATTAAGCCGGATCAGCACTACGTGAGGGATCCCGCAACAAACAAGCCTCTCATTTGGGATCCGGTTGAAGGCAGGGCCAAGACTTTCGACGATGAATCCATCCGGGACTACGCACTGGAGGGAACCTTTGATGTACACGGCACTACCTGCCAACCATCATTCCAGCTTCTCAAGGAGCATGTGAAAAAGAACTACCCGCTGGACAAAGTGGAGAAAATCACCAGCGTCCCGGAATCGATACTGCGTCGCGTAGCGAAAGAGTTTGCAGAGGCCGCCCAGATCGGCAGCACGATCACAATTGACGGCAAGGAGCTGCCGCTAAGGCCGGTCGCTGCGATTTTCTTCCGCGGGAGCCAGGGGCACGTCAACTCCGGCTGGAACTGCCTGGCCATTGATATGCTCAATCACGTTGTGGGGGCAGCGGATGTGCCGGGCGGCGCCATGGGGCATGGGCCGCCTGTCTGCCATGGACATCCAGCCACCGGCAAGCCTGAAACCATTCCGTACGCCTGCCCTGACGGATTGATGATCGTGAAGGGGTGGGTCTACGACCACAAGCCTTACCCCTTGAGGGAGCCGAAGCCGCCGACAAGGCTCGACCTGCAGGACATGTTCCCTAGTTCGATCTATAACGCATTCACAATCTGTTCTCCCGACTGGGAGAAGTACAGGAAGCAATTCGGGATCGACTACGAACCGGAGATCATGATCAACTTCGGCTCCAACTCCGTGATGACCATGGCGAATGCCGAGGACGTTACAGAGAACTTCCTGAAGAAGTTCCACTTTGTCTTCTCGTTCAATATTTATCAGAATGAGTTCACCGAGGCGGTAGCGGATATCGTTCTTCCCGACTGCAGCTCACTCGAGCGCTACACACCTTGCGTTACTTTCCCCTCGACATTTTGCCATCCAACAGGGATGGATCATTGGGTCTGGCAGATACGTCAGCCTGTCGTCGACTCGCTTTATGAGCGCCGTGATTTCAATGATGTCATGCTTGACCTCGCCAAGAGGCTGGGCATACAAGACAAGTACTACGCTGCCATCAACGGTCTCATCCCGGTTCGCTATGGTGGTGAAATGAGTCCTGAGTACATTCTCGACCCCAATGGAGATTACTCATGGGAGGATATGTGCGATAGGGTACTCAAGGACAGGCTCGGACCGGACAAGGGTCTGGAGGCTCTGAAGAAGACCGGACTCGAGAAATGGCCGTCCAAGGTAGAGGAGATGTACTGGAGGTGGTTCGTGCCTGTCAGGATTCCGATCTACTTTGAGTACTTCATCGAAAGCGGGGAGAAGGCAAGGAAGCTCTGCGCTTCGTTCGGTAGAGAGGACATCCAGGATTGGTCGTTCTACACACCGCTCGCCGAATGGTTCCCTTGCCCCTCGCATGTGGATACCAATCCAGAGTTCGATCTGTGGGGATTCTGCTGGCGACCTTCCTTCCACACCCAATCTTCCACACAGAACAATCCCTGGCTCGACGAGGTGTCCATGAACGACCCGTTCGTGTACCTGATCCAACTCAACGAGGACGTGGGCAAGAAGAAAGGGTTTGTGGACGGGGATGTCATATGGGTTGAGAACAAGC
Organism: uncultured bacterium; assembly: GCA_965371155.1. Lineage (GTDB taxonomy): Bacteria > JAJVIF01 > JAJVIF01 > JAPKYR01 > JAPKYR01 > CBDUXL01. The sequence continues at coordinate 3,059 of CBDUXL010000079.1, read as the reverse complement.
TTGGAAGAAGAATCAAAGGGCCTGTGAAGCTGGTGCAAGGTCTCCACCCCGAGCACCTGGCGATATCCGGCTGTCATGGCCACTGGGCAAGGGGTACCCCAATATCCAAGGGAAAGGGGCAATTCTTCGATGACCTGATTATCATCGATGAAAAGCACACCGACTCCCTCACCCAGGGCACGGATGCCTGTGTCAAACTAAAGGTCTATAAGGCAGAGGGGAGTGATGCCAGATGACACGCTACGGATTCGTAATTGATCTTAAGAGATGCTACGGGTGCTACTCCTGCCAGGTGGCATGCAAGGCCGAGAACCACACGCCGCAAGGCATTGACTGGGCCAAATGCATATCTGCGGAGATTGGCGCATATCCCGGTGCGCTCAGACAGATGATGCCGCTTGTGTGCCAGATGTGCGCAGAGCCGGAATGCCTGGTAGTCTGTCCGACCGGTGCGACTCAGCAGGACGAGAACGGCATTGTCACCGTGGACAAGAACCTGTGCATTGGCTGCAAGGCCTGCATGATGGCTTGTCCATATGGTGCGCGGCAGACTGCTGATGAGTGGAAGACATATTTCCCCGACGCCGAGGGTGACCTTGATGTATATGAGGCTTTTTGCAAGAAGGCGTGGGAGGAGAAAGACGGCTATGGGCTCGCCACGAAGTGCGACTACTGCCAGCATCGTGTGAAGGAGGGGCAGCAGCCTGCCTGCGTGGAGGTTTGCCCTGCCAAGGCTCGCAACTTCGGTGATCTCGACGATCCCGAGAGCGAAATTTCCATTCTGATACGGCGCGAGCGCGGTTTCCAGCTCAATCCCGAGTTCGGAACCGATCCTTCGTGCTACTACCTACCGCCGAGGTGATAGATGATGAAAGCACAAACTAAATGGAGATGGGAACACGCAATTTACTTCTTTCTCGGCGGGCTTGGCGCCGGCGCCTATGTAACGGGTGTCATTGCTGATTTTGCCGGCGGAGATTGGGCTGGCGTTTCCAAAATCGGTGTCTTCCTGGGGTTCCCCTGCGTTCTGGTTGGAGCCCTCATTCTGATGGTTGACTTGGGCACGCCATTGAACGCAATACACGCCTGGAAGCGTCCCGGCACATCGTGGATAGCCCGAGGTGTGATAATCCTTACCATATTCCTGATCTTGGGAGCGATTCACATTGGGTTCTGGATCTGGCCTTTCACCGTGCTTGAAGGATCGCCAGGGGCGCGTCAGTTTATCGGTGTCCTGGGTCTCATATCCGGTTTCGGACTAATGCTTTATACCGGATTCCTGCTTGGGGCCAACCGTCCGGTTGCATCCTGGAGCAATCCGATGCTCCCCCTGCTCTTCCTCGTAAATGCGCTGTTTTCCGGAGTGCTTGCCGTGATGTTGGTTGGATCGTTGATCACGACCACGCCAATAGGTCCGCTAAGGGCTTTAGAGAGCGTGGCGATCATTCTGATCTTAGTGCAGGCATTCGCTCTGGTCTTCTATATCCAGGGCAGCCATCGTGTTGAGGAATCGCGCGCCTCAGTTAAGCTTCTGCTCTCAGGAGAAGTGTCCTCGCTCTTCTGGTATGGAGTTGTATGCCTGGGTCTTCTCCTTCCCTTGATACTCGAGCTGGTAAGCATCGCTGGTCCCCTGGACGGAGGCGGAGCCTTGCGCATCTTTGCGGCTTTGGCGGGCCTGATAGGCAGCGTACTCCTGAGGCAAGTGATACTTGCCAGCGGTGTATTGGCGCCTCTGAGAGCGGGACGCTTCGAGTTTGCCCTTCCGCATATTTAATCTTGAGTTATTAACCTGGCTCTGGATTTTCCGCACCTCCTTCTGAGGTGCGTTTTCTCATGCTGCCGACTCAACCGGTTTCCGTCCTCGCCAAGCTCACTTTTTGTCTCCGGCAGCTTTTAATGTCGCTAAATTGTATTAACCCGTACTATCTGTAGTTATAGATCATGCATTAAAAATGATGTACCGGGGGTGATCGATACTATGTTGACGGAAAGGGTCCGCTACGGAGGTTTTTCGTATGTCCTTGATGAGTCGTATTCGACTGGAGCAGCAAGCCCGTACCCAAAAGGGATCCGGCGACGGGAAATCAGGGCGCGAGCGGAAAGGTCGCACCGATCCTTTCAAGGAACTGAAAAGCAAAATCCATACGGAGATCGTACAGGAAGTCGACCCGCAGCTTCTCGACAGTCACGACAACCAGGAACTGGTCCGCCAGACGGTTGAGAATCTGATCATTGAGAAGCTGTCTCAGGAGGAAAAGCCGCTCAGCCGTTCGGAGCGTGAATCAATTCTGAAAGACCTTCTGGATGAGGTTTTGGGCTACGGACCGATCGAGGGTCTGCTCAACGATCCGACCATAACCGAGGTCATGGTCAACGGGCCTAACCAGGTGTATTGCGAGCGGAATGGAAGACTTACGCTGACCGAAGCGCAGTTCTATGATGACAACCACGTTCTCAGGATCATCGAGAAGATCGTCGCGCCGATCGGACGCCGTATTGACGAATCGACGCCGATGGTGGACGCGCGCCTGCCGGACGGCAGCCGTGTAAACTGCATAATCCCTCCGCTGTCCCTCGTCGGGCCCTCCATCACCATCCGGAAATTCTCTCGAGACCCGTTCACGGTTGACGACCTCCTCGCTTTTGGTACTCTGACACAGGAGATGGCCGACTTCTTGAAATCCTGTGTGGAGGCGCGTCTTAACATGATTGTCTCGGGTGGCACAGGTTCAGGTAAGACGACCACCCTGAATGTTCTTTCCAGTTTCATTCCCGAGGACGAGAGAATAATTACGGTGGAGGACGCTGCGGAGCTTCAGCTCCGTCAGGAGCACCTGGTGACGCTTGAGAGCCGCCCTCCGAACATCGAGGGGAAAGGCGCAATAACCATCCGAGACCTTGTGAAGAACTGCCTGCGAATGAGGCCGGACCGAATCGTGGTCGGCGAGTGCCGGTCGGAGGAGGCGCTGGACATGCTCCAGGCCATGAACACGGGTCACGACGGCAGCTTAACCACGGGTCACGCGAACACGCCCCGCGACATCCTCAGCCGTCTGGAG
>CBDUXL010000078.1:0-12329 GCA_965371155.1 uncultured bacterium | reverse complement strand
TGCAGGAAGCCTGGTTAGTGGATATCGACTCAAGCGAAAGCACCGCCTGGTATGTAAACGAAAATGCGAAGGGCGGGACGGTAACCCTGGCAATAGAGGTCTTTGACTGGCAGGGCGCCGAACAGATGTCGGGGGTCCAGGGCGAAGTCGTGTCGCTGCTGGTCGATTGCCACCTTTTCAATGATCCGCCCGACCTCCTTCCCATGGCGACTGTTCTGCCAGGCGGTCCTGCATCCTCGGTTTTCAGGGTAGAAATAGCCGATCTGAGCTTGCAGTCTGCAGGGATGTTCGACTGCTGGCTTGCGGTCGAGGCCGACGATCCGGCAAGCTACGAACCGCAAATCGGCGGTAATACATCCGCCTTCGATTGGCCCGACGAACCGTTGAGGGCCTACACACTGGGACGAGTGGAAGTATCCGGTATCTTCCCGAACGAGGCTCCGATTATTGACGGTGTTATTCCGCCGGAAGGCGCACAGTCCACGGTGGTAAGCGACCTTCAGATTATCGGGCAGAACTTCCAGAACGGGGCGACGGTCGAGTTCCGTTACGATATTTCAACAACTCTCAATGTCACAAATGTGCTGACGGTCGACGCGAGCTTGATCACGTGCGATGTCGACTGCGCCGGGCCGTTGGGCTTCTACGATGTCACGGTACGAAATCCCGACACGCAGGAAGATACGGCGGAGGATATTTTCGAGGTGATCGAGGTCGAGGAGGAAATCTGGTGGAAAAGCGTGATGTACAATGTCAATAACGTCGGCATGAATCCCACCGTTCCGGGCGCCGATCCCGATGCTCTCATCGAACTCTGGAACTCCCCCTGCCCCGGAGCCAAGAAATACTGCACCCCTGTGGTTGCCGACAACAAGGTTTTCTTCACCGCAAACGATACATTCTGGGCCAATGCGAGCATGACCGTCTGGTGCTTCGACCTCTACACCGGCGAAGAGCTTTGGAACCACCCCATTTTCCCGACCGATCCAAACGACAATCGCGCGTTCAGCGGTCCGGTCTTCTGGGAAGGACCTGACGGGATCAAACGAGTTGCTGTCGGAGGCGACCAGGTCTACTGCTACGATGCAGACACCGGCGAGGAGCTTTGGACATTCGACAAAACCTGGGACACTCACAATTTGGACTGGGTCTCTAATCAGCTCCAGGAATACGAGGGTCTGGTGCTTGCCAGATCTCGCTGGGCTGTTATGCATGTGATCGATTTCATGACCGGCTCGGAAGTTACTGAGATCGAGTTGTCATCAAGTTCCGAGGCCGGTTGCGGCGCCAAGGACGGGCTCGCATACATTTCCTCAAACAAGTACATCGATTGCGCGGACATTTACACAGGCGACATGATCTGGAGCACCGAGCTTCCCAATGGCGCCTCAATAACCCACTGGGTCAATCCGACTCTCGCCAACGAACGCTGTTATTTCAGCACTTATCAGGGATACGTCTTCTGCGTAGCCACGACATATGAGGGCAGCTACGAGCCCGGCGATATCATCTGGAGCTGGCACGACGATGCGATTCCGGTCGGCAACAACCCGCTTGTCGGCGGAACATCGGTCGTCGGCAAGAGGATTTTCGTCGCTCCCGCGTTCAGCGGCAATTACGTATATTGTATCGAGGACATGGGCGACACCGGCGAGTTGGTGTGGAAATCCTCCACGACCGGATACTTCGATGCATCCCCGGTCTGGAGCACGGCGCCCAGCTATCCCGAGGGAGTAATCTACTGCCCTGACAGGAACGGCTTCATCCGCGCGTGGGATGCTTCCCATGGCACCGAAATCTGGGCGCTAAACACCGGCGGTGAGCTTCGCGCAGGCATTACGCCCATACTCGATTTGCTTGTTGTCACATCCGGAACCGACGTCACCGTCTTCCAGGGTCCATAGACTTTTCCACCGTGCGCATCGAAAAAATGCGCCGGTTGTGTTCTGTAAGACAGGCTCTTTATACTGTGGAACGATACCCCACCATTTGTTGTGGGCAGGAGTCAAACATGTATCCCGACATCATGCATCGCTCGATCATCTTCGCATCGCTACTTCTTCCCCTGATACTTGCGCTCGGTTGCGGAGGAACAGGCGGCGGACCCGTTGCCCCGGGTTCCAATCAGGGATTGACCGACGCTCAAGCTACTCCTGGGGGAAATACGCGGTCGCTTTGGGGATTCTGGCAGGTCGAGATGGACCCTGTCACGCTGGAGGCGACAATCACGCCCTTGCGTGGCGCGCAGTTTACCTGCAATGTCACAAGATTCCTCCAGCCTCCGGACAGCCCGCTCAACCTTCTGGGCATCAGCATCGACCCTGGCGCGTCGGATATCCCGGCGGATTTGCTTGCCGTCGATGTGACCATCAAGCACCCCTTCCCGGGACTTCCGAAGTTCAGAGGATTCGATGTGCGCGGCGTCTTTATGTCCGATCCATCACTGGTTGCCGGTTTCGACCCAACCGCTCAATATCCTAACTGGTTTGCGGCCTCTCCCGGAATCGCCGGGGAGGAGCCGGTGCTTCTGAACGCTGATGGATACACGCGATGGTGGAATCCAACCGAGTTCACGAGCTATGGGAAGATATTCGGCTACACGCAGGGGGGGCTTGCACCGGGCGCGTATCTCGCGAGTGCCACCCTCAACGCATTCAAGTATTTCGCCGACGAGCTGGAAACCGAGGGTGACTTCGAATTGAATCCCTACAATCGCGGGGAATTCAGCGTGCAGGACGGAGTCAATACGCGACGTTACCTTATTCAGTTCGCGGGAACTCCCTGGCTTTTCAACTACGCCATCGATGCAAGCTGGAACGGTCCCGATCCTTCCGGCGCTCCGGATTATCCCGTAAGCAGTTTCCCACCGGACGCAAACAGCGCCGAGGCGTACAGGATTAGCCTCATTGACGCGGGTTCCACCGCATACTACGTCGATTCCACTCTTAACGGCGGCGAGTTTCTTCTGGATGTGGAAATATTCGACTGGCAGGCCAACACTTCAGTACAGCCCAGCGCGATCCTTAACGAAATCAGCGCTGCATGGCTCGAAAGCCCGGCGTTTGATGACGGTGCGGGAAATAACTACCTGGATATCCTCTCCGGAGTCTACGAGATCCATCCCGGTTCGGGCAACACTTCCGCAGTCCTGCGAGTGACAATCGACGCCAACTTCGAGACCGGCGGAATCGACCATGCCGGAGGGTATCCGGTGCTGATCGCGGTTGAATCGCCCGATCCAAACACGTACGAGCCTCAGATCTCAGGCGGAAACGTGTTTGACTACCCGAATGCTCCGCTCGCTGCTTACGCAGTGGCGATAGCGGAGGTCTCCGGTGTCAGCCCGCAGGAAGCGCCGAATGTGATCAGCGTTGTCCCCGACGAAGGTCTGATTGACACTCTGCTGCAGGATGTCGAAGTGCACGGAGAGTTTTTCATGAATGGCGCGATAGTCTCGTTCTCCCATGAAAGCGAGCCATTCTCAATCGGTCCGCTTGCCTCGAACTATATCGACGATACACTCCTTCAAATCGACCTGGATCTCTCCGGCGCATTGACCGGATACTACGACGTCACTGTTGAAAATCCCGACATGCAGAGTGGAGAGAAAGAAGCTGCTTTCTCGGTGCTGGACACGATCCCTGTGCTGGTGCTCGAGGAAGAAATTGCATTCGAGGCTACCAATCCCGGGTACGACATGTACACCCCGGCGATCTGCGTGGAACATGATGGCGATGTTGTGGTCGCCTACGAGGAGTGGCTGCTCACACCTAGCACCCCCGACGACTACAATACAAGCTACTCTTCGGCTTACAAATCAACCGACGACGGTCTTACCTGGCCGGAATGGGCCTGGAGTTTTGCTTCGTTCGGGTTGCACCATCATGGCGACTGCGCAAAAATCTGGCCGTCCAGTCACAATACAAGCTACCGGACCCTGAATCTGATCATGCCGGACGAACTCGAGTGGTCGACAGGCTTCTTCGCTACCACGTTTCCCGGACCCAACGGCGGCGAGTACGCGCATGTCTCGCATTACATCTTTCACGCAAACGAGATTCTGCAGGACCCTGACAAGTACGTCTACGTGCTGGGTGACAAAGACGGCTATATCCACTTCAAGCGGTCCGAAGTGCCGGAACACCTTACCGGCGGGCCCAACGGACCGGTATGGTCCAGCCTTCCCACGTACACTTTGGTGAACCCGGGGACACTATCGCGAGCGAGGTCCTCAGCGCTCTACAACGATGTCATGTATCTCGCCTATTTCGAGGAGGGCAATAACATCATCAAGCTCGCCTACGACACCGGTGACTGGCAGGTCTGGGATACATCGACCAACATCTGGGACGGCACAGACACCGGCACAACCGGCGCGCGCGATCCCGGCCTGCAGATCGACGATACCGGCTTCCACGTGACTTTCATCCGACATGATGATGCCGCCGATCTGGACCAGCTCTGTTATACCTATTCTGATGATGGCGCATCGTGGTCCGAACCTGTGGTGGTTCATGAAAGCGCTGAGACCATTCTCGACAGCCCGATAATCCGTTACGACTGGGACGATCTTTCCACACTTGGCACCGTCTGGTGGGAAGGCGATACAATATGGGCGAAGTTCTCGATTGATGATGGCGCAACCTGGAGCGATCCGGTGCTCGTTTCCGAAACGTACGCAGTCAACAAGCAGTCCGATCTGGCAATTGCACTTACGGAAAACTGGCACTTCGTTTTCGCGTCACTCAATCCGACTACGGGATTGTGGGAAATCCACTATCGCCGCGGTCACATGGAATGGCAGTGAATCGGTACGCCACCACTTGTGGTAGGCAACGGTACCCCACCACTTGTGGTAGGCAACGGTACCCCACCATTCACGGTGGGCAGGAGACGAACATGTATCCCAACATCATGCGTCGCTCGATCATCTTCGCATCGCTTCTTCTTCCCCTGATGCTTGCGCTCGGCTGCGGAGGCGAAAAAACTCCCATCGCACCGGATATGAACTCCCCGCTAACCGTCGCTGCCGAATCCGCATCCGCAACAAGTCGCGTTCTCTGGGGATTCTATGAGGTCGAGATCGATCCGGCGACACTCAAGGTATCTGTCATACCTTTGAGAGGCGCGATGTTCACCGCCAATGTCACACAGTTTATGCAGCCGCCATTCAGCCCCACAAACATGCTGGCAATCTCAATCGATTTCGGAGGGTCGGACATCCCAAGCAACCTCTTCGCCGTCGATGTGACCTTGCGACATCCGTTCCCGGGTCTTGCACAGTTCCGAGGCTTCGATGTCAGGGGCATCTTCATGGCGGACGCATCAATGAGCGCCGGATTCGACCCCACCGTCGAGTACGCCAACTGGTTCGACGCCGCTCCCGGGGTGCCGACTTCGGAATCGGTGCTTCTGAATGCCGATGGTTACACCCGTTGGTGGAACCCATCGGAGTTCACGTCGTTCGACACAATCTTCGGATACACGCAGGGCGCTTTCGCATCGCCGGGATTCACTGCCGGCGCGACCGTCAACCCGTTCAAATACTTCGCCGACGGCCTCGATTTCGACGATCCGTTCGAGATTGACCCATCGACACGGGGAACGTTCGGAGTCGATCCCGGCATCAACACGCGACGGTATCTCATCCAGTTCGACGAGACGCCACTTGAATTCAACTACGGTATCGACGCCGGCTGGGAGAGTCCCGATCCTGCCGGAGCGCCTGAATACGAGATCGACAGTTTCTCTCTATCCGCCAATTGCCGTGAGGCCTACAAGGTCACGCTTTCCGATGCGGGCTCAGACGCTTGGTACGAGGATGCCGACTCGAGCGGAGGTAGTTTCCTGGTCGAAATCGAAGTGTTTGACTGGCAGGCGCAGGGCGCATCGATCAATCCAAGCACGGTTCTTGATGAGGTCGCGGCCGTCTGGCTCGAAAGCTCGGCGTTCGATGACGGCGGCGGTAACAACTACGTGAATGTCCTGACCGGTGATTTCGAGCTTCTCCCCGGCTCGGGAGACACATCAGCGGTATTCCGCGTCCAGGTGGATGCGAGCTTCGGACCCGGAGAGATCGACGCGGCCGGATCGTATCCTGTCTTTATCGCGATTGAGTCATCTGATCCTGATACCTATGAGCCCCAAGCACCGGGCGGCGACGCATTCGACTACCCGAATGCTCCACTCGCAGCATTTGCGACCGGGATTGTGGAGGTGCTTCCCGAAAATCCGAATCCCATCCCGGACGTTGTTCTTGTGTTTGATCCGACGACCGAGTTCGAGCCGTTCAACTATGACGGTGACGCGTCCGCACCGGCGATTTGCGTAGAAAAAGACGACGAAATTGCCGTTGCCTACAGGGAATACCGCCCGTATCCAACCTACAACTGGTCTTGGACCGTAACACTGCTGTCTCAGGACGACGGCGCCTCGTGGACAGACTCCAACTCTTCGTTCACGACAACCGGATCGGGGTGGATCATCGACACAATCAAAGTCTGGCCGACAAGCCACAACATCAGCTACAAGACCATGAATGTGGGTAACAACATCGGTCAGATATTCCTCGGCTCCACCAATTCCAACTTCCCCGGACCCGGACCGACCGGGTACGAAGTCGCGTCGCGGAGCCACAATTGCGACTACGCAAACGAGATCGCCCAGGATGGCGATGGGTATGTGTATCTTTTCGGCGACAAAGATGACACGCTCCGCTTCAAGCGCTCGCCGGTTCCCGAGTGCCTGAACTGCGCGCCGCCCCCTCCTCCGCCCTATTATTCCGACTGGTCGTATGTTGAGGAGCACACAATGGTGAGTCCCGGCAGGCTTTCGTGGATCCGCTCCAGTGTTCTCTATGACGGCACCATTTATCTTGCGTACTTCGAGCCGGACAACAACACTATCCGTCTCGCGCGCTCGACCGGTGATTGGCTGGTCTGGGATACATCCGAAATTATCTGGGACGGCAGCGGAAGCGACACAAGCGAGGCTCGCGACCCCGGCCTGATTGTCGACGAAACCGGCTTCCACGCGACATTCGTACGCACGGACGATTCAACCGGACACTATCAGCTCTGCTATGTATACTCCGCTGACGGAGATGCCTGGTCCGATCCGGTGGTCGTTCACGACGCGGTGGAAGAGATCATCGATACTCCGATCTGCCGCTACGACTGGGAGGATTGGTCGGTGTTGGCGACTGTATGGTGGGAGGACAACGACGTATGGTCATCGTTCTCTCTCGATGAAGGCGCCACATGGTGTGATCCCATCCTCGTTGGGGAGATTTCATCTCAGAACAAGCATGCCGATTTAGTCATCGCCTCGACTGGCAACTGGCACTTCGTTTTCACTGAGCACAGCGGGATCGGCGATCTGTACGAGCTCCGCTACCGCCGCGCGCACCTGGAATATGAGTAAGATCATTGTTGCGGGGACACCTGCATTTCGGGGCGAAATGAAGTGTCCCCAATAGAGAGATGTCCCCGAAAGAAGGTGTTCCCCTAAAAAGATCCCCGAAAGCTGACAAGCGAAACGCCCGGATTGGACCGGGCGTTGTGTTTTCTTTCTCACGCAACTACGACCAACTCTAACGCTCGGAGCTTGCTATCGGCAAGAAACTCGCGATCCCGTCGTCGCGGGTTAGATAGCGCTTGAACACGTGCTGCAAGCCCACCTGGTTGAATACTTCATCCAGGCGTTCGCCAACCGACGAAACTCGGATATCTCCTCCCCGGCGTCGAGCAGCCTGCAGAAGGGCCAGAAGCGCGCTGATGCCTGAAGAATCAATCATGGGCACGTCCGAGAAATCGATCAATATTTCAATAACTCCCGACTCGATGCGCTGCATGAGGAAGTCCTTGAACCTGAGGCTGTCAGGCGTCGCGAACTCGCCCTGGATGGTAACCACGGTGACGTTCTCGAATTGCTCGCAAAAGGTGTTCATCAGGATGTCTCTCCTGCGCCGGCTTCGGTCAGTCTGCTCAGAGCCTCCTCGACATCCTCGAAAATCTCAAACACGCGATGTAGTCTGGTGAGTTCCATGACCATCCGGACATGCGAGGTGAGCCCGGCAAGCCATATGTTTCCGTTCTGCTCCCGCACTGTTTTCAGCGCACTTACAAGGGTACCAAGTCCGGCCGAATCGATGTAATTCACCCCGTCAAGATTCACCAGAATCCGATTGTGGCCCTCCGCGATCGCCTCGCGCATCTGGTCCTTTGCCGAACCCGCACTTCGCGAGTCGAAATCGCCCTCGAAGTCGAAAATTGTCAGTTCATCCTGCTGTCGTTGCTCGACCTTCATCTTGATATCATCCAATCCCAAGGGGATCCTTGGTTCCTGGTGCTAACCTAAATAGTATCGCCTGTAGGTGCAATAGGTTCGCTGGGGCTTATCGGCAAAAAGCGGAAAAATTCGAAGTTGAAGCCTTCACGCTACGCTGCTACCATCTCGCCGGATGCCTGATCCCGAAGCTGAAATCATGCGGGTTGGAATCGATGCCGGCGGGACATTCACCGATGTGGTCTGGTCCTCCGGCGGTCGCATCGGAATGGCGAAGATTCCGTCGCGTCCGGATGCCCCTGCCGACGCGGTTCTCGAGGGCCTGGACGCTGTTCCAATCGGCCCTCGACTGCTCTGCCACGGCACCACTGTCGGCACCAACGCTATCCTCGCACGCCACGGTGGCCCGGCTCGGATGGTGGTGTCAACTGGATTCAGGGATGTGCTGGAGCTGGGTCGAGGAGAACGAACCGATCTGTATTCCCCCTCTCCATCTCGCCATGAGCCTCTGTTCTCAAGAGATGAAATTCACGAAATAGATCTTCGTCTCGATTCCAGGGGCAACATGCTGAGTTCCCCCTCTGATTCCGAGCTTGCTGCACTTGTGGCTGAATTGAAGAATAGCGGCGCGAAGGCGATCGGTCTCGGAATCCTGCACTCAGCCCAGTATCCTGCTCCCGAGCAGGAGCTGGCAGGTAAACTGCAGGCCGCAACCGGAATTGAAGTGTTTCCATCATCCGCCCTGGCTGCATATCCAAGGGAATACGAACGATGGAGCCTGGCCGCCATGGCTGCGTATCTCGCGCCGGTTCTGGGCACCTATTTCGGGAATCTTGCATCCCGCTGTCCTGCCTCGCTCGCGCTTATGGCATCAACGGGGGGGCTGGTCTCCCCGGAGCAGGCGCTCCAAAATCCTGCATTCTGCGTGCTTTCCGGACCCGCAGGAGGCGCATTGGCGGCATTGTCGATGGGTCGGGAGCGGGTTCTTGCGCTCGACATGGGCGGCACATCCACGGATGTCACGCTGCTCGACGGAAAGCTCCCGCGCACCAGGGAGGCTGAGATAGATAAGCTCCCGCTGCCTTTGCCGACAATCGATATCCACACAATCGGCGCAGGTGGCGGGTCGATCGTGGAGATCGACACAGGGGGCATGCTGACCGTTGGACCAAAAAGCGCGGGGGCTGTCCCGGGTCCCGGTTGCTACGGGAAAGGCGGACCGGCGACGCTCAGCGATGTCGCGCTGTTGGCAGGGCGTCTTGTTCCCGGGCGTTTTCTCGCCGGTGAAATGCCTCTTGATCCCGAAGCCGCCCGGAAAGCCCTAGATGACATTCGCCCTCGCGGCCTTGATCACGATGACCTCCTCGATGGTGTTCTCGAACTGACCCGGGTGCATTTGACCGGCGCACTCAGGCGGATTTCGGTTGCGCGAGGCATTGATCCATCATCGAGTAAGAATCCATTTACACTCGTTCCGTTCGGAGGCGCGGGCGCGCTTTTCGCCGCCGAATGCGCTCGAGAGCTTGGGCTTAGAGAGGTTCTGCATCCTCATGCGGCTGGTGTGTTCTCGGCACTTGGGCTTATCGCTGCGCCGATTGCCCGCGAACGCGAACGTGCGATCCTGATGAACGCTGAAACATCATCCGAAGCGCTGCAAATCGCCCGCGAGGAGTTAACGCGCTTACTCGTCGATGATCTTTCCGAATGGCGCGAAGAATCGGAGCCTGTATTCACAGCAACAATCGAGTGCCGTTACCGTGGCCAGACGCACTCGCTTGAGGTCCCGCTGCCGGACCCGCCGACAGCCAACGCCCTGAAAGAAGTGTTCGAGTCGGCGTACAAAGAGCGATACACATACCTTCATCCTGACGCCGACGTGGAAATCGTCGCCATCCGCGTCCGAGGGGAAATCCCTGCGCCGCAGGTTTCGCTTCCCGATATCGAGACCACGGATCGAAGCATGGAAATCGCGAGGTCCGGATTAACCAGGCTCAGACTAAACGGTGAATGGATCGAAGCTCAGGTCTATGACCGAACGATTCTGCCCGTTGAAACCCCAATCCGCGGTCCGGCGCTTGTGGTGGAGGATTTCGCAACCCTTTACCTTCCGCCGGACACAACGGCGTATCTGGATCGGCAGGGTCATGCGGAGATAACGCTCGAATGACCTTACGAACGACGATCAAAAGACACATCATGCAACCAACTCCCAATATCGATCCTGCCGAGCTTGCCGTATTCGGCGCGCTCGTCGAGGCTTTCCTCGACGAGATGGGCGAAGCGCTTCGTCATGGCGCATTCAGCCAGAACATCAAGGAGCGTCGCGATTACTCCTGCGCGCTTTTTGATTCATCCGGCGCGCTGGTCTGTGGAGCCGCGCATATACCGGTCCACCTCGGAAGCATGGACACCGCATGTCAAGCGGCGCTCGAATCGATCAAGATGAAGCCCGGCGATGCGGTTCTCCTGAACGACCCCTACCACGGAGGAACCCACCTTCCCGACATCACCCTCATTTTCCCGGTATTCCTCTCGGGCGAACGGCCCGATTTCCTGCTGGGTGTCCGGGCACACCATGCTGATGTCGGCGGAATCGCGCCCGGGAGTCTCCCGTTATCAACCGAACTCTCGCAGGAGGGGCTTATACTGCCTCCGACGCATTTGGTTCGCAATGGAGAGGTGGTTGAAAAGGTTGTCGACCTACTCGCGACCCACTCCAGGCAACCCGCTGAGCGTGCAGGCGATCTCCGCGCGCAGCTCGCGGCGGGTGCTGTAGGCCTGGAGCGCCTTGGGGAGTTGGCGGAATCGCGCGGCTTGAGGAAAATCCGCTCTGAGGCATCGGCGTTGATCGGACACTCGGCTCGAGTGCTCGAAACATTTCTTTTGGGCATGAAACCCGGTTCCGGCGATGGTGAAACCGTAATGGACTCGCTTCCCGATGAACCGGGAACTGTCATCCGATGCATAATCGAGCTTTCGATAGAACCATCGCCCCGACTCTCTATCGACTTCACACTCTCTTCCGATCAGCATCCCGGCTGCCTCAACGCCACACCGGCAATTGTTCGCTCGGCGGTTCTTTACTCGCTCAGATTGTTCCTGCCGCAGGAAACGCCGACGACATCCGGCTTGCTCAAACCGGTTTCCCTTAAGCTGCGTAAGGGAAGTGTGCTCGATCCGTATCCGGGTGCGGCGGTCGCGGGAGGGAATGTCGAAACCAGTCAGGCGATTGTCGAAGCTCTGCTCAAGGCATTCGGGGAGCTTGGCTGGGATGTTCCCGCTGCAAGCCAGGGAACGATGAATAACGTTCTCCTTGGCAGCACATCCGACAGTGAGTGCGTTGCGTTCAGTTTCTACGAGACAGTCGGCGGTGGTGCAGGTGCGACAAGCTCAATGCCTGGCATGTCGGGAATTCAAACCCACATGACAAACACTCGCAACACGCCGATAGAAGCCCTCGAGCGGACGTTTCCGTTGCGAGTTCGATCCTACGGCTTCCGGACGGATTCCGGTGGGCGCGGAAAGGAACCGGGAGGCGACGGTATCATCCGCGAGTTTGAGATTCTAACGCCCACTCGGTGCACGATACTCAGCGGGCATCGTAATGAAGGCCCCACCGGCGCAGATGGAGGAAGTTCGGGCGCACCGGGAAGAAACGTGTTGATCCGCGATGGGGTAGAAACCGACCTTCCCGCCCGCACGATGATTGACCTTCTGCCGGGTGACCGACTCCGAATCGAAACCCCCGGCGGCGGCGGGTATGGCCTGTAGGGGCGCGGGGCACGCGCCCGCATGTCCTTGGTGCATAATGGGCGCACGCCTTGCGCCCCTACAAGAACATGCTCCCAATCGAAACCCCGGGTGGCGGCGGGTACGGCCTGTAGGGGCGCGGGGCACGCGCCCGCATGTCCTTGGTGCATAATGGGCGCACGCCTTGCGCCCCTACAAGAACATGCTCCCAATCGAAACCCCGGGTGGCGGCGGGTACGGCCTGTAGGGGCGCGGGGCACGCGCCCGCATGTCCTTGGTGCATAATGGGCGCA
>CBDUXL010000077.1:0-12347 GCA_965371155.1 uncultured bacterium | reverse complement strand
GGGGACGAAATGAGGTGTCCCCGAGAGGAACCAGATAAGAAAACGCTTGTTACTTTCTAAAATTGGTATTAGACCAATTGCGCTTTATGAAATACGAAACCAGGCGGGACCTCCCATCTTGGGTCGACGAAACCAAATCAGGATTTCTCACATACTCAGGGACCTACTTCAGCATTGTGCCCTTAGCGCCTTCACCTCTAAGAAGGTGATCGAACTCAACCAGGTTATGCACATTGGCAAGCGCCTCTTGCCTTGTTACCACGCCTTTGAGGTAAAGCTCTTTGATATAGTTGTCCATCGTGGTCATGCCCTCCTTCGTATTGGTCTGGAGGACCGAGTAAATCTGATGGACTTTCCCCTCGCGGACGAGGTTGGCAACAGCGGGAGTATTAATGAGGATTTCCAGCGACGGCACTCGCCCCTTCCCGTCGCTGCGAACAAGAAGCTGCTGTGCGAAGATCGCCCTGAGGACGAGAGCGAGCTGGTACCGAATCTGCCCCTGCTGGTGCGGCGGGAAAACGTCGATGATTCGGTCCACTGATTGAGCGGTATCGATAGTGTGCAGGGTGCTGAACACCAGGTGGCCGGTTTCCGCCCCGGTAATTGCCAGCGAGATCGTCTCCAGGTCACGCATCTCACCGACCAGTATCACATCCGGATCCTGCCTCAGAACGTGCTTCAACGCCTCGGCGAAACTGAACGTGTCGTCGCCCAATTCCCTCTGATTTACCACCGACATTTTGTGGAAATGCACGAACTCGATCGGATCCTCGATTGTCATGATATGGCATCGGCGTTGCTTGTTGATGATGTCGATAAGCGCTGCGAGCGACGATGACTTGCCCGATCCAGTCGGCCCGGTAAAAAGCACCAATCCCTGCCTGAGCCTGGCCATTTCGCCCACAATTGTCGGCAGATTCAGGTCTGACAGGGTCGGTATCTTCGCGGGAATCGCCCTGGCGACCAGCCCGATCGACCCCTTCTGGTAGAAAGCGTTCACCCGGAACCGTCCAAGGCGTTTCAGGCTGATGGCGAAATCGATCTCACGATTCCGCTCGAATTTCCCCATCTGCTTCTCGCTCATCAAGCCGCGACCCAGTGCGTGTGTGTCATCGGCGTTGAGGGGGGGAAGATCCGTCAATGGTTTCAGCTCACCATGAATCCTTAAAACCGGCGGGATTCCGACTGTCAGGTGAAGATCGCTCGCGCCTCGCTCGACCATTTGAGCCAGGAGATGATCGATCGCGACCATGTGCCTGGCATCGGCCACTTTGGGTTTCCCATCGGTTTCAACAGGAGGTTTCGGAAAATCCGTAGGCGGAGCATTCATCGGGTCAAGTATCGAAGCCATAAGGAAGCCCTCTCAAGCGTTTCCAATCGTGGTTCGTACTCTATTATCAAAGCACCGAAACGAATTGTACCATCCGCATGGCAATCTTGCACCTATGCCGGTTTGAAAGCGCGCGTCCGCGGATTGATTCTGCCGAGCTCATCTTAGCCTGCCCTGGCATGTAGCCTGGGAATGCAGCAAACCGGAACGCAATAACCCAGGAGAGGTGCTGACCCAACTGATTATGGCAGGAGTAATCGATTCCCGCATAGGTCGCAAGGCACCGCCCCTGCCCCGGTCAATTTGCATTCGATGTTTGCCCAATGGGCAGGGGCGTTGACATACCGATTCCAGGTTGCTACTCTACATGGCCTGATCGGGGGTGAAGCAGGCTCGATGAGGACTGGGAGATTGAACCTCAAGAGGTTCGTGCGGTAGCCTCTGATTACAATGAAGCTCGCAATTGAAGCGATCAGCACTTGGCTGTTCGGCCTGGACACATATCACAAAGGACTGGGAGGTCCACCAATGCAACGACGAATGATTCTTGTACCGCTGCTTGCAGTGATAATGCTGCTTGGCTTGGGCATGGTGGGATGCTCGGATGGAGATGAACCGGTAACCCCGCCGCCGGCCGATGATTTGGATTTCAATGACGCGCGCAAGGCAGTGTATGACTGCTCACTCGCTTTCCAGGGAGGAGATGTTGAAGCTTCACTGGAGTTGCTTGCCGATCCTGAGAGATGGCAGGCAGCAATTGAGAATGCTCAGGAGGATGGATCTCTTGAAATCTTGGCTGCGGCGTTGCGACGTGCAGACGAGATCGAGCGTGAGGAGTATGTCGTAACGTACAGAGTCACTATTGCGCATCCAATGAGGCCTGGAGTAAGACGTGGAAATTACGTCTACGCCGTCAAGGACGAAGATGGCAATTGGGGCGTGGAATTTGCCTATCCGTACTACATACCAGCAAGGGATCGAAGCGCCGAAGCAGCTCAAAAAGGACGAGAAGCACAATGGGACGCTAATTCAACACATATGCTGCTTTCAGATTATATCCTCAGGTATTATCATGCAAAATATCCTGAGGACACAGAATTTATACCAAATATCCTGGTTCATGAGAATTGGAACGCCGTCAAGGATGGCAGCAGAGATGAGGATTTCCATGAGACGGTACCAGGCATACCTACTAGAGGTGTTCACCATTACCTCTCCCCACACGTGCAAGGCATTTTCAATCCGTCTGACCTTGACTTCAAACCTGTCTCATTTGTCCCGAACAACCTGACGAGTCTTGAGCATGCATTGAACAACGCTATTATCCTCGGCAATGACTATTCGTACCCGATAGCTGTGAGTGAAATGTTAGGGGCTGTTACCGCTTCGGACAGGGAAGATGCATTTTATATATTCGGGCATGTTCTGCACCTGCTTGAAGATGCGGCTGTCCCTGCTCATGTGCGCAACGACCCGCACTCCGTCCCAGGCACCGGTGGTCAAGATCTATTTGAGCTCTGGGCAACCAAGTCCAAGATGGGCTCCAGCTACAGCACCTTCAAACAGGAGCTTGATAGAATTTACAGCAATATTATAAAACCTGGTCCACGCCTGGAACGGCGTGACAGCGGTTTCACAAACAATGTTCTCCTTGATCGTTTTTTTGACAATCCCGAGGATTCGAATTATCGAGGAATTGAAGCCCTTTTCGAGTATACCGCCGTCATGACCAATCACATGTGTTTCTCCCAGGACACTATCTGGACCAGCGTTTGGAAAAGCAGCGTGGACACTGGATCATTCCCTGAACTAGTTTCAATGTCTCGTAACCGCACCAGATTTTATGGATGTCCACCACAGGATGTACTTCAGAGCCTCAATCAACTGCAAGCTGCCGATCATAACGTTGAAGACTACTTGATTGGTTTTGGAACGTCGTTTTTTGATACTTGGTTTTATAAGTATTGGGATGATCACGGGTATCCTCCCGGCATCAGTGAGATCAAAGCTAACTTGGCTGATGTGCGAACCACAGTGACTATCACGACCTACGAAGATAAAGACCGCTACGGCAACAACGATAACGGGGTCTTTGAAACTCAGTTTCAACTCATATTCCCACTTATTGTGAAAACCGGGGCTGCTCTCCTGCACGAATTCTATCTGGATACCCACGGAGGACACCTTGAAGATGTTACCGTCGACACTCAAGACATCACGATGACCGTCTGGGATTGCGGCAGTCTCGAGGACGGGGACCAGATCGACCTGATCGTGAATAGCGAATACATTCTCACCAACTTCGTCCTCAGCTTCACTCCGTATACGTTCCCTGTTCATCTTGATGAGGGAGTGAATACTGTGGTGGTTCATGCAGATAATGAGGGATACGCTCCCCCAAACACTGCATGCTTGACCATCTCTAACGTCATTGGGGGCCAGGCCGATCAATCATGGCAGATGTTCCAGGGCACAGATCAATCGTTCCACATAACCGTGGTTAAGTGAACTCAGTTTCCGTGCAGGCAGGCATCGCGGCCATTTGATGCCGACCCTATTCGAGGAATGCTATCAGAAGGAGCCCACCTCCCCGGGTGGGCCTTTTGCTTCATTCTGCTGGAAAAACCCCCTCTGCTTTTGAACAATATACTCCGCTATGGTTGAACTCATCCGCTATATTTGGTAGCATGAATGCCCGCCGGGAGGTATTCCGGCGGCGAAGACTTGGATTCAATCTTATCTGTAAGTCTGGCATCCGGCAGCGGGGACGTGAGTTTCTGTCTGCTCGGAGCCGGGAAGGGATACATATCATGTTATCAAAATCGATTTCGGTGATTACGTGCGTCGCAGTCCTGGCGCTACTCCTGGGTTGCTCGGGAGGCGGTGGTCAGGGCTCTCCTGTCGCTCCGAGCATTGAAGGAGACCCGACCGAGCTCACGGGCGGCTCAACAGGGCAGACTACTGATGCTGCCGACACCTCCGAGCCTCGGTCCATCGGAGGCAATCACACACTCTGGGGACTCTGGCAGGGCGATTTCGACCCCGAAACGGGCGAACTCGAAATCGTGAACCTGCGCCAGGCGCAGTTCCACGTTGATGTGGTCGTGCAACTGCAGGCGCCCATGCCTCCGGGTATCAGCATCGCAATCAACTCCTTCGATCCGAGCACAGGCATGATCGACCTTGACCTGTCAATCATCCACCCGTTCCCCAACTCGAACCTGCGAGGATTCGACGTGCGGGGGATTGTCATGGGCGCGGGAGATACACTCACTTCAGCTTTCGATCCGTCTGTGGTGTTTGCGGCGCCCAGAGGCCTGCGGCTTAGGAACGCCGACGGTTTCTCCCGATGGTGGAACGCGGAAGAGTTCACCACACCCGGCATGTACGGCTTCACTCCGGGCGATCTCGGGATGAAGTTCTTTGTCCCCGAGACCACGGTGAACTCCTACAAATACTTCGCTGATGTGCTCTCGGCGACCGATCCGGTCGTCCCGGCTGTCGACCCGTCCAATCGGGGGACATTCTCAACCGATGCGACCCCGCCGAAGCTCACAAGGAACTACGTGCTTCAGTTCCCGATGGTCGGGGGAAGTCCGGATTTCCGGTTCCAGTACGCGATCGATGCAAACTGGGCGCAGCCTACGGGAACTCATCCCAAGCCCAAGCCGATCGAGGATTACCCTCTTCAAGCGAACTGCCCCGAGGCGTATCACATCGAGGTCGATACCGACGGAACCACTGCTTACTATACCCCCTCCGAGAACGGTGGCGACCTTGTTCTCGCCATCGAGGTTTTCGATTGGGGCGCTCCGACAAATTTCGACGGAATCGAGGGCGAAGTTGCATCGATCTGGATCGAGTCGGAGACTTTGCTCGACTTCCCTGTCAGCGTACCCATGACACCATCCCCGGGTTCGCAGACTACCAGCGGCATTTTCAATGTGACAGTTGAGGATGTTCATCCGACCGGGCTGCAGAACCAGGAGGTTCTGATCACGGTTCGCTCGAGCGATCCGACATCTTATGAACCGCCGATGAGCGGACCGGCGTATCCTGCCGGGGCCGCGCTTGCCGCCTACGCTCTGGTCGAGATTCCCATCTCCGACGAAATCCCCGAGCAGGGCACAATTACCGTTGAAGTTCCGAACGGCGGCGAGGTCTGGGAGACCGGCAGCGATCAGACAATCGAATGGTCCTGGGACGGCGATTTCACTGAGGTCAATATTTTCCTCTCCGTCAACAGTGGTGCGGGTTACCCGATCACGCTGGTTGAGGCGACTGCGAACGACGGCGAGTTTTTGTGGACGAACATCTCCGATCTTCTTGACATCACCACGGCTCGAGTGAAGATTGTCTCCTCGTTTGATCCGGGCGTTTTCGATGAAAGCGATGCGGACTTCACTATCGTCCCGCCGACCGTCTCGATCACGGTTGAGATTCCCAACGGAGGGGAGGAATGGGAAGCCGGCAGCGATCAGACTATCGAATGGTCTTGGCTAGGCGATATTCCAGAGGTCGACATTTTCCTCTCAGCCGACAGCGGTGGGAGCTATCCGATTACATTGGTTGAGTCCGCCGCCAACATAGGCGAGTGGGACTGGTCCGACATTCTTGATGCTAACATACCAACCTGTCGAATAAAGGTTGCTTCCTCGACAGATCCGGGTGTCTTCGATGAAAGCGATGGAGATTTTTCAATTCTCCCCGAACCCGCATCAATCACAGTTGAGATTCCCAACGGAGGCGAGATATGGGGAGTCGGTTCGGTGCAGACTATCCAATGGTCCTGGACCGGCCTCATAGCGACGGTTGATATCGATCTCTCGCTCGACGGCGGGGCCAATTACGATATTCCAATCATTTCCGGCCTTCCCAACGACGGCGAGTACGAGTTGAATCCGGTCGGCGACTGGCCTACCGGGCAGGCTCGCATAAGGGTAAGCGACCTGGGCGGGACCGGCGCTCTCGATGAATCGGACGCTGATTTCACAATCGAGCCGATGGTAGACCCGATCACGGTGATTGTTCCCAACGGCGGCGAAGCGTGGCTTGAGCTGACAGATGAGGATATCACCTGGAGCGCTCAGGCGAGTATCACCGACGTAATGATCGAGCTATCGAAGGACTCAGGCGGGACCTACCCGGTTATGGTGATTCCCTCGACTGCCAATGATGGCCATTTCCTCTATGAGGACATACCCGGCGAGGCAGTCGGTGATTTGGATCGAATCAGAATCAGCGATGTGGGTAATCCTACCGTTTACGATGAAAGCGACGCCGATTTCATCGTCCTCGCAAATCCGTGGATGCTTCAGATTGACGTACCCAACGGCGGCGAGGTCTGGGAAGCCGGAGGACATGAGGAGATTCAGTGGTCCTCCCTCGGCCCGGTCGGTGATTATGTAAGCCTGGCCTATGTTGTATCCTTCGGTATACCGGTGGAGATTACCGATTCCACGGAGAACGACGGCAGTTACATCTGGGATCCGATTCCCGACGAGGACAGTAACGAGGTAAAGGTCATTGTCACCGGCATCGATCACCCGTTCATGACCGATGACTCCGATGGGTTCTTCACCATCGCCCCACCTGCGGCGAGCATCACGGTTCTAATCCCGAACGGCGGAGAGGCCTGGGAGATCGGCACTTCTGAGGAAATCACCTGGTCATCCGAGAACGTCACAGGTCAGGTGAAAATTGAGTACACACCCAAAGACACCGAACTGCCGATTGAAATTACTCCGACCACGGATAACGACGGCGCTTTCACGTGGAATCCGGTTCTCGATCCGCCCACCACCGAAGCAAGGGTAATCGTCACGAGCATTGATCAGCCGACGGTTTCCGATCAATCCGACGATCACTTCACAATCTACGAGCCAAAGAGCCTGGAACTCACCAGCCCTAACGGCGGTGAGGATCTTACCGGCGGCGGTTCATGGGATATCCTCTGGAACTATGCTGGTGACATCCAGAACGTCAGACTCGATCTCTCGCTGGATGGCGGCGGCAATTTCGACTACGAAATAACCGATACCACGGTGTGCGACGGCACGTACAACTGGGATCCGATCCCGTTCGTCAATAGTGTCCTGGCTGTCGTTCGAGTGTCCGATGCCGATGAACCATCTGTATTCGATGACTCCGATGCCGTCTTCACCATCACAACAACCATCGACAGCATTACGGTCGAGCAACCCAACGGCGGAGAATTGCTCCAGGGCGGCGGCACGTACGAGATCACGTGGTTCTGGACCGGCGGAATCACCGATGTCGAGATTCTGCTGTCCACTGATTCGGGGGGCGTCTACGATCAAACCATTATCGCTTCCACATCCTGCACCGGATCGTTCAACTGGGACCCAGTCCTGGACATTGACACGACCACTGCAAGGATAAAGATCTCCGACACAGCGGCCGCATCAACCTTTGACGAGTCCGATGCTGACTTCGAGATCACGACCGGGGCTCTTCCCGGATGGAATCCGATACCGGGGCAGATGCTGGTTGCGCTGACTGCTCCGGCTCCAAACCAGGGCGACGAGCCGGAAGATCTCATGGTGTTCAGCCTGGGCGACGACGAGAGCCGCGGCGAGATCCATGACGAGGCCGATACCAATACGTTCAAGCGTTACAACGATCTGTACACAGCTATCGAAGGGCCTACATGGCAATATGCAGACTTCGCCGTGCCGCTCCACAAGTTCGATGTGCTTCCCGATGGGTCATGGACGTTTATCACCAATGCGAACGATGAGAGCTTCCCGAGTTCTAACATAAATGATCCTTGTTACTGCGCGTTCACTGCTAATGACAATGTGACTGGAGATCTTTCAGACGATTTTTACCATTTCTATGCTGACGGCGGCGATCCTGACCCTGATGATCTCCCGTGGCGCAGGGCGGTTGACCACTCTTGTGGCGTTCCCGGAGGCTTCAACGACACACTGGCGTTCCATCTCGTGACCATTGCGGAGCATCCCGACAATCCCCAGCCACATGACGGCAACATCCTGTTGGGCTCCTGGGAAGCGCCCTACGACAGCGACGCCCTTTCTGCCTGGCTCATCTCTATCAGCACTCAGGGAGGAGGGGATGGTCTTGTTGACGACACTGAACCCGGCAAGATGGCGCTTGCAGTTGATGACGACACGAACGTTCTCTTTGACACCGAATACGCATTTGGCCTGTGGGTGCTTGACAGCATCGGCATCTGCCAGGGCATGCTGCTTGCTTTCACCACCGGCGAAGCTGAGACCATGGAGGACCAGCTCGACAGCGAGGAATGCGGAACCGCGATTCCTGTCGACATCGAGATCGCGCCGGCCAAAGCGTTTGACTACGTAGTCACCGACCCCGGCTTTAATTGGCTTGTCGCGCTTCTGGATAACGGCGACGACACATGGTCGGTTGGCGTCTGGGAGTTCGACTACTCCGCTGACCCGGCTGCTTTCGTAGAGATCGATATCACTGATCCCCTCCCCGGCACCCCATTGGCTATAGACGTAGATGGTCATGATTTCGAAATCCACGTCCTTTCGGAGGAGAGCGGCACCATCAAGGCGACGGTCTTCGATTACACGCCGTAATGTCGAAAGTAGGCAAAGACAGTGACCAAGATAATTCGAACAATCGCTTTTGGTGCTTGTGCTGGGCTGGACAACGGCGTGCCTCTCGACCCCAGTCAGTTGCGCCCTGTCGGCCGCTAGGTCCAGTGCAATAACTGAACACCAAGCCGCCCTTCGGGGCGGTTTTTTCATTGGCTGAAGGATCGGCCAGAGGAACCAGGGCACCTTTTTTTTCGACAATGTTCTTTTTCCAACCGGCCCGGCGATAGGCAAATCACGGATGCACCCTGATTATGATTAAGTGCTTACTGGAAAAAATGCGAAAGGACTGGTAGAATCTTCGTCATGCCCAAACCTAGACTCAAGTCGGAAGCAAGACGCGTCAGCATTATCGAGAATGCAGCCAAGGTTTTCGCGGAACGCGGACTGGAGGGCGCCAGGACTCGCGACATCGCGAAAGCCTGCGATGTCAACGAGGCTATCCTCTACAGACATTTCGCGAGCAAACAGGATTTGTTCCACGAGGTGAACGCCTGGCTGCACGCGAGAGCGATGGATTCCTGGAAACTCATCGTCGAGTCCGCCCCGAACGGTCTTGCGGGGCTTAGAGCTGCGATAAAGGCCAGGTGCAAGATCATTTTTTCCGACAACCTGGGACCCGCCAACATGGTGCATGCCATAGCTACAGCGACACAGGACAGGAACGCCCGCAAGGTCTACGCCAATCGTAAGCTCTCGGACCATGCGTTCCTGCAAGACCTCGTGCAACGCGGCATAGATGACGGCAGCATTCGAAACGACCTCGACGCCGGCAAGGTCGCGCTCTTGCTTCTGGGGATTCTGTGGGAGTGCACTTTGATCAAGGTGCTTGGTTTGTTCGACGGACGAATCGCATCAGGCCCCGATGAGCTGTTCGAAACCACTTTCTCAAGAATTGCCGCTCCCGCCAGGCACTCCGGGTCTTCCGCTTCATCAAACGAACCATTAACCGTTCCAAAAATCAAAGCCTCAGGCGCATAATGTATGCGGGCTACATGTCATCCGAGACTATCGAGTTTTCCGGATTCCGCATACTTCTTTGCCTGCACTCAGCCCCAAAAAAAAATGAGATTTTTCCCTAAAGGCACTTGACTAGTAGGCGTTTACTTGTTAGCATTCTCTACAGTGATCTGGGATGTTTTCTGGACACTAACTAACTGAGGCCTTTCCCTGCACTACCTCCTATAACCCCCGCCGCCAGGCGGGGGACTATTTTGGGGCCAATTTTGAGGCCCGTTTTTTTTACTGCTTGTTTCCCGGTGACAGATAGCATCAGGAGGTGTTCCACCCACAAACTTGTTTGTGGGTGCATGGTTCTTTAGCTAAGTTTTTTCACCAGAGGTGCCTATTCTGCGGAGGTTACTGATCCCGATGGATTGTCTGCGGACCGGGCGCGGAGTCTCCTCGAACCGTAGTACACTCCAAGTATCAACGCCAGCAATACCAGACCGGCAGTCAGCCACGGAATATAGAACGCTGCCACTCCTGCAACCGCTGTAGTCCCGTCCTCAATTGCACTGACCGCTGGATTCGCAAGGCCTCCCGTCAGACTGGACGAGAGAATTCGCAGGACCCCTTTGACAGTCTGCACCATTCCTGCGATGGTCGCGCCCATGATGATTCCGATCACCAGCGCGAGAAGAGGATCTATTCCGGTTATCATACTGCTAGCCGCAAGCGCTCCCGCCACCGGACGGACAAACACCCCCGCCGCATCGAGCACGTGATCGACCGCCGGGAATTTATCGCCCAGGATTTCAATAACCGCTGCGCTTCCAAAACATATCAACGCCGGCCACGATGCCATCCAGCCAAAACCCGACGCCAGGTTAATCATCCCCGCCTTGGCAGCAAAAGCGATGATGAACAGCGGCAGAAACGCTCTCAGGCCGCAGGTCGCGGCCAGCGAGAATCCCATCAGAAGAACAAACGTGATTTCCCAGGCGTCCATGTCTACTGAGCCTCCCCTTTCTTTGCTTCCAGTCCACCCATGATTCTAACTCACGAGGGGCATCGATAACAGCCGGCAGTCACCGCGGGCGTCACTCAACGGCTCACAAAGACCAGACACCGGGAATCGCCATTGGTTGCACCAAGGCGGTATAATCCCGAGCAATGAACTCACCAGGATCACACAAACCTGCCGACAACTCCACGCGCGCCCTGCCGGTGGTCCTGGCTGTATCGGGACTGGACCCCACCGGCTCTGCAGGGATACTCGCGGACGTCAGGGTGATTGCATCAACAGGATGCCACCCTTGCGGCGTTGTCACCTGCGAGACAGTGCAGACCTCCGGTGGGCTTTCGCACATCCAGCCGACCGAACCCGCGATCCTCCACGAGCAACTTGACGCCCTGCTCGGCGACATTCCCGTCCATGCGGTGAAAATCGGCGCGCTTGCTTCGGTTGAAACAATCAGAACGCTTGCGACCATTCTGGGAGATCTGTCTGATATCCCGATCGTGCTCGATCCGATTTTCAAACCGACGCATGGCCCGCCCTTCCTCGATACGGACTGCCAGCGAGCGCTATCAAGCATGCTCATGCCGATGACTCTGATATCAACACCGAATGTTTCAGAGCTCGGCATTCCCGCCGGGATGGAGGTTGACCCGGCGGATGATGATCTTATCGGAGCCATGGCGGATGCGTGGCTCGATCTGGACTTGAAGTCGCTCCTGGTTACCGGGCTCGAACGCGACAGACAAATGGTCGATCGGTTGTACCGCAAGACACCGGGCAGGGAGATAGTTTCTACCGATTTCGCTCATCCGAAGCATCCAGTCAAAGATGTTCACGGGACGGGGTGCGTTCTATCGAGCGCTATCGCGTCGCATCTTGCGCTCGGAGCGGAATTAGAGGATGCGATCAGGAAGGCAATAGCGTTCACATCGAGTGTAGTCGCAAATGCGCGGGAGATCGGTGCGGGCTCGATGTTCTGGGTGGATTGATTTCGAAGATATTTTGATCGCAGGCGTATAGACCCAATTTTCGCCCTTGTTTGCGGACACAAAGGCGCAGCGCATTCTTGATTTAAACAGGACATGAACTTGCGCTCTGTCGGGGCACTCGAATATATTGAGCGTACCTGGGATGAAAACAGGCGATCCAAAACCGTTCGGCATGACGAACCTTTACCTGCAGTGGCTTTACCGTCGCGGCGCATGGCCGATGCGGATCGATCGTTTCACCATGCGATGGGTGTGGATCGCTTCAGGTATCTTGCTGATTTGGTTCTTCCTGCAGTACCTGGAAGAAAAAGATATTTTGCACTTCGGCCTGGAGCCTGGAATTCTTTTCACGATCCTCGCAATCGCCGCCGGAGTAATCGTCCTTCTGCTGTCGAACCTCCGTCGCTGGGGAGCACCGTTGAATCTGAAGCACCTCGCTCCGTTGTTTACGTTAC
>CBDUXL010000076.1:0-12365 GCA_965371155.1 uncultured bacterium | reverse complement strand
CCGAACCGGTACTTCCCCTACAATCGTTTTCCCAATACCGAGCATCTGGAGGTTCCTCTTGACGAAGCGTCCACGCTACGGTGTAAAAACACTTCTCGACCTCGCCTGCCTAGCAGACGATGGACTCTGGCTTTCTACGGATGTGTATCTCCCCGACGGTCAAGGGCCCTGGCCGTGTGTGCTCATACGCACCCCATACTCCAATAACGATCCCGAAAAGAAGATCCCCCTGGCCCGAGAATTCGCAACGAACGGCTACGCGGTCGCAATCCAGGACGTCCGCGGACGATACGACAGCGTAGGCGAATGGGAGCCATTCTTTAACGAAGGGAAAGACGGCCTCGCTGCGCAGACATGGCTTGCCGAGCAGGATTTCTGCAACGGAATTATCGCGCTCATGGGTCGCTCATATGAGGGTTTCTGCGTCTGGAGCGCGACATTCGGCCACCATCCCGCCGTCAGAGCGATCGTACCGATCGTCGCTCTGCCTGACCCCGTGGTAAACGTCCCCTGGATGAACGGTTCAGTTTTCTGGAACATGATCACCTGGGCGATGTTCGTCCATGGCCGGACGAACCAGGATATCGAGCAATACGACTGGGAATCTCTCTACGGTTTCCGTCCGCTGAACCGACTCGACGAGCAGCTCGGCTTCCTGAGCAAACCATGGCGCGACTGGATGGACCACCAATTGAAGGACGACTACTGGGAACGCGCCTGCTATATGCATCGAATGAACGAGCTCGATATCCCCGCTCTGCACATCTGCGGATGGTATGACGATGATGGTCCGAGCACATTCAACAACTACCCGAACGCCCGGAAATTCGCCGGGAGCAAGAATGAGCAGTACATTTTGATCGGACCCTGGCCGCACGCGACGAACACGAAATGCGTCATCCATGGGGTGGATTTCGGTCCGGAAGAGATCATCGACCTAAACGGGTTTATCCTCGACTGGCTCGACATGCAAATCGGCGGACGCCCGGAGAACTGGGGCGATAGAAAACGCGCTCGGATTTTCCTCATGGGCTCCAACGACTGGCACGACATGGAAGACTGGCCTCCGCCGGGTATCGAGGGGCAACCTGTGTATCTTCATTCCGGCGGTTCGGCCAACACGATGTTCGGCGATGGGGTTCTTTCGACTGAAAAGCCCGGCAATGGGGTCGCGTACGACGAGTACATTTACGACCCCGATCACCCGACACCCTATTTATACGATGCGGGCACATTGCAGGTCGGCGGGCCTTTCGATGCAAGACCTGTCGAGCGCAGGGATGATGTCCTCTGCTACACATCCGCGCCACTTGAGGACGACACGATCATCTGCGGGAGGGTTTTTGCCGAGTTGTGGGTATCGTCATCGGCGGAGGACACGGAATTCTGCGCGAAACTGTGCGATGTGCATCCCAACGGTGTCGCAAGGCAACTTTGCGACGGCAATATCCGGCTCGCCATGCGAGATTCGCTGGAAAAAACTGATCCTGTACCGCCCGGCGAGATTGTGAAAGTCCGAATCGACATGTGGGCGACGGGGATACGGGTTTTCAAAGGTCATTTGCTGCGTCTGGAGGTTGCGAGCGCCGCGATGCCGAAATTCGCGGCTCATACGAATACTCTGGATCCCCCCGGCTCCGCTGTCGAAGCGGTAATCGCGACAAATCGGGTTTATCACGATTCCGAGCGGCAATCGAAAGTGATTCTACCGGTTATCAAGGGTTAGAAACATGCTATTATTGGGAAGGACAGAGGAAGGTGGTCCGGAATGACTTCGCTTGACGAAATACTCAGGACAATCGAGGAGAATCGCGACGAGATCAAGCAATTCGGAGTGAAAAAGCTCGGAATCTTCGGCTCCGCGGTTCGAGGCGACCAAACCGACGACAGCGACATCGATTTCCTGGTTCAACTGGAAAAGGAAACATTCCGCGCATATATGGGACTGGCCATTTTCCTGGAGGATCTGTTCAACAGGAAGATCGATCTAGTGATTGAGCATACGATAAAGGAGAGGTACAGAGATAATATCCTTCAGGAGGTCAAGTATGTCGAAGGATTTTGACAAGTACCTCCACGACATCCTCGAGCGAGCCACGAAAATTTTCGACCACACCAAAGACTTGCGAGAGATAGCGGACCTGGAAAAAAACAGTTGGATGCAGGATGCTATCTTTCGGAATCTCGAGGTGATGGGTGAAGCCGCAAAGAGGATACCCGAGGAGTATTGTGAAAAGCATCCGGAGATCCCCTGGAAAGAGATAAAAGGCACGAGGGATCGCCTTATACATCAGTACTCTGAAGTCTCAGTCCTGATAATCTGGGATATCATCAAGAAGGAGCTTCAGGATTTGATTGAAAATCTCGAGCGGCTTATTGATGAGCTTGATTAATCCGTGAGGAGAGAGAACTGGTCTTGCGACCTCAGTCGGTTGCCCGTAAGAACGACGGTCTCCCGTATTTCTCATTTGAACACTTCCACTTCTTTCGACGGCAGCACTCGGGAAACACGACTTAGTCCATTCAAGGTGCCCTGTGAAACTCACCGACCAGGAAAAGAAAATGTTTGAGGGCGGATACGGCGAGCCGATTGCGCAGGCGATGGACTATCTCGTGCAGTTCGGCGACGCGTTCGGCGCGGAGAGATTTGTCGATGTGATTTACGCCCATTACCCCGCTGAGATGTCCATTTATCGCGGATCGGTGGAGGATGCAGTCGAGTACGCAGAAACCGGCGCGAGAGTTCGAGTGCCCACTACTTCTTCAACTCTCGCGTGCGATCTCGACCAGTGGGAAAAATGCGGTTGCCCGAAACCGATCTACGATCTCCAGGCCCAAATCGTCCCGGCGCATCGGAAAATGGGCGTCCTGGGAACGTATACCTGCACCCCCCAACTGCTGGGGTTCGTCCCGCCCAAAGGCTCGATGATAATCAGCGTGGAGTCATCTGCGATTGTCTATTTCAACTCGGTGCTCGGCGCGCGAACGAACCGCGGCGGCATTTTTACACGCTACGCGGCAATTACCGGAAAGTATCCCCTGATGGGATACCTGCTGGATGAGAATCGTCGCGGAACTCATCTTTTCAGGATCGATCTTGAACCCAGGGACCTCAAGCACGATTCCGACTACTCCGTGCTCGGGTTCCACATCGGGGCCATTGTCGGAAGCGAGGTTCCCGTACTGGACAACATCGGCATTCCGAACCAGGACAACATGATCGCTCTCGGCGCATCGCTTGCCACATCGGGCTCGGTAACCCTTTTCCACGCGCCCGGCCACACGGCGGAAGCCAACACTGTCGAAAGGGCTTTCCAGGGGGCGGCTCCCAGGCAAACTCACCTGGTATTCCGCAACGACATCATCGCCGTATACGATAAGCTGACCAACATTCAGAAGTACGAAGACATCGATTTCGTCACGCTCGGATGTCCTCATTACACGCTTGAGCAGCTCAGGTATGTCGCGGACTGGCTCAAGGAGCACGATGCGAAAGTCCACGAGAACGTCCGGCTGTGGATCTGCACCAATCGCATGACAAAACAGGCCGCATCGTGGGAGGGGATTACTCAGACCATCGAGAACTCAGGCGGTCTGGTGATCTGCGACACCTGCCCGGTCGAAAGCCACATGCGGATCTCGACGTGCAAGGAGTACGGTCTTGAAACACCGCAAGTCAGGGCGATGGTGGCCGACTCCTGCAAGATGGTCAGGTATGTCGCTGACCTGATCGGCTGCAAAACGGCTCTCAGACCCAGGGACGAGTGCCTGAATGCGGCGATTAAGGGAAAGCTTGTTTGAGATTCATCTCTCCCGGCCAGGTTCAGGGAGCATGCAATGAGCGAAAGAGTTGTCAAAGCGCGTGGAATTGTGAAAGGGAAAGCCGAGGGCGAAGCTCTTGTCTGCCGCAAGGCGTTTTCGTTCCTTGGGGATGTCGACATGGACACGGGCGAGATAATCGCCAAAGGACACGAGCATGAGGGTGAAACAATCGCCGGGAAAGTGATGATTTACCCCGAAACCAAAGGATCGTCGGGCGGATGTGTCGTCCTGATGGTCCTCGCGAAACAGGGCAAGCAGCCTGCGGCGATCGTTCTGGAAAAGGCCGCCGATCCGAATATCGTTGAAGGCGCAATTCTTGCCGGTGTGGCGCTAGTATGCGAGCCTGAGGAGGACCTGATCGCGGCGGTCCCAAACACCGCGACGGTGAGTGTGGACGGGACCACCGGCGAGGTCCGATGGTCTGAATAGCCGCTTCCCAGCCCCGATCCCCAAGCCGCTCAATCGTTATCGTGTTATAATATGCTACGAATTTACCCTTTCCGAGGGGATTTAGTGAAATACTCGCTCGGCTCATTCCGGAGGTCCATGCCATGAAATCTCGTTCCCTGCTTGCCATGATTATGCTTGTGACAGTTCTAGGCCTCGCCCTGGGTTGCTCGGGTGGTTCGGACCCCGTCGCTCCTCCGGCAGGCACCCCGCTCACTTCAGAACGGGCGATTGACGCATCGTCCGGACGAGCGTTGTGGAGTATGTGGCAAGTCGCGATCGACTCCACCACCGGGGAAGTTGAAACGGTGCCGCTTCGAGGTCCCGCCTTCAACTGCAATGTGACGCAGTTCCTCCATCCCCCGTGGTCGCCGGTAAACCAAATGCACATCCTGCTTCTGCCATCGAGCGATTTGCCCGGCGGATACGTGGAGCTGGACATCACCTTCAACCATCCGTTCCCGGGCATGAATCAGTTCAGCGGGTTCGATGTTCGCGGCATTTTCATGGCCGACGGGAGCCAAACAAGCGATCACGACCCGAACCTGGCATACGGCGATGGTGAGTTAAACGAAGCACATATGCTGAATCCGGACGGTTACACCCGATGGTGGAACGCGACCGAGTTCACCGATCCCTCGCCTCTTTTCAGCTTCAAACCCGGCCCAATGGGGAACCATCCGAACCCCACCGCCACTCTGAACCCGTACAAGTATTATGCGGATGATCTCGGGTATGATGCCGATGTTGCGGACATGGACACTTCCAATCGCGGAGTTTTCACGCCCGACGGGCCTACCCACAAGCGTCATTACAAAATCCAGTTCCCGGTCGTCGATGACAATCCGGTCTACCTGTTCAGCTATGCTGTCGACGCAAGCTGGGAGCCTCCCGATCCCGCGGGCGCTCCGGATTATCCGCTGGATAGCTTCGGACCCAGCGCGCAATGTCAGGAGGCGTACCATCTAGGCGTCAATACCCTTGGATCGACCGTCTGGTACGAGGGCGGCGATTCCGGCGGGGACTTGCATATCACCCTGGAAGTATTCGACTGGCAGGGCGCCGCGAGTTCAACGGGCGTGCCGGGTGAGATTTCCGCAATTTGGATTGAGTCGCCGATTCTCGCGACTCCCGTAGATATATTCCCGCTCGCAACACCGTCGGCCGGTTCGCAAACAACATCATCGGTGTTTGATGTCGATCTCGGCGGTGGATATCTCAGCTTGTCGAGTCCCGGCGAGTTTCCGATGCTTATCGGCGTGGAATCCTCGGAGCCGAACACATATCAGCCTCAACTCGACGGCGGCGAGAGTTTCATCTTCCCTGACGCCCCGCTAACAGCCTACCTTATGGGCACATGCACGGTCGACGGCGAGCAGCCATTCGAGCCTGCCGACGATGTCACGGGGGATGTCATTCTCTCGATCGATCGAAATTCAAGCGAGACGATCACCGGTGTCACACTTGACTGGACCGGTAACGGATCGCCTTTCTACGCGGTTTACACCGATGACAACCCATACGACGGCCTGGAAGCGACCATCTATGTCGCAGAGTTCACGGACAGCGTGGCCATGATCGATATCGTAACCTGGCCGGATTTCTCCTCCAACGGCGCTTACGCATTCGGGGTGAAAGGTCGCTCGGTCAGCGGGCTTCCCGCCAGCGATTCACCCAACATGAGCCAGCTTGCGTTCTGCGAAATGGAGGATTTCGACGGCGGATCCAACCCAGTGCCGTGGATCGAGGGTTACCGCGACGTTGATTACCAGTGGATCGAGGCAAATCCGGGTCTGATCGACGGCTCCACCAGCATCCGTTCCGACCCTGTCTGCCCAATCAGCCAGTGGGCTGTTATCGTGAGTGAGGTCATTCCGGAGATTCCCGACAGCGAGATGTCATTCATGGAGTTCGCGCATATCGCCAGTTTCTATAGCTGGCTCGCCTACTACAAACAGCTTTCGGCAGGATTCACTCATTCCGTGCCGCCTACAGGCACGCCGCAATACCTGGATTACGACTCCACCACCGACTTCTATTGCATCATGGACGGCACTCACAATTGGGTCATGCCTGCGGGACCGCCTCCCGGCGGCGGATGGATCGGACTTGTGCAGCGATTCGGATGGAACCCCGGATACAATTTCTTCGGCTGGCGGTTCGCCGACTGCCCGCACGGGACAGCCAAGATCACTCGCATGGCGTTCCCGCATTTCATCGATGACGCCGGCACAATCCGCGCCGGAATGGCCTGGGTCACCAACACCTGGGACAACCCGAACGACTGGATGGAGGTCGATGAAATCGCGGTGGTGATTTATTGACATCGACATTCAACAAGCAATTGGACCAGTGTGTTGCCTGGTAGATCACCTGCCGGGCTTTTTGCTGCGATGATCGGGCGCGCGCCGCGGCCCCTACGCGGTGATACCCCACGGACCAATCTCAACCTGCATCCGTATTGCCACCCCTGACCTGCGGTGATACAATGCCTTCCCCCACCGCACCTGGGATTCGGAGGGAGGCGTTGATCATGGTCGTGCGCATCGGAATCCGTCGCGAGGACAAGAACGAATGGGAACGAAGGGTGCCGCTGTCACCGTCCGATGTCGCCATGCTCAAGCGCGATCACGACATTCAGACCGTGTTGCAGCCATTCCCCACGCGCGCTTTTCACGACGCGGAATACAGGGTTGTGGGTGCGGAAATCGACGAGAATCTGACCGACTGCCCGATCGTCCTTGCCATCAAGGAAATGCCCATCGATTTCTTCAGGGAGGGCCTTACCTACGTTTTCTTCGCGCACGTTATCAAGGGGCAATCCTACAACATGCCCATGCTCAGGCAGCTCCTTGATTTAAACTGTAACCTGATCGACTATGAAAAGATCACCGACGACAACGGTATCCGGCTCGTTTTCTTCGGCAAGGAGGCCGGTCAGGCCGGGATGATCGACACCCTTTGGACTCTCGGAAGGCGGCTTACCGCGGACGGAATCGAAAACCCGTTCATCGGAGTCCGGCAGGCCAACGAGTACCGCAGATTGTCCTACGTCGAGCAAGCCCTAATCCAGGTGAGAGAAGAATTGACGAGCAATGGAGTTCCCGATGAAGTCCACCCCATCGTGTTCGGATTTGCAGGTTACGGGAACGTGTCGGACGGAGCACAGGAAATTCTCGATCTCCTGCCCGTGGCGGAAATCTCCCCCGGCGAGCTTCTCAATCCCACTGCAGACACATTCGACAAGAAGGACCATGTATACAAGGTTGTTTTCAAAGAAGAGCACATGGTCGATCCGGTCGATCCGGATCACGCCTTCGAGCTCCAGGACTACTACGACAAACCCGAGCGTTACAGGGGCGTTTTCGAGCGCTACATCCCTCACCTCACCGTTTTGGTGAACTGCATTTACTGGGATGATAGGTATCCCCGTCTGCTTTCGAAGGAACTGGTACATGAACTCTACTCCGGCGGTGGCAGACCGAAACTGAGGGTGATCGGTGACATTTCGTGCGATGTCGACGGAGCTGTCGAGGTCAACATGAGGGCGACCGATTCGGGTAGTCCGGTGTATGTCTACGATGTGGATAAGGGCGATGCGGTCGACGGTGTCGAGGGCAACGGTCCAGTGATTCTTGCGGTGGACAATCTCCCGACCGAGCTTCCACGAGAATCAAGCGCTCGATTCTCCAGCACCCTCGCTCCGCTTGTCCCGTACCTCGTTAAAGCCGACCTGACTGTCAAATTCGACAAGGCCGAGCTCCCACCGCCGCTCAAACGGGCAATGATCTGCTATCGGGGAAAACTTACACCCGATTTTGAGTACCTTATAGAACACCTCTAGCAACAGGATTAAATTGGAGGCGCAATTCATGACTCCCAACGGTAATGACACAAAGAAGATACTTCTCCTCGGCGCGGGTCTGGTTACACGACCTCTTGTCAACTACCTGCTCGACATTCCGGAGTTCCATCTGACAATCGCAAGCCGCACTGTCGCAAAAGCCTACGTGCTCCTGGGTGATAATCCCCGGGGCACTCCGGTCTCATTCGATATCGAGCAGAATCCCGACCAACTGGGTGACCTGGTCGCCGGGCACGATCTGACCATCAGCCTGCTTCCGGCGATGCACCATCCGACCGTGGCCGGGGAATGCA
The DNA here is from genome assembly GCA_965371155.1 of uncultured bacterium. Classification (GTDB taxonomy): domain Bacteria; phylum JAJVIF01; class JAJVIF01; order JAPKYR01; family JAPKYR01; genus CBDUXL01. The sequence goes on along the minus strand of CBDUXL010000076.1, from coordinate 3,938 downwards.
TCAAGCACAAAAAGCTCATGGTGACTACGAGCTATGTGAGTCCGGCCATGAAAGAGCTCGACGGCCCGGCGAAGGAAGCCGGGATTCTTGTTTTGAACGAGATCGGACTCGATCCCGGCATCGATCACATGTCGGCGATGAGGATAATCCATGCGGTGCAGGACGCGGGCGGGAAAGTGGTCAGTTTCAGATCCTACTGCGGTGGCCTTCCGGCGCCCGAAGCAAGAACAACGCCCTACGGCTACAAGTTCTCCTGGAGCCCTCGCGGAGTGATTCTGGCCGCACGGTCATCGGCAAAATACCTGGAAGACGGGAATATTGTCGAGATTCCCGGAGAGGACCTCTTCGACCACTTTCATATTGTGAAGGTCGAAGGTCTGGACGACCCATTCGAGGCGTACGCGAATCGCGACTCGATACCCTACATCGACATCTACGGCCTTAAGAACGTGGCCACGATGTATCGCGGCACTTTTCGCAATATCGGCCACTGTGTCACATGGAAAAAACTGGCCGACCTCGGCCTGTTTGAAATCGACACCATGGACAATGTCGCCGGATTGACCTACCGGGGGCTTGTCGCGAAGCTTGCGGGCCTTCCCAACGATGGGAAGCTGGAGGATGCGCTGACAGAAAAGCTCAACCTTCCCGATGACCCGCCGGTTCTGGAGAAGTGGCAGTGGCTGGGACTGCTCGATGAGAAGCCGCTTCCCGCCGATGAGGGCAGCCCGCTCGATTTCCTGGTCTCGATTTTCCTCGAGAAACTCCAGTACGAGCCCGGCGAAAGGGACATGGTCGTTCTGCACCACGATTTCCTGGCGGAATACCCAGACAAGAAAGAGAGAATAACCTCTACACTGATCGACTTCGGCATTCCGAACGGTGACACGTCGATGGCGCGAACGGTCGGGCTTCCCGCGGCGGTCGCGACCAGGCTCATTCTGCAGGGCAAGATGAATCTGACCGGCGTACATGTCCCGGTGATACCCGAGGTGTACGATCCGATTTTGGATGAGCTTGAGGAGCTTGGGATCAAGTTCGAGGAACGCACGATGGCCGCAAATGGGGGGGACACCTGCATTTCGGGGACGAAATGAGGTGTCCCCGAGAGGAACCTGATAAGAAAACGCTTGTTACTTTCTAAAATTGGTATGAGAAGGTGATCCAGAATGGAGCCTGCTTCAGGCACAATATTACTCATCTCCGGACCCAACCTGCGCCTTCTGGGTCGCAGAGAGCCCGACATCTACGGCACCGACACGCTCGAGGATATCGAAGGTTGGATCATCCGCGAAGCTCATGAACACGATATCGATGTGCATTGCTATCAATCCGAGTCCGAGGGCGAGTTGCTCACATTTCTGCAGACGTACGGGCCTGATGCAGATGGGATCATCATCAATCCGGGAGCACTCGCACACTATTCCATCGCATTGAGGGACTGCCTCCAGTATCTTCCCTGCCCTGTTGTGGAGGTCCATATCAGCAACCTGTACGCGCGGGAGGAATTCCGACAGAAATCGGTGATTGCTCCGGTATGCGATGGTCAGATAATGGGCCTGGGGAAATGGGGATACTTCGGCGCGCTGAATTACCTGGTTGAAAAGATCGGATCGTAACCTGGTCGAGAAACCCGGATCTTGTCCAGAAATCCGTGGGGGCGCACGGCTGCTATAAAGAGAACATATGGGGAAAAATCTATGTGGCACCCTCAAGCGAAATGACGGCCTTGGCCGGAATGGAGCTTGTGGGTGGTCTTCTGAAGAGTGCAATCCCTTCTTTCAAGACACGCACTAGTAATTCAAGACACCCACAAGCTCGAAGACTCGCTTGAGGGTGGCACCCATCGTCCAGATCAATTGCGTAAGGGAACCTCTCGCTTGCATTCGAAAAGCTCGTAGGGGCGCACGGCTGTGCGCCTTCGTGCATTCGGGGACGAATGCACGATGTCCCCTAATCTTTATCTCATGGAAGCCACGTCAGCGGATCGCTTCCGCCGTAGGCCCCCATGTCCGTGCCGTCGTGCGCCGCATCCTCGCATGGTGAGCCCGAAGAAACACGATAATCATCATTCCCGGGATTCACGAACTGCGGATTGGAGTAAACCATTCCCGTGCCGGCGACAACCTGATCGCGAAACGCATTACCGACACTGTACGCGCATGAGTAATCGACGGGAAGGTTGGAGCTCCACCTTCCCAGGTAAGCCCAGCGCCAGTTCATTATGCCGGCGGTAAGATTCGTGATTATGTGGTCACGGTGAGTGACACCTGACGGGGCCGTATTGTAGTGAGATGCTTCAAATGCGTAGATCCACGCCGGTCCGCTTATGCCGGAGATCGTATTGTGCTCGAGGGTCATATTTGATGCTCTATAAACATCGAAGCCCCATGTCCATCCTGTGGCTCCCAGGTTGTTGACGATGTCGAACATCAGGTTATTCCGCACCGTGGAACCCTCACAGTACTCCACGTTAACTACACTCACCCACTGAGTTGAGGCAAATGCCGACGAGAACGTGATATGACCGACTACATTCTTCGCCATGAGGGAGTTAGCGCCCCCCTGGTAAAGCCTAAGTACATTCATGTAACTCGCGGCGGTGAACGTGATGTTAAGAGCCACGTTGTTGGTCATCGTGGATTCCAGCCCCGACATGTAAATGAATCCGGCTGCTGGTTTGTGGTACCCGTCAACACGGACATCATTAACAAGATGGCCGGTCCCGCTTGAGTACACGCCATACCGACATGTAGCGCCGCCGGCATTGTCGAGGAATTCGATATCATCCACAGTGTTCGATGACCCACTGACTCTGATTGCATCGCCGGACGTGCGAGGCTGCGCCCGGAAGTACCTGAGCGTGCTGCCTGACGCTCCACCAAAATTTACCATCGTGGCGCCCGATCCCTCGATAGTCGTTATCAAAGGCGCGGTATCACCCCAACCTTCCACCGTGATGTTGCTCACCAGGTTGACGTTCTCCTCGTAGGTGCCTTCCTTGACCAGCACCCATCCGGCGCCGCAGTCCAGGTTCACATTGTCGATGCCGATCTGAATCGTCGGCCACGGATCGTCGAAACTGCCGTCCCACGGACCGGAGATGTTGTCATCATCGACCCATGTAGCCGCCCCGATCGAAACCACCAACAGATCATCGAGTGTATCCGTCTCCGCCTCATCATCCGTGACCTCCAGGTCAATCTCGACCACTCCCCAATCATTGAACATCTTGGTCGGATTGACATCCGTGCCGGAATCGTACGCATCGCCGTATACACCGTCACCATCGAAATCCCACTCGTAGCTCACAATCGATCCGCCGTCCGGATCGTAGGAGGCCGATGCATCAAACTCAATCGAATCGCCCGGGCAGAAAGGCTCGGGCGTGACAATCTCGGCCGCGGCAACCGGCGATTCGCTCTGCGTCTGCATCCCGACACTCACCGTCGCTTTGAAATAAGCGCTCAGAACACCATCTGAATAGTCGAACCCGATGAAACCTTGATCGTAGCTGTGCGGATCAACGCTCTCTATAACAACCATCACCGGGAACTCGCCCTGCGCGTATGGAATAGTGCCCTGCACCTCAAGTAGGTACGTCGCGCTGGTTTCATCCTGGTCAACAAGCGCTGCTGTAAGATCCGCCGGGAAGAACGTGGCAATATCGCCTGGTATCAGCCCTCCTGTCGTCTCCAATGCAATCCCGCCTATCTCCTCATTCACTCCGCCGGCGCTGATGTCGCCTTGATGATCAAAAACCCTCACCAAAAGTCCTAAATCGCCGCCCTTGTTGGCTGGATCGGTGTAGTACATCGTGGACTGATCGACGGTCGATATGCAGTACACCTCATGGCAATTTGCAGAGAGAGGGAAATCATCAGGAACGAAATCGGGGGGATTCGCAAGAGCGGTCAGCGGTTCCCGATGGAACTCTC
>CBDUXL010000075.1:0-12472 GCA_965371155.1 uncultured bacterium | reverse complement strand
CATTTACTTGGTGGAATATTAGTGCGGGTTCCAATCTCAACTTTATTAGGGGTTTTTTGCTTGATTTCCTCGACTAAATGCCACAAAATCTCCTTCCCCCTATCCGCCTTCGGGTCATTCCCGCTCATGAGCGCCGGGGTACGAAAGAGGTTCAATTATGTCTGATTCAAAAACCAGGACCGGATACATCAAAGTCGCCAAGCGGCTTTCTGATATTCCGCCCTATCTCTTCCAGCGGATCGACGATATGAAAAGGGCAGCCAAAGACACGGGCCTTGTGCTCACCAGTCTCGGGATCGGCGATCCGGATCTCCCGACCCCGCCTGAACTTGTCGATGAGCTATGTGCTCAGGCCAGGCTGAACGAAAATCAGAAATATCCTGACTTCAAGGGGATTATCGAGTACCGTCGCGCGATCGCGGGATTCTACAAGAGGCGGTTCGGTGTCGATTTGAATCCGGAGGATGAGACTCTCGCCCTTATCGGCAGCAAGGAAGGCATCGCGAACCTTGCGCTGGCTGTTCTGGACCCCGAGGATATCGTGATCGTCCCCGATCCCAGCTACCCGGTCTACGCAATGAACTCGGTTTTCGTCGGGTGCCGCAAGTACATGGTTCCCTTGAGGGAGGAAAATGGTTACCTGATCGATTTTGGCTCGATCCCGGATGACATCTGCCGGCAGGCCAAACTTCTCTGGATGAATTACCCCAACAATCCCACGAGCGCGGTCGCGCCGAAGGAGTTTTTCGATGAGGCTGTCGCGTGGGCGAAAAAGTGGGGCGTCATTATCGCACATGACAACCCATACAGCGAGATTTACCAGCAGGATGAACCTCCGCCGAGCCTCTTGAATGCCGACGGAGCGATGGATGTCGGTATCGAGTTCAACACTCTTTCCAAAACATTCAACATGACCGGCTGGCGTGTCGGTATGGTGGTCGGGAACGCTGAGATCGTGCAGGCCCTGGCACGGGTGAAATCGAATATCGATTCCGGTGTGTTCGTCGCGATTCAGAGAGTCGCGATCAAGGGCCTGAATATGCCTCTGGAGCGGGGGATTGAGATCAGGAAAACGTACGCATCCCGGCGCAAGGTTGTGGAGGAAGCGCTCGAGGACGCGGGCTACGAGGTCTACCACGGCAAAGGGACATTCTACCTCTGGGCTCGCACTCCAAATGGGATGAAGAGCTTCGATTTTGTGGGGCAACTTGTCATGAAAACCGGCATCGTCGTCGGACCCGGCTCCGGATGGGGCAAAGAGGGAGAGGGGTACTTCCGAATCTGCCTCACCCGCGACGAAAAGGCATTGGCTAAAGCAGTCGAGACAATCGCTGAGACTTTCCCGCCGAAATAGACCGCTCCCATCTGACCTTGCCTGAACTCCGCCCGGACACACGCGTCCGGGCGTTTCTCCAAGCTCCCGGTGGAACCCACAACTCCTCGGTGGCCCACAATTTATTGTGGGTTCACGGTGCCAATCAGAGTCGCAGTGAACGCTCGGGCGCTATGAGCCTGTTGACTTGTCCTCCGTAGCTTCTTAGCGAAGGAGGATCCCCGGGGTAACTTTTATCCGTTAAGCAACGGCCGCACCATGTCGAACCGCTGTATCACTCTTGGATTCCAGTAGTACCCTCAGAATCGAAGGTCAAAATCGGAAGAACCGAGTTATAGATCTTTTTTGTTACCTCAATCGCCTTCATAGCATCCTGAATGTCAAGCACAGGAAGATCAGTCGGATACCTCGCTTCAACGCAATATCCGCTCAATTCATCAATTTCATCCTCTTTCAACCCCATCTCCTCTTCTGTTAAACCGGTCTGATCAAGGAGAAGTTTCAAATCATGTGTCTTGGGGATCTCAACTTTTCTATATGCAAGAACGGCTTTAAGAAGCTTTTCCGCAGCCTGTTGACCATGAAAACAGATTATATCGGAAAACCCGGTAGCCGTAAGAAGGTACTCCGCGGCTTTCAAATCCATGTCTGCCTTCTCAAGCCATTGCCGGACATATTCACGCGTAACCTGATCTGGAGTTTTCATAAATCACTTTCCCGTACTTATGTGCTGGAAACGATATTCCTCCGATGACATTTTTTGTTTCCTCAAATCTGGCTGTTTCCATAACGATGACGTCACATGGCAGACCCAGACCGCGTAAGCCTTTTCTTATTTTAACGGCGTGCTTTCTCCTGTCGGCACATGATGATAGTAAAACGAGAATGTCGACATCACTGTCGGAGTGCATTTCTCCAGTGGCGGCGGAACCGAACATGATAATCCTATCGGGCTCCGCAACCCTTCTAATGCGATTAACGATCTCTTCAATCGTGATGGTGTCCAGCGTCATGAAAAAATTATACCAAAAGACCCCTCAGCTTCCAAACGGGGCTATAGATCAATCCTGGCGGTGACCTAGTTCCCTCCCCTTTGCCATCCGCCTTCGCTGACGCTTCGGCGGACAAGGGCTCCGGCGGGCAGGCCGCGTAAGCAGTTTCATCGGCGCCGTGGGGCTTAGTTGTGGGCTCTTCTCCAGCAAACCACTCGGTACCCCCGAATAGCTTTGGGTTCCCTATCCGCTGCATTAGTGCCATGACACCTGGTTCGTGATAAAATAGCTGCGTGGCGAAAACGATGCCTGCCCTGCCGAATGAAAAACCCGACGACGCGGATCCAGCCGTGGCCGCAACATCCCCCGATGCTCCGGATCCTGCCGTCGATCCCAATGCGCTCTTGTCGGTAATCGTTCCGCTCAAGAACGAGGCGGGGACGCTGGTCGAACTGTTCGGGCAGGTCCGGGATGTGCTCAGTCGCATCGGACGGCGGTTTGAAATCATCTTCATCGACGACGGCAGCTCTGATGAGAGCTTCAGCATCCTGAAAACACTCTACTCGGAAAACCCCGACATTGTCCGCGCAATCAAGTTCCGATCCAACAAGGGGAAAGCTGCCGCGCTCGCGGCGGGCTTCGATCTTGCCGAGGGCGAGATCGTAATCACGATGGATGCCGACTTACAGGATGATCCGGCGGAGATACCGCGTTTCCTCGAGGCGCTCGCGGAAGATGCCGACCTTGTTTCCGGCTGGAAGCAAAGGCGTCACGATCCCTGGTACAGGGTTGCATCGAGCAGATTTTTCAACTGGGTTGTAAGCGTTGCCGCCGGTCTAAGGCTCCATGACTATAACTGCGGTTTCAAAGCGTATCGCCGGGATGTTGTCGAGGAAATCGCTCTCTACGGCGAGCTGCATCGCTACATCCCCTTCATAGCAAACTCCCGAGGCTTCACTGTGAAGGAGATCGTGGTCAAACACCGCGCCCGGAAGTCAGGCAGAAGCCGGTACGGATGGCAGCGCTATTTCAGAGGTTTCTTCGATCTTTTCACCGTGATCATGCTCACCCGTTTCGGCTGGAGACCCTTGCATCTGTTCGGCTCGATTGGAATGGTCCTTTTCCTGGTGGGGCTCGTCATAAACATCCGCCTCTCATGGGCATGGATGCATGGTCAGGCAATCGGGGATCGTCCATTACTGTTGCTTGGTGTTCTTTTGATGGTTGTCGGTTTGCAGACTTTCGCGATCGGGCTGATCGGCGATATGATCAACTCCCTCCGTCCACGAGACTCCAGAGATCGCCCTATCAGAAAAATCCTCAAATGAGCTACCAAACCGAGCATACCGCCCCTGAAGTGGGGGTTGTGGTGCTCAACTACAACGGCTCCGAGGTTCTCCCCGGACTATTCGAGTCGCTTGACCTTTTGGATTACCCGAGCTTCCGCGTTTTTCTCGTGGACAACGCCTCGTCCGATAGATCACTCGATTTTGCCAGATCATATCAGCCCCGATTTCAAATGGAGGTCATCGAGAACCGGGAAAATCTTTTCTTCAGCGGCGGCAACAATGTCGGAATCAAACGGGCGCTCGACCGGGGCGCTAAGTACGCGATGCTCCTCAACAACGATACGATCGTCCCCCCCGGGCTTATCGCGCAGCTTGTCGAATTCCTGAATGCTCATCCGGATGCCGGAATCGCGGGCCCCATGATCCATTTCAAGGAGCCTGAGGGCACAATCTGGGCTGCCGGTGGGAAAGTGTCAACCTGGTGGGGACTGGTCCGCCATCGGGGAATAAGAACCAAAGACGATGGGCAGTACACTGAACCCGCGATAGTGGACTATGTTTCCGGCTGCGCAATGATGTTCCGAAGAGAGGTGGTTGACCGTATCGGGCTTCTTGATACATCATTCCCGATGTACTATGAGGACACCGATTTCTGTTTCCGCGCTCGGAATGAAGGTTTCGAGTGCTGGTATGTGCCGACCGAGCCGCTGATCCACCTCGTGAGTGTTGCTGCAGGCGGACAAGTTTCGGGATTCAAGATATCAAGGCGCTTCTCATCCGGAATGCGCTTCTTTGCACGTCATTCGACCTGGTACCAATGGCCGACAGTCCTGCTTGGGCAGATCTACGAGGCGATTCGGGTTGCCTATATGGTTGCAGGAGGAAAAATCGGCTGATCCCGCAAGCAATGCCAACCGTCCTTTGCATAGCCTATCTCTTCCCCCCCCGAGCGGGTGTGGGTGTCCAGCGCATCACGAAATTCGTACGCTACCTTCCCGACCATGATTGGCAGCCGATTGTTCTTACTCCTGAAAAACCCCCGGGGAGCTTTCCGCTCGATGAAGGTTACCTGAAAGAAATCCCCGACTCCGTGGAAGTCTATACCGCGCCCAGCCGCGAGCCGTATCACATATATCGCGCACTCGGCGGGAGCAAACGTCAGGATGCCGCTGATTTCCGCGGCGTCCTCGAGGGAGGCAAAAGGCTGGGTCTGATGGGTCGCATGTATGCTGCATTCCAGGCCGCATGGTTGATCCCCGATCCAAAAATCGGATGGTTCGGTCCGGCTGTCGGAAAAGCAAGGAAGATTTTTCAGGAAAAGAAGGTCGATCTCATTTTCTCTACGAGTCCCGAGGCAACCGATCATGTCATCGCGCGAGCTTTAGCTCGCGAGACAGGGCTTCCCTGGGTGATGGATTTCCGTGATCCCTGGACAACGAGCCTGTATGCGGTCAAGCGCCCGTCGTGGGCACGAAAGAATGAAGAAGCACTTGAGCTAAGCTGCCTGAAGGAGGCATCGGCGATTTCCGTAGTCCAGGAAAGATATCGCGATGAGTACCTGGCCAAGTATCCATCGCTGACAGCCGATGCCGACAAGTTCCGCATCCTACCTAACGGTTTTGATCCTACGGATTTCGAGGGAATTGAGCCCCGCAAGTTCGATCGCTGGACCGTAGTCTACACCGGCTCAATCGGCTATCCCCGCGATCCCGAGCCGTTCTTCAAGGGATGGAAGCTCGCCTGCGAACAGAACGAGGGGTTCCGCAAGGGCGCGGGATGCCTGTTCATGGGGGAATTCGACAGCCGCTTTCACGAGCTGGCGCCGAAGTATATAATGGAAGGGCTGGTCGTGGAGGGCTTCCAGTCCCGCGAGACGGTGTATGCCGCTCAACTGGGCGCGGGAGCACTTCTGCTGATTTCGGAGGGCTATGTTACGGGCAAGGCGTACGAGTACATCGCCACCGGGCGGCCATCGATTGCAATTACCGATGGCGAGGACCTGATCGACCTGCTCTCCAGGACCCGCACCGGCGTGCACGTATCGGCCGGCGATCCGGACAAAATCGCCGGGACACTCATAGAGCTTTTCGAGCTGCGCGATCATCCGTTCGTACCCGACACCGGGGCTCTTTCTCGATACGACCGTCGCCTCATCACAGGCGAACTGGCAGTACTGTTCAATGACCTCATCGCCCGCCACCAGTGAACATTCAGAGCACTCTCTCGCACGAGACAGCGTGCGCACCACCCTCACCAACGTCATCCTTTTCTTTCTCGGGATTCTTATCTGGATTGCCACCGCGCGATTTCTCCCCACGCCTATCCGGGGCGTGCTCGCGCTGATCATGATCGCCCCATCGCTCGTCTTGAGAATCGGTCTTCTCGGCATGGACCAGGGCATCGTGGTAATGGCCGGCGCCGACAAGAGCCTCCTGAGCCCTCTGACCCGAACCGCACGATGGTTCGGCCTTCTGCTCGGCATCCTGTTCATGGGCGCAATGTGGGCTTTGATGTTCGGGTTCCCCCAGACCTTTCACCAGGTCACGCAGCTATGGCCCTCTGAACCGTTCATGCTCATTACCCTGGCATTTCCGCTTCACCTTATGACGCTTGCTTTCGACGCGGCAGTTTATGCCGAGGACCGAATCGCCGCGCGCAATACAAAGGAGTTGGTCGTCAACTGCATGATGCTGGGCGTGATGTCGGTCGCATTCTTCGCTTTTCACCTCGAGCTTTTCGCCGTGATTGGCGCATATATCATTGCCAACCTGATGAGTTTAGTGTACGCCGCTTTGCTGCTTGTTCGGAGGGTCAGACTTTCCGGCGATGTAAGGCCCGACCTCGGGCGCAAGGCCATTAGAATAGGTTTCCCGATCTGCCTCGCGCAGATAGCGTCTTTCATTATGCTCCCCACGATGATGGTTGTCCTGTCTTTCGCTATGGGAGACAGCCACACGAGGAACCTCGCACGAATCGCGTTTTTCGCGATGGCTTACCAGATGGTGGATCGGATACTCCCCATAACTCGCTCCATCGCCTTCGCTCTCCTTCCCAAGATAACCGCCGGCAGCGATGATGTTGCCGGAGAGCTTGCCGCCAAGGCGAGTCGTCACACGGTCCTTGCGTCGGTTATCCTGTTCGTACTATTAGTGCTCTTTGCAGAGCCGGTTGTGCCAATTCTTCTCGGTCGGCGCTATCTTCCGCTTGTTGGAGCGTTTAAGATAATGGCGCCCGGCGGGATTGCGCTCTCTATGGCTGGAGTGTGGGCTGCACATCTTCTGGCGAGAGGGCGATCGCTCACGGTTGCATGGGCGGGATTGGCGGGCGTAGCGGCGGCGTTAGTGCTATCCTGGTTTGGATTCACGTACGTCCGTGAGGGCAGGGAATTGCTTGTGGCGAGCGTATCGGTTGCAGCAGGCGGTTTCGTGAACGCGGGAGTGCTGCTTCCCGCCTTTTGTCGAGCCGCGGGAATCGGCGTCCTGCAGGCGCTGATTCCAAGGATTGAAGATGTCCGGGACTGGCAACGAATCCCGGGGTTCATTGCAGAAATCCTCAAACGCCGACATCCTGCCGAAGAAAAGATGGACTATCATACTTGAGAGACAAACCGCTGACATACGAGGGACGTCCACTTCGCCTCACTTACGTGGCGGACGCTCATAACGTGCATACTCGCCGATGGGTGGAATATTTCAAGGACCGGGGCTGCGAGTGCAAGATCGTCAGCTATCGTCCTGCCGAGATACCCGATGTCGAGGTCTACGTTCATTCCCTCCCACCGCAAGGCGTCTGGCGTGTGCCGCTGCTTAAGCAGCTCCACACGCTTTCCGATTACTCGCGAGTCCGGGGACTTCTCCGATGGGCCGATATCGTGCACGTCCATTACATCTATCGATTCCGCTTCAACCTCGTGTTCAAGGGCCTTCCAAGGCTTGTCGTGAGCACGTGGGGGAAGGACATAATCCGCGATTCCGACGAACCCGAAACCCAAAGCGAAGTCCGCTGGAAACGGTATATCCTCGGGCAAGCCACGATTCTCACCGCCACGACGCATTTCCTCGCCAAAGCCACGCGAGAGTACGCCCCGGAAGACAAGGAGATTCACGTCATTCCTTTTGGAGTCGATCTGAACCGCTTCGATCCCTCCAGATTCCCCGGGCGAGCTGAAGGGGAGGAGCCGTATCGAATCGGTTTCCTCAAGCACCTCAGGACCAAGTACGGACCGGACACGCTAATACAGGCCACCCTTATCCTTCGGGATCGAGGCTATCAGGTCAGGACGCTTCTCGCCGGTGAGGGTGAGGGAGATGAGATCCTCCGACGCCTGGCGCGTAAACTGGGCGTGGGGCGGATCGTGGATTTTGTCGGACGGATTCCGCACGAGGAAGTTCCCGCATTTCTGGCCGGTCTCGATATCTTTTGCATGCCGTCAAGATGGGAATCGGAAACCTTCGGCGTGGCTGCTGTCGAGGCGGAGGCAATGGAAGTCCCGGTCGTCGCGACAAACGTGGGCGGAATCCCGGAGGCGGTCGATGACGGAATTACAGGTATCCTGGTCCCGCCGAACGATGCGGAGGCTGTGGCCGATGCAATCGAAGGCCTTCTTGCCGATCGCGAAAAACGCACTCGGATGGGAAAGGCCGGACGGGAGTTTGTCCGGAAGAACTACGAATGGTTCGAAAACGCCGGTAGAATGGAAAAGATTTATCAGGATTTGATCGGTTCGTAAATATGTGTCCTGTGATCAACCCGTTGGCGCAGGGCTGTGCATCCGTCCCACTGATGTATAATTGACCGTTCAAACGTGATCAAGGATTCCATATACACCCTCCTCACGCGCAGCTTCTACATTGTAGGAAAGGTCGTCTACTCGATTTTCATCAACAGGACCCTCGGTCCGGCTGGCAAAGGCGCCTTTGAGCTGATTACTTCCGTTCCGGACGCCCTCTCGCGATTCGGCTCGTTCGGATTCGACGAGGCAAACACCTATTTCACCGGCAAGCAACCCGAAACAATCCCCAGGCTCATATCAAACGCATACGGCCTGACAATACGGTTCGCGATATTTGCCTTAATCATGGGAGCCGCATTCTACCTCATTCCCGGCAACAGGAAAATATTCGCCGAAGCGCCCCAGTGGGCGGGTTTCCTCGCGCTGGCGGTTATTCCCATTGCAATACTCGATATGCTCCTCGAAGGCATCCTATACGGCGAGAACCGTATCTGGGTAAGAAACTGGCACAGCATTATCCGGATTTTCTCGATGATTCTCTTCATGGGGATTTTCGTTTTTGGGCTGCAATGGCATGTCAAGGGCGCGATCTATGGTTACCTCCTTATCAATGTCGCGCTGTTTACTTTCACTTTCCTTGTTCTAAGGCGTTTTCACAAACCGATGGGCGGAGGCGAGGACAAATCGCTTGGCTGGAAATCCTTCCTTTTCGCGCGATTCACCTGGGGCGCCAATTTCGCAACGTACCTTTTCTATCACGTTGACCGCTGGTTGATAAACTGGCTTGTGAAGGTCCCATCGGAGCACATAAATGAGCAGGTGAGAGCTGCATATGTGCTGGGGCAGGTCCCGTTCAGGCGTGTGTTTGGCGGGTTTTTCGGTGAGCCGACACTCCGTCAACTCTGGGACGCGCATTTCACAGAGCAACTTCGTGACGGCAGTTTCGTTCAGAAGCTGCAAGATACCTATACCCTCGAACAGGTCGGCCTTTACGGAACCGCCGTAAGCATTATCGTGACCATCTGGATCATCCCCGATGCGATCCAGACCGCGCTCCGTCCCAAAATCACACAGAAAGGCGAGCCGGAGAGGAAAAAGCTCGTCCCTCCAAGCCTTCGAGCGGTAACGCTCCTGGTGATCTTCGCGATGGTGGCTCTGGCGCTCATCGCCAAGCCGGCGCTCCATATTCTTTACAACAGGCCCGATGCCGCGTGGGATTACCGTGAGGCCTATCCCCCTCTAATGCTCCTCATGCCGGGAATCTTCACTCTCTCACTCGCCAAAATGTTCGCCACCGACCTCTTCAGCCGTGGAAAGCCGCACTATGCGATGTGGATCTCCATCCTGTCGCTCGTCCTGAACATCAGCTTCAACCTGTATATGATCCCCAAATGGGGAATGAACGGCGCGGCGATCGCATCGAGCCTCAGCTACACTTTCAGCTTCCTCTGCTTCCTGTACTTCTACGTCAAGGTGTCCGGCGAACGCTCCCGCGACATTTTCCTCCCGAAGATGAGCGACTTCCAGCTTGTCCGGACCTATATCCGAGCGTTCTGGGATAAGTCGGCATTGAATTCCGTTGGCGATGAAGAGGAGGAGAAGTAGTGCCGAAGAAGCGTAAGAAGCCGAAAGGCCTTCAGCGGGAGGATCGCGGACGCTTGCTGCTGCTAACCTATTTCTTCCCTCCTACTGCCGGAGGCGGTGTCTTTCGTCCGCTTGCGATGGTGAAGTATCTGAGCCGGATGGGGTGGCGAATCACGGTTCTCACAGCGACCACACCGCGACACTACCCGGTCGATCCGGAACTCGAACAGCAAATTCCCGATGGTGTTGAGGTAATCCGCATTCCGGTGGTCTGGGAGGGCGGACTGATTCGGAGGGTGCTTGGAAAGCTAAGCCTGGATTGGATTCCAAGGCATTTGGTTACACCTGATGAACGCGTTTTCTGGGCGGAGAAAGCATCGAACCGAATGCGGAAGTTCATTCGGGAGGGCTCGTTCGATTGTCTCTACACTACCGGTCCGCCGTTCTCGATTCTTCTCGCCGGACTCTGGGCTAAAAGACAGAAGAGCATTCCCTGGATTGCGGAATTTCGCGATCCCTGGACAATCGCTCCATATCAGAGCCTCCCAAATGCGCACCATCGCCGATTCGCTAATGACACCGAACGAGACCTGATGAAACTGGCCGATGCGATCGTGATGGTGACGCCGACCTTCACCCGGATGATGCGCGAGAAGTACCCCGAGTCGGCATCGAAAGTTCATTGCGTGCCGAACGGTTTCGATTCCGAGGACTTCAAGGGGCTTATCGGGGAAGAAAAAAGAAATGATAGGTTCACGGTGGTAGTATCGGGAACAGTTTTCGGGAGGTACAACATCGATGATTTCCTATTGGGACTGGAAGAACTGAAAACCTCCGACAAGTCCTTCGACAGGCTCAGGGTAAGTGTCCAGGGGCTCTCTGATTATCGGTTGAATCGAAGACTACTCGAAAGCGGACTCAACCAGGTGTGCGAGTCGAAGGGGTTTGTCGCGCACAGTCGGAATATCCGCGATCTGGTCGACGCAGATCTGCTTGTGCTGACGTTGTCGCCCGTTCCCAATGCTGAAGGGCACATACCCAGTCGCGCCTATGAGTATCTCGCGAGCGGCACGCCGATTCTTGCCGTTTGCCCGGACGGCGATCTTGCCGACCTCCTGGGCCCGTTTCCCCAGGTCACACGCGTTGCCGCCGGCGACATCAAAGGTGTCGCAAACGCGCTTATGGAGGCTGTCAAACGCCGGGAGGACGGCACTGAGCCGCCGAAACCCGATCCCGGCGCACTCAGCGCGCTCAGAAGAAAAGTGCGAGCAGCGGAAATGGACGCAATCCTCCAGGGAATGCTTGACATGGAGGAGGGGGCGGCATGACACGGATCCTGTTCATCGCTCCCGGTGACAATGTCCACACCTGGAAATGGGTGGGCTGGTTCGGGAAGAAATATCCCGGACAAATCGACCTGCTTCCATACCAGTCTCACGCTCCAAAAGACACGCTCCCGGAAGTGCTGGTCCACGAGCCGCAGATACCCAGGCTCAGAATTGCATCGCCGGTGTCGTGGCTTCAGTTCGGTCGAGTCCGGGAGCTGGTCAGGCATGTCAATCCGCAATTGCTCCATGCTCTCTGGACCTACGGTCCGGGAATCTACGCCGCGCGATCGGAACATCATCCTTTTGTGCTCAGCCCGTGGGGCAGCGATATCACCATCTATCCGAACCGTCCGGGAATCAAGGGTGCAATTCAGCGGAACCTGATCCTGGAAGCGGTCCGGAAGGCTGATCGAATGACCGCCACCAGCCGATTTCTCGCCGACGCAATCCACGCCCTCGTGCCCGATCGCGACTCTCCGGACCTGTTCCCTTACGGAGTCGATACGTCGATTTTCAGTCCCGACAAAGCCGGTAACCCTCTTGAATTCCGATGGCCCGACGGCGCGCCGGAAGGTCCGGATTCCGTTACGGTCGGATTTTTCAAGGCATTGGATCCGACCTACGGCCCCGATCACCTCATCGAGGCAATTGCATCCGCCGCGGAACAGGTTCCCAATGTGAGATGTGTTATCGCCGGGTCCGGTCCCATGAAGAATTATCTCCTGAACCTAGCTGTTTCTCTCGACATTGCCGACCGAATCTGCTTTCCGGGTCATATTCCGCATTCGGATATTCCACGAGCGCTTGCCGGAATAGATATTTTCGCAATGCCGAGCCGCTACGAGGTATTTGGCGTCTCGGCGATTGAGGCGTCCGCGATGGAGAAGCCGGTCATCGTCACGAGAAAATGGGGCATGGTCGAGGTCATTGAAGATGGCGTGACTGGACTATTCATCGAACCGGACGATGTGAACGCTCTGGCGGGCCATATTGTCAAACTCGCTCGTCATCCGGAACTCCGATCGCGCATGGGCGCTGCTGGAAGGAAGTTCGTTCAGGAGAAATTCGAGTTCGATAAGATTATGCAGTCGGCGGACGAGTACTGCACCAGGATAATCGAGGGTGCGTCCGTGATTTGATTTTTCTCACACGGGACCGCGAGCGTCCCCGCTCGCACGGGTGCAGTGTTGGGAAAGATGCGAGCGGGGACGCTC
>CBDUXL010000074.1:0-12473 GCA_965371155.1 uncultured bacterium | reverse complement strand
GGGTTGTTTTATCGCGCATCAGGCGAACAAAAGGATCGTCGATGCAACCACAAAGCGGCTCGGGCTCAAGTCGGAACAGGTCCGAAACAACATCGACAAGTACGGCAACACCACCTCCGCGACAATCCCTACGTGCTTGTACGATGCTGAGGCGGAAGGCCAGATCAAGAAAGGAGACTGGGTCATCCTGGTAAGCTTCGGTGCCGGACTCACTTGGGCGGCTGTTCTCATGAAATGGGCCGCCAAGCCTCTTCCGAAGCTTGAAGAGGTCACTGCAGATGTGGCGTCCGATTCTCTGTCCGAGAAACTGCGACCCGGCAGGGATTGGGTGAGAAAATGAAACGGTTTGCCTGCATTTTCCCGGGGCAGGGGTCCCAGGCGGTCGGAATGGCCTCGCCGTTCTTGACCGATATCCTGTCATCGGAGGTTTTCTTCGAGGTCTGCGACTCGCTGGGTTTCGACCTCCTGAAGTTGATTTCCAAGGGTCCCGAGGAGGAGCTGAGACTCACTGCAAACGCCCAGCCCGCGATCCTCGCCACGTCCACTGCCGCCTGGAAGCATCTCGAAAAAGCGCTCGGCGATGCAACGAAACCTGCTTTCATGGCCGGACATTCGCTTGGCGAGTTCTCCGCTCTTGTGGCGGCGGGTTCGATTGGTCTGAAGGATGCCGTTCGGCTGGTGCGGAGACGCGGGGAGCTTATGCAGGATGCTGTCCCGGCCGGGATTGGGGCTATGGCTGCTTTGATCGGCGGCTCCGTGGACGACGCAGAGGCTCTTGTGGAAGTTGCGTCCGCAGGCGAAGTGCTAGATGTGGCGAACATCAATGCTCCGGGTCAGTCAGTCATCAGCGGACATGCAGGCGCGGTTGACAGGGCGGTCGCGGTTGCCAGGGAGCACGGATTCAAGCGAGCCGTCCCGCTTCAGGTGAGCGCTCCGTTCCATTCGAAGCTGATGGGACCTGTCCGGGAGAAATTCGCTGAGGAATTGAGGGATATCACGTTCGCTGCTCCAACCTGCCCGATCGTGCACAACGTAACTGCTGAAGAGAATAGCGATCCGGAGGAATTCCCGGATTTTCTCGCGAAGCAAATAGACTCACCGGTTCGATGGGTTGAGTCTGTCCAATACATGATTGGCAACGGAGTGGAGGTTTTTGTAGAAGTCGGCCATGGAAACGTGCTTCAGGGACTGGTGAGGAAGATCGCCGGTCGTGACTGGACCGGAAGCATTATCGGAGTTTCGTCTCCCGAGGATATCGACCGGATGATGGAGGTTCTATAGAGCGATGTTCGATCTCACCGGCAAGGTGGCTCTGGTAACGGGCGCAAGCGGATCGCTGGGCGAAGCGATCTCATTGTCACTCGCCGGTGCGGGAGCCGATGTCGCCTGTCATTACCATACGAACGAAAAAGCAGCCCGGAAAACAGTTGAGTCGGTGAAGGGAATGGGCCGAAGGAGCCTGTTGCTCCAGGCCGATGTCCGGGTTGGGGAAGAGGCGGACAGACTCATCAAGCAGGTCGTTGAGGGGCTCGGTGACCTGCACATCCTGATTAACAATGCCGGCGTAAATAGAGAGTCCCTGCTGATTCGGCAGTCGCCCGAGTTGGTCAAGGAGGTTCTGGAAAGCAACCTCGCCGGCATGTTGTTGCTGTCGAGAGCCGCGGCCAGGAAAATGGCCAAGAACCGGTGGGGGCGACTTATCCACATGGGAAGCGTTGTAGCGCACACAGGTCTCACCGGGCAGGCTGCATACGCCGCGAGCAAGGCGGGCATCGAGGGAATGAGCCGCGCAATCGCCAGGGAGCTCGGTCCAAGAAATGTGACATCCAACGTGCTCGCTCCCGGTTTCATTGATGTCGGTATGAGCGAAGGCATGAGCGATAAACTCCAGGAAGAGCTGATGCAATATATCGCCCTTGGTCGAAAGGGAACCGCGGGTGAAGTCGGCGCCGCTGTGGTGTTCCTGTCCAGCGAGGAAGCAGGATACATTACCGGCGCGGTGCTTCACGTGAACGGCGGTTTACAAATGCTTTGAATATCAAATATGGGGAAGGTCGGTCTGAGGCCGATGGAGGCACCTGATATGAGACGTGTGGCAATAACAGGGATGGGGATGGTAACTGCTTTCGGAAGCGACAAGGACGCTGTCCGCACTGCGTTCCGTGAAGGCAAAAGCGGCATTCGTCGTATCCAGAAGTGGGATCCCTCTGAGTTCAAGGTTCAGATCGGCGGGGAGGTGCAGGGCTTCGAACCGCTTGATTTTCTGAGCAAGAAAGAGGCCAGGCAATACGATCCTTACTCCCAGTACGGAGTCGCCTGCGCTAAGATGGCCATCGATGATGCAGGCTTTAAAGATAGTGAGTTGGATCACGATCGAACCGGGGTGATTCTCGGGACCGGTATCGGGGGCTTGACGGTTTTTTGCCGCGACCATGAAAGGCTTGTGGACAAGGGCCCCGACAAAGTCAGCCCTTTCTACATTCCCCATTCCATCACGAACATGGCGGCTGGTCTGATCGCCATTCATGAGGACCTCAAGGGCCCGAACTTCACAACAGTGAGCGCGTGCGCAAGCGCGAACCATGCCATGGGCATGGCATTCCAGTTTGTCCGGAGCGGCGAGGCTCCCGCCATGCTTACCGGCGGAACCGAAGCCGCGCTTATTCCGTTAGGTGTGGCCGGTTTCCAGAACATGAAAGCGATTACCTCGGAATTCAACAATTGTCCCGAGCGTGCCAGCCGCCCGTTCGACGCGAAAAGATCCGGGTTCGTAATCGGCGAAGGCGGATTTATGTTTGTTTTCGAGGATATGGAACTTGCCCGCGATCGTGGAGCGAGGATTTATGCCGAGGTTGTGGGATTCGGATGCACGTGTGACGCCTATCACATCACCGCGCCCGCGCCGGAAGGAGCCGGAGCGGTAGCTGCGATGAGAATGGCCCTGGATGATGCCGGCATCTCGACCGATGAGGTCGATTACATCAACGCTCACGGCACCTCGACTCTATACAATGACAAAGCGGAGACAGACGCAATCAAGGCGCTTTTCGGAGAACGCGCATATCGGATACGCGTGAGCTCAGTAAAGAGCATGGTCGGGCACCTGTTGGGAGCAAGCGGTGCAATCGAGCTGGGGGCGTCGTTGCTCGGGCTCGAGGAGGGTTGGGTGCCGCCCACGATCAACTATGAATACCCGGATCCGGAGTGCGATCTCGACTATGTGCCGAACGAGGCGAGGGAAATGGATGTGGGGGTGTTCATTTCAAACTCGTTTGGTTTCGGCGGCCACAATGCTGTTCTGGCGTTGAGGAAGGTTTAGGACCGACCGGACATCCTCGTAATTCTTTCACATAACACCGAAATTTACTTGAAATCCACATGTTTATTGTGGTACAAAGACAGATTGTGCGAAATATCGCTTGTTAAGGCAGGATACTTGTGGCAGTTAAGATCAGGCTAAAACGAATAGGCAGAAAAAAACAGCCGACTTACCGTATTGTTGTCATGGAAAGTCGCAATCCTCGCGACGGGAAAGTCATTGAGACGGTCGGTACCTACACTCCTTATCGGAAGGACAAACCGTTCGCGATCAAGCTCGACCGTGTTGAGGAATGGCGCAGCAAAGGTGCCAAGCCCACGGAGGCTGTCCTGACGCTTCTCAGACGGGCAAGGCGTGAAAGCGCTGGCCCGGTCGCAGCTCCCGAAGCCGAGAAGGTCAGCGAGACTGCCGAGGATGCCGTGCCGGTCGAAGAAGCATCCGGGTCCGAATCAACGGAGGAGCCTGGCGAAGTCTGACGGGCCTGTTCGGACCGCCTGCTTTTCGCCCACGATCGTTAATCAGGAGTTGCCGTAAGGGTGTTCAATTTCCTAAGAAAACCGGAAGAACCGAAACCCCTGGCCACTGACGGCGAGCCGGATAAACTTGCCGAACTCCTGAAGAATATTGTTGTTCGACTTGTGGATAATCCTGATGATGTCGAGGTCAGGGAAGTCCAGGGGGACAGGACGACGATTCTGGAGATCAAAGTCGATGAGCAGGACATGGGGAAGGTGATTGGAAAGAAGGGCAGGATTATCAAGTCGCTCCGGATAGTCATGAGAGCCGCGGCGGTTCATGAGGGCAAGAACGTCTCCGTCGAATTGGTGGACTAACCCCATCCGTGTGATGTTGATTCACCGGAGGGGCAGAGCTTGGAGAAACAGTCATGGAAATCGGCCTCATATTGGGGGCCTTTGGTATAAAAGGCGAGGTGAAAATCCTGAGTCTGTCTGATGAACCCGAGCGTTTCCTCAAGATGGAAACGCTTGTTATAGCCCTGGAGGACGGATCAAAAGCATCACTTCGGGTGGAGAGGGTCCGTCTGCACAAGGGACACGCGCTGGTAATGCTGGAAGGCGTGTCCAAAAGAACCGAGGCTGAGGCTTTCAAGCAGTGTTATGTTCATCTGGAAACGGATGACCTTACGGCAGCGGAGAAAGCCAGGGCGGAAACTGAATGTCTTATAGGCATAGAGGTTTTTACCGAGGCGGGTGATCGTTTAGGGGTGCTCGAGGAGGTGATCCGGACCGGGGCCAACGATGTCTACGAAGTCCGCGACGGGGAGAAAATCATTCTTCTCCCCGCAATCAGCGATGTGATCCGAAGCGTGGACCTTGACTCAGGCCGCATGGTAGTGGATCCCCTCCCCGGTCTCCTCTAAGTGGACTTGAGACCATTGCACATTGATATCCTGACCCTGTTCCCGGGCTTCTTCGACGGACCGCTTTCGACAAGCATAGTCAAGAGGGCTGTCGAGAAGGGCCTGGTGGAAATCATCCTTCGGGATATCCGCGACTGGGCCGAAGGGCAGTACAGGCAAGTCGATGACATGCCTTACGGCGGCGGTCCGGGAATGGTTCTTATGCTGGAACCGCTGGTGGTGGCTATCGAAGCTGTCTTCGAGGAGCGTCGAACCGTGGGCCTGGAGCCCACGATGGTGATCCTGTGCCCTCGCGGGAAGAGATTGGACCAGTCGATGCTCTCGCGATGGGCCGGCCTCGATTCATCATCCAGGAGTCTGCTGATTCTTTCCGGCCACTACGAGGGCTATGATGAAAGACTCTATGATCTGTTTCCGTGGGAAATGGTCAGCCTGGGGGATTTCGTATTGTCGGGCGGTGAGGTTCCGGCGATCGCGATTGTGGACGGTGTTGCTCGCCTCATTGAAGGCACGCTCGGGAATCCGGAATCGCTCGAGCATGAGTCCTTCATCTCCGGTACGTTGGATCACCCGACGTATACTCGTCCGCCGGAGTTTCGCGGAATGGAAGTCCCCAAGGTCCTTCTGGGTGGCGATCACGCGAGAATAGAGACATGGCGTGCAATGAAGCGAAGGGAGTTGACCTCCCGTTACAGACCCGATTTGCTTGGGAACAACGAGGAACAGGGCAGGCAGGATTGACTCAGCATGGGATTCCAGTGACAGGGCGTAGAGAGACCGCGAGAGGTGTAAAAAATGGCAGATAGTGATACAAGCAAGGACAAAACCCCCGCCGACGAGACAACCGACGAGGTTGAGAAGTCGGAAGAGGATTCAGAAAAGGAATCCGCGGCGGACGTTGCGGATGAAGCGCCCGACGAGTCTTCCGGGGAGCCGCAGGTCGAGGCGTCGGCGGAAGCCGACGAGGTTGCCGACGAGGCGGAAGCGGATACCGTAGAGGAAGAGGACGAGAAACCGGAAGGAGAAGACGAGGAAGAAGAGGAGGAAGAAGAAAGAGGGCCATCGCGGTTTGAGAAGGTCGCAGCGCTGAATGCGAAATCTCTTCGCACCGACGTCCCGCACTTTCGCCCGGGTGACACGGTCAAGGTTCATGTGAGGATTGTCGAGGGCAGCAAGGAGCGAATCCAGGTCTTCGAGGGCGTCGTGATCGCATTGAAGCACAGCGGGATGGACAGAACATTCACCGTCCGCAAGAATTCCTGGGGCGTGGGTGTCGAGCGCACATTTTTTATTAACTCGCCAAAAATCGATAAGATCCAGGTGTCGAGGAAAGGTCGGGTCCGCCGTGCGAAACTATATTATCTGAGGCAACGCGCCGGTAAGGCGGCTCGAATCAAAGAGCGCCGAATGACCGGGAAGTAGCAGGGTTCGATTCCTGGGCACATTAATCCGGGAATGGCTTCTGAAGCTGTTCCTTTTTTTTTGTCCATCTCAAATCCAAGGAAAGCGCATTCAGTCCGGGCCATCTCTGGAGGGCGAGACCCCTGTCGAGCCGACTCACCTTTTCCAACTGTCCTCAAAAGTGAGTATAATTTCCTTCCAGTCCTGTGATGGTCCAGAGCACATCGTCTTTTGAGTCCAGCGTTCAACTCGATTTCGCGACCGGTCCTGTCGGCGGAGAGAACCTGAAACCCGGCGAGGACATCCTTCTTGTCGCCAGGTTTCGTGATTTTGTCGGCGAGCCGACCAAAGACTGCGGGGATTTGACCATCACCGCATCAAAAGGCACTCTTCTTCTACCAAACGGCGGTGACAGCGGAAACGAGATCCGAATCGAGGCGGGGCAGGCGCCGATTGGAGAAACCGGCGAGTTTCCGATCATCATGAAGCCGTCCGGTGAGCACGGGAAAACCCAGATCGCGATCTCCTGCAAGCTCGGTACGGCTTATCTGGAAGTTGATATTCCGAAACCGGCCGGATTCGCTCTTGCAGAGGTGTTGGAAAGCATCATCTATGCGTTCCTCGTGGCGATTCTTATCCGCATATTTTTCTTCCAGACGTTCTGGATTCCCTCCGGATCGATGGAACCCACACTCTACGAGGGTGACAGGATTCTGGCGAACAAGCTTATCTATCGGCTCAGGGAACCGGAGCGAGGAGAGGTCGTGATTTTCCGTGTGTTTCAGCCGTCAAGGCGCGGAACGCCCGGACGCCTGACTCTCGAGGAGGCCATTGTCGTCAGCGAGGAGAGAAGCGAAATATCACGAATTCTCGCGCGGCATACCGGTGACGAGGAGACGGAACCGGAGAGAAGGGGCGTATATGTTCAGGATTACATAAAGCGAGTCGTGGGTCTTCCCGGCGACGTGGTCGAGGTCAGAGCCGGCGAGATCTACGTGAACGGGCGGCTCATTCAGGAGACTTACAGCACCATGCCGCCCAACTACGATCGATATGGCCCGATTACCGTGCCTCCAGGTGAGATCTTCGTTCTTGGCGACAATCGGGCGAATTCACAGGACAGCCACGTAATCGGAACGGTGCCGATCCGCAACCTGGAAGGTCGCGCGGAAGCGGTCTTCTGGCCACCGAAGCGGATAGCGCTTATCCCTTAGGGCGGTTAAGGCCTGTTTATAGCGTCAGGATGTCAATTTCAGCCGAACAGGGAATGCTCTTCAATCTCCCCGATGCTCCCGACGAATTAGAGCTGGTCGACTCCTGGTTCATATCTCGCGGATTCGACCGAATTGCCGGCGTCGACGAGGCGGGTAGGGGAGCGCTGGCGGGACCGGTTTGCGCAGCCGCGGTTATCCTCGGCAATGAGGAGATTGACGGGCTTGATGATTCCAAGCGGCTGAGGGCGCCACGACGGGAAGAGCTTTTCGAGGAGATATGGTCGAAGGCGGACGGTGTTGGCGTCGCGATGGTTGGCTCCGGAGAGATCGATCGGACTGACATCTTGAAGTCGACAATGGAGGCTATGAGATTGGCGGTCTCCATGCTGCCGAATGAACCCGACCTTGTCCTTGTGGACGGGAACCGCCTTCCGGCTTGGTCACGTCCGGCGGTTGCGATAATCAAAGGCGACAGGCGTTCGAGGTCGATAATGGCCGCGAGCATTGTCGCCAAAGTCACTCGAGACGCCTACATGCGCCATGCCGGAAAACGTTTTCCGGAGTGGGGTTTCGAGAAACATAAGGGCTATGGAGCACGGGCGCACCTGGAGGCGATTGCGGAGCACGGCATTGCACATATCCACAGGCGATCATTCGCTCCGTGTCGGGAAATCCCCGGCGCTTGCCGGGAAAACGAAAGATCGCAGATGAATCTATTGCATGATGGCACACTGCCGGTTAAAATTGACCGCCGTGAGATGGATGGGGGGGCGTGATGCCCTCGCGTCGCGGACCATCTGTGCCGGGTGAATCCGCTCGGAGGAAATCTCTTGGGAAAGCCGGCGAAGCGGTGGCCGGTCGTTTCCTGGAATCGATTGGGTTTCGATTGCTTGCAGCGAATTACCGTCGTCCTGAGGGTGAGATAGATATCGTAGCCAAGAAAGGGCGGCTTCTGGTATTCTGCGAGGTGAAGACGCAGGTAGGTTCGTGGGATCCGCGGGAGAGCTACACCGAAAGGCAGCAGCGAAGGCTGGTGGAAGCCAGCAGGGCCTTCCTGGCCGAATTTGAGGACCTGTTACCCGCGGTGTTTGACTGCCGGTACGATTTGATTGTGATCGGGGAGGCTGCGGGCGGAGGGTTGGAAGTCAAAGAGCACATAGCGGACGCGATCCGTCCGGAATAGAATCGAGCAAATATCCAGCAAGGAGACGAATCAATGGCGCTAGATCCAGCAGTGGCGGAAACCCGACTTAAGGAGGCGCTCGGAGAATGCCGCAACAAGAACTTCGACAAGGGTCGAGAGCTTCTTGAGCAATTGATCGATGAGGACCCGGAGAACTACAAGGCGTTGAATGCGCTCGGAAAGGTTCTGGTCATCATGAAGGAGCCTGAGCCGGCAATTGAGCTGTTCCAGCGGGCGGTGGATGCGCGCCCCGATTTCGTCGAGGCGATCATCAATAAAGCCCAAGTGTACTACAAGTCAGGGAACTTCCCTGATGCAAGGACCCTGTATCAGAGGGTGGTCGAGTACGAGCCGAAAGACCCGGATGGGCATTTCGGCCTGGCGAATGTTTATCGCAAGACTGAAAAGTACAAGGATGCTATCAGAGAGTATAACGATGCGCTTGAGCTGAACCCGAAAGACGCCCAGTCATACATAAATCTCGGTCTATGCCACTACAAGGACCAGAACTATCACGATGCCATCTACAATTTCAAGATGGCTCTCGAGCTTGGCGGTGACAATCGCAAGGCTTTCATGAACCAAGCCCTGTGCCTGGAGAAGCTGGAGCGGTTCTCTGAGGCTTCCGAGAATTGGGTGCGATTCATAGATATGGACCCGAAGGGCAGCGAGCTCGATCTGGCGATTGAGCACTTGCAGCTTTGCAAGGCCAAATATTAGGCTGGTAAAGCCTTTGACAAGCCTGAAAGTGTGTGCTATTCTCATTTCTCCGCCGGATGGGAGATGAAACCGGGGAGAAATTTGCCTGGCAGGTTGACCGGAAGCGGATTTGTGTTGTATAATAGATTGCAGGTTCAACCACTGCATAACCTCTTCCGCACGCTTTCCATTCTCCCGAAATCAAACAAGGGCATAGCGATTTTAGTTGAACCAATTTTGCGTTATGTCGGACAAATGAGCACGTTAACAATTTCATATTATCATACAAATCATATCCTTCGCCGAAGCGGCGAAGAAAGAGAGGTCAGCACATGATAATCAGAGAAAAGGGCTTCACTCTGATCGAGCTGCTGGTGGTCATTACCATCATTGGTATCCTGGCCGCCATTGCGCTCCCCAACTACATTAAGGCCAAGAACAAGGCCAAAGAAGCCGAAGTAAAAGCAAATTGTCACACCATCCAGATTGCCCTGGAGCGGTACATGACGGATAACAATGAGTATCCGCATTACCTGCTTGGGGGAGACATCGACGGGTGGCTCAACTGGCACTCCGTGAATGACAGGGATGAGAACAACAACCCGTGGCCGATCAGCCATGACCGAATTGCCGAGAACCGCCGGCTCCAGGATCCCCTGGTCGAGTACGACTACATCACCAGTTACCCGAGTAACCCCTTCGTGGGTGACGGCCAGATCATCATCCGCCAGACCAACGTGGATGGCTTTGATGAACAGGGACAGGGTGACCCTCGTTTCGGCTACAAGGGCAACGTCATGGGTCAGGGTCTGGATGACCGGAATTTCTTCCAGGCAATCGATGTCGGGCCATATTTCTGGAGCGAGATCGAAACCCGCAGGACCCTCGACAAGGGTATTCTGAACAACGTGCCCCCGTCATTCGAAACCGAGACCGCCTCAGAAGACGAACCGTACGGTACCGAGATGTATTACCTGTTCGGCGGACGACGTCACTACGTAGAGCCGGACAACACGCCCCCTCCCGCGAATGACGTGCTCTTTACCTTCTGGCCCGGCAATTTCTTCTACAAGGCAGCAAGCGACCAGATGATCACGCGTCAGGGCTTCACGATTCCGGTTCCAAACACCAATATCGGTGGTCACTTCAACCGCTACATGCTCGGCGGTTACGGTGCCCAGGGAACCAGGGGTCAGGATGCCATCAGGCTGGAGGCCTGGGATGCCAGCGCTGCTGAGGCAGGCAATTACCCCTCCGGGGATAACAAGCTGTTCTGGCGCTGCCCCCCGCCGTTCGAGTTCGACTCATTCTACCTTGGGTACGAGAAGTTCGGCAGTTTCGGTGATCCGGGCGGACTGCCCGATGTGTTTGGCGGTGGCGACTCGAACAACGGGCCCTGGTGGCCGTACAACAAGGGCGAGACGCATTATGATGACTTCGTCTATGGCGCGCCCGACGGCGTCAAGGATGGTGTGATCCTTGTGCTCACCAACGGCTCCGAAGTGAACGCGTACGAGCGCTAGAGACACAGTCTGTCAATAAGCCCGTCAGTGGGCAAGTACATATCCTATTTCGAACGGAAGTGATAAGATGAAGCACATTACTCAACGCGGCTTCACTCTGATTGAGCTTCTGGTGGTTATTACCATCATCGGGATTCTTGCGGCTATCGCACTCCCGAACTACATCAAGGCCAAAGACAAGGCCAAAGAGGCTGAGGTCAAGGCTAACTGCCACACCATCCAGATCGCTCTCGAGCGATACGCAACCGACCATTCGGGCGCCTACCCGGTCTACATCCTGGGCGGCGACACGAAAGGTTGGGATGATCGCACTGGATGTCGGGCTGTAATCTCGGCCCCTGGGCCGGAGTGTGGATCCCCCGACTACACCAAGCCTCCGGAGTGGGAGAACATTTGGCACACTCCCATGAAGGACGCTCTGGTGCATTACTCCTACGTGTACAGCTATCCGGACAATCCGTTCATTGATGCCGGCGAGGGGCGTACATCGGTCATCAGTTGGACCGGTTCAAGCCTGGCAGCCGGCGACGGTGATGTCCGTTTCGGCTGGACCGGGGAGATCATGGGGAACACTCTGGACGACCCCCGCTACCTGTTCAAGGCACCGGGCCACGTTACGGCTTTGGTGACAACCTTCTGGTGGATCGACGACCGCTATCTCGGAATTGTCGATGACCACAGTCCCAACACGTACTACTGCATGGGCGGACTGCCCCAGTGGGTGCGTGGCGGTGGCGGCGAGAGCGATCCCGACAGCCATGCGATCAAGGCCTTTTGGCCGGGTCAATTCTTCTACCGATGCGGAGGCGATTTCTTTATCGCCAACCGAACCCGCGTGGAGGGGGAGGAGTTTGAGTACATCTGGGGCTGGCCCTACATGCGCATTAACAAGTATGTTCTCGGTGGTTATGGTTCGCCACGTACCGACGGGATGGATATCATTCGCATGACAAAGAAGGACGGCAGAGCCGCTTCGACTTTCTCAACTGCGATTTCCGGCGCTCTTGAGAACTGGTATTATGATAACCATCAGGATCCCGACGGTAGCACGAGTCATCCTGACTATCCTTTAGTCCAGGTTCACTACTCCAATCCTGAGATCTATGGCGGTGGTGAGCGTGGTACCATGCCGACGTTCCCGTATCACCAGGCAGGCACTCAGGCCTGGTTGTTCGGTGCGCCGGATGGATATCGTGATGGCGTTATTCTCGTGCTGACGAGCGGATCAGACTCGGCGAAGTTTACCGAGTGGAAGGGCTGAGCCAAGTTTTAACCGTTCTGATTCTTGTTATTCATTTAATACTGGGCAAAGCAGCCACTACCGAGTTCTACCCCAGACACACAGAAGTGCTTGCCCACTGACAACTCGGACGTCCCTTCGGGGGCGTCCTTGTCTATTAGGCTCTCGATAGCTGGAACGCACAATGAGGCAAGATGAACCGAGGGATCAAGAGATAAATCTTAACGCACGCATTCCGGCGAGAAACGGGAGGGAAAGATGAAATTCCCCGTCGAGCGAGGATTCACTCTCATCGAGGTGTTGGTGGTTGGAACCATCGTCTTGATTGTCATTGCGCTCGCACTGCCTGGCTTTGCCGCAGCCCTTGATGAAACCAGAGAAGAGGAGGTCAAATCCAACTGCCACGTCATTCAGACAGCAGTCGAACGGTACATGACCGATAACGGCGAATACCCTCGGTACCTTCTGGGTGGCAATGTAGGAGCTTGGGAGGCTTGGCATTCCAGATGGGAT
>CBDUXL010000073.1:0-12505 GCA_965371155.1 uncultured bacterium | reverse complement strand
ACCCAGACAAGCCTTATGCCGATCAAGGCGAAAAGGACCAGACATACCCACATCAGCTTTCGACCGGCGTGTCGAAGTTGAGGAATTCGGGTTGTGTGTACAGATGTTTTCGCGGCCTTATCACCCATGATTTGTTACTCGGCTGATGGGAGAGCAACGGTCACTACATCGCCCGGCTCGATCGGAAGAGTGCCTTCGCTTTCCGGCGCGTCGAAACTCTCCAATTCGCTGTGGGTGTCCTGGAGTTCCTGTCCAAGAAAGCTGATCTCATGGACCAGTCTCTCAAGTGTGACTCTGGTCTCGCGTATCTCTGTTCGGGCGGTAAGTGCTCCGTGCGACAGTACGGAGGCAAGGATCAGAAAAGCCACGATAGCGACTATCGAGATGGGTTTCTCCAATCGCACAAAATGCGCGATCAGGATTCCCGGGAGCGAGCGTCGTTCGGATGAAACCCTCTCACGAGTCGAACTCGGAGTGAGGGTTTTCGGTATGCCCGGGCTCCAGGCCGGCGGTGATATGAGGGCAGATGAAGTCGCCTCCGCCTTTGACCAGAGTCGCTGATCGTTCCGCTTGGGAATCGCTGTCACCGTCTGTCTCCCTCTTCCTTCCGCCGCGCACCGGCGGAGGGATTTTGCCTTACTGGTAAATCAGGAAATATACGTATATAAATCGGGCTTTCACGCGGTTCTGCGGTACGCCCTCAATCTCGCGGATCGACTCCTCGGGTTACGGGCAATCTCCCCAGCATCGGGCCGAATCGCCTTCCGGGTCAGCCTCTTCCACCCCGAGGCCGACGCGCGAATCTCAGCCCGCAAGACCTGGTCCTCAAAGGACGAGTAGCAGATGACAGCCAGAACGCCACCTGCGGAAAGAATATCCGGACAAGCTCGAACGCTAATTGCAAGGTTTTCACGCTCCCGATTTACCGCCGTTCTCAATGCCAGGAACGGCCTCGTAGCAACATGTATTCTTCTCGGATGAAATTGCTTTGGCACGGCCCCCGCGATTACATCCGCAAGCTGACTGGTCGACTCGATAGGCTCTCCCGATCGAGCTTGAACGATCGCTTTCGCAATTGCTCGCGCAAATCGCTGCTCGCCCGCGCTCCGAAAAAGCTCAGTAAGCTCTTTTTCGGAGAGTGTGTTGACAAGCTCTCGTGCGGTGATCTCGTTGTCGGGATCCATTCGCATGTCGAGCGGAGCATCGTGCCGGAAGCTCATGCCGTACTCGGGATTGTCGATCATCGCGCTTGAGATCCCCAGATCGTAGATAATCCCGTCGACGGGAATGAAATCCTCCTCGCGCGCGATCTCCCCTATGTCCGCAAAATTCGCCCGACGCCTTACACTTCGATCGCCGAACTCCCCAAGAATTCCCTCCTGCTCGGCGATCGCGCGAGGGTCCCGGTCGATCGTCAGCACACGGCCGTCCGGTGCGGTCCTTTCCAGGAGAGCACGGCTCATTCCGCCGGGTCCGCCGGTTGCATCGATATAGGATTTACCCGGGGCGGGATTCATCAGTTTCAAGACCTCCGCCGGCAGGACAGGCACATGGCTTGCATCCGCCTCGCCGGGGCGGGCGGCAAAGTCATTACCCGATGATCTGCTGGGCACGGCGACGTTCCTTCGCGGCTTTGTATGTTTCGGGCGACCAGACCTCCAGATGGTCCAGAACTCCCAGAAGGAGAAGCTGCTCTTTCCCCTCAAAGCCGCCGTGATCTCGGTACTCCCTGGGAAGCGTCAGCCTTCCCTTGCCCTTCAATTGGACTTCTTTTAGGGAGCCGGTTAGCTCCCGAACCTGCCATGCGGTATCAGGATCCAGTGGGCGAGGGAGGTCGCGAAAAGCAGCCAAAAGGGAATCGCGCTCCTCTCGCGTGTAGATATTAATGTGAGGGCCATCGCCTTCGCTCAGATAGGCCGTGTCCTCAAAACAATCAATGACATCCTGGGGCAACCGCATGCGCCCCGTTTCTTCAAGCTTTATGCTATATGTCCCTGTAAATGTCGTCACGGTTCTTGACTATCTGCTATGCCAGATGTTAGAATTAATTGCAAATTTGGACCAACGACAGGCACGTAGGCTTCAGATATATTTATGAGTGTCTTAATGGCCATAGAAAGCGTAAAAAATGTTCACTTAACAAAAATATAGGTTTTTTCCCAAAATCACCTCTAAACAGCGGTCTAATTCCCAAACAATCCCACAATACACAATATTATCCCCGGTTGCAAGTCCTTGGGCCCTCTTATTTCCACTTTTTTCCTCTTTTTTTGGTGGCTCCCTATCCTAAATATATGTCCCTCAGCCTTTGCCTGCTGTCGTCAAACGCGGTACAATCCTATAACCCATTTATGATGAGCCTCACAGGCCGAAGGACACTCTCATGCCTGCAAAGAAACCCAACCTTTTCAATGTCACTCCCGACCTCGCCAGGAAAGTGGTTGAACTCAGAAGGGAGGTGCATCGTTTCCCGGAACTGAAATTCGAGGAGAAGAAGACCCAGGCGCTGATACTCAGAGAGCTCAAGGCGCTCGGCATAAAGGCCAAAAAGATGGCCGGAACCGGCGTGCATGCAGTCGTGCCCGGCGAGAAAGGCAAACCTGCCGGCAAGGTCCTGATGTTCAGATCCGACATGGATGCACTTCCTGTGGAGGAGGAGACAGGTGTTGCTTATAAGTCACAGCATCCGGGACGCATGCACGCCTGCGGGCATGACTCGCATGTCGCGATGCTCATTACCGCGGCGCATCTCCTGAAGGAGAAACCGGTCGGCGGACCGGTGAAGCTCTGCTTCCAGCCTGCGGAGGAGGGTGGACTGGGCGCGCAGGTGATGATTGATGACGGTGTTCTGGAAAATCCGCCGGTCGAGGCGGTCCTTGGGATTCATGTCTGGTCGGGAATTCCAGTAGGAAAAATGGGCATCGTCTTCGGTCCCTGCATGGCCGCGGTTGACGAGTTCGAGGTGAAAGTCAAGGGAGTCGGCGGGCACGCAGCTTACCCGCAGTTGAGCGTGGACCCGTTGTACATCGCCGCGCAGATAATAATCGCCCTTCAAAGTATCGTCAGCAGAAACATGGATCCGATTGATACCGCAGTCGTCACGGTCACCAGCATTAGCGCGGGGAACTCGTACAACATCATCCAGCCTGAAGTAGACATGATAGGCACCTGTCGTTCGTTCAGCGACGAGGGCAGGAAGCTTATCAAAAAGCGTTTCCACGAGATTGTGAAGGGTGTTTCGAAGTCGCTGGGTGGGTCGGCGGAGATCGATTTCCGGCAGTTGCTTCCAGCCACAGTCAACGAGAGAAAGATGGTCGAGTTGATGAGGGATGCGGCTGTTGATGTTCTCGGGAAGAAGAACGTGTTCGAAGCGAACCCCACAATGGGCGGGGAGGATATGAGCCTGTACCTGAGGAAAGTTCCCGGATGCTTGGCATTCCTCGGCGGAAGAAACCCGAAGATCGGCGCAAACTACCCGCATCATCACCCGAAGTTCAACATCGACGATAGCGTCCTTCCCTCCGGAGTGGAGATCCTGTACCGCGCAGCGGAACGGTATTACGGGAGATAGTCCGGCACATCAACCTGGGCACACAGTCGTACGCCCCAACGAGATTTCGCGGGACTGCGGCATGTGATATCATTATCTAGTGTAGATTCATTCCTTATAGGAGACTGTCATGAAATTATTGCACTTGGTGTTCGTTGGAGCGGTTGTGCTTGCTCTCGGGGTTGTTTCTCCGGGTTGTTCAGGCTCATCATCGCCTAGCCCTGCGGCACCCGATTTGACTGGTCCATCCAACCTGGAAAGAGCCACTGAGTCGGAGTTGCGCCATTCGTTGCTCGGTCTGTACACATGCCGCGTCGATCCGGATGGCCCCAGGATTGAGACGCTGCCTTTGCGCGATGCGATGTTTCATCTCAATGCGCTCAAGTTTCTCGAACCGCCCCCTCCTTTGAGAATGCAACTCCATAACCTCGAGATCGACGGAGATAAAATCGATGTTGATGTGGAGCTGATACATCCGTTTCCCGGACTTGACCGGTTCACCGGTTTCGATGTTTGCGGAATCGTGATTACCTCCGGCAGCATTACCGGCTTCAGCGATCCCGACATCGTTATTGCCGGTGAAGGGGATACCAGGCTTGTCAACGCGGATGGTCTGACTCGATGGTGGAATCCTCGGGAGTTCCCGTACAATGAAACCATCCCGATCTGGGGCTATATTGACGGCGGCATGGGAACGCCTGATGAAATCGCAGAGTTCTCGGCGACCCTAAACGGCTACAAGTATTTTGCCGATGGTTTGGGCGTGGACGATGATCTGACTGAGCTGGATCACGCCGGCAGAGGAACATTCGGCGCGGGATCGGCGCACATGAGGCATTACACGATCGAGCTGGATGCCGGGCTTGTTTTCAACTACGCAATCGATGCCTCCTGGCTTCCACCGGAGACCGATCCCGTAGTCGTTCCCGACAGCTTCCCGGATTCCGCCAACCGCGAGGAGCCATATCTGACCCTCGCGGATATTGCCGTGAACTCTCTCTGGTACAACGTGTCCACCGGAGCCGGGGGAGGGGAGCTGGGATTGGACGTTCACTGCTACGACTGGTTCGAGGCCGATCAGAACACGGTTCGGGTCGAAAGCCCGGGAACATTCGATCCTGTCACCTCGAGCGCTCCTGTGGGCGGTGACGACGCTCACTCGACATATCACGTTGACTTAACTAATCCGTCGCTCTACTCGCTTGACCCGGTTACAATCTGGGTGTCGGTTGAATCCGGCGAAGATTATGAGGGTCTTCTTCCCGGAAAACCAACCGCTGCGTTTATGCCGCCTTTTGAGGTCGGTGTGATCGAGCCCCAGGGTCCCGATATTCATCTCGAATGGTATCCTGAGGAGGTTATCG
The DNA here is from genome assembly GCA_965371155.1 of uncultured bacterium. GTDB lineage: Bacteria > JAJVIF01 > JAJVIF01 > JAPKYR01 > JAPKYR01 > CBDUXL01. Next base: position 7,591 of record CBDUXL010000073.1, on the reverse strand, counting down.
ACCATGGCGACCGTGTTGCCAACAACGACATAGAACCGGCATTGATCGAAAATGGCGACGGTGACCTTCTTCTCGGTTTCTTCTGGTGGTATCAGGATACGCCCACGCATTGGTGGAACCGTCCGTTGTATTCTACTTCAAGCGACAACGGGCACTCATTCGGATGGGCGCAGCAACCGCAGTGGCAAGGTCACGGCATTCACGACAATCCGGTCTTCTGCTGGAATGCGAAATTCACACTTGGGTCCAACGGGCAGGCATTCTTTTCCTACGGAGCGCCGTGCGGGCATACGCTCCAGGCGATACCGCCATTCGGCGAGTACACCGAAACAACGTCACACTCGGGACCGATTATGGAGCACGCGGGGGAGATGCTTTACACTGCCGAAGGCTACCCTATGATGTTCGGTGATCAGGGCGGTACGATTGTCATGCGTCGCGGCGATATCCCCAACGTGGCCGGAACCGGCGAGTGGCCGATCTTCGGCGGCACTCAGTACACCCTTGTCGCAGAGGCACTTCTGAATTACCTCAGCCTTTCTCGATCGACCGGGAAAACCTCCGATGGGATATGTCACCTGATTTTCTTCCGTCCCGGCGGGTTCCCGTACATCAAGATGATCTCCTCGACCGACATCTCAGGCACGAATTGGACACAGCCGATCGCGGTTTTCGAGGGGCTTGCGGAGATATGGGTGGACGCGATGGACCCGAGTTTGTGGATCGATGACAACGATGGTTTCCATACGTTGTTCGCGGCGGAAGACTGGATGGGTTATTACCATCTAATGTACGGCTATTCGGCTGATGGTCAGGATTGGAGTGAGATTACATCGTTTTCGGAAATCTGCACTGTTCCCATTGAAGACGGCCTCAACGACACGCAGGTGGTGTTGTTCGATGCATTTGACTACACCTGGGTGTTCATCTGCTACGAGACCGGCGGGAATGTCTGGTGTCGGTACAAGATGTTTGAGGGAAACACATTTTCCGATCCGATCCAGGTGAATGAGCACGCTCCTGCAGCTTTGCCGGACATTTATCCCAATGGCGATGTGGGAGTCGTGTTCGCGTATGAGGCCGATGATGGAACGGGTAATGACCTCACCGACATCTACTACAGGCTGGCTGAGTGGGTTGAGGATTAAACGGAGAGAGGGATATCAGTAAATCTTCCCAATCTCAAAGGACGCCATCGGGATTATCGCGGGTCCGATGCTAATCAAACCGCCGGCTACGTATATGTAGGTCCCGTCCGTTGCCGCCGTTGCATACGCCCGAGAATGTAATACGGGATTAATCGAGTACCAGGCATCCCCATCAACATCGTAAGCATCGACGTTGCTCATGGCCATCCAGCCGGCTTCGCCCCCGATCGAATAAAACCACCCGTCGACCAGTACAGAACAATTGCCCTGCCGACCACCATCAAGCTCAGCCATGAACTGCCATGACTTCGTACTCGGTATGTGATATAGGGTATCGACTCGCGATGGATGCCCTCCGCAAGTCATAAGGTAATCCTCTCCCGCAGCGAAACCCATCATGGCTGTATCGTACTCAAGGTCCGTCTCACCCAGGAAAAGAACATCTGGCGGGGTGAGGCTGAATGCTTCCCTGTGATAATCCCATTGCGTTCCGGTGAAGTATCGTCCGCCGGCAAGGTAGAAAGTACCGTCGATCAGCGCGCAGCCCATGTTGGCAAGCGGCAGCGGAAGGTTGATCTCTATTTCCTCCACCTGGCCGGTAGCGATAAGAATGACGAGGCATTCAATAGTGACATCGGTTTCAGAATAACGCCCGCCGAAAATGTAAGCTTTCCCATCGAGTGCCCCGCACCCGAACGAATCCCGTGCGTCGGGTAACGACCACGGACTTGACCACGTTCCGTCCAGGAAGTCATATTTCTCGACTGCATCCAGTGGCGCAACAGGGGTGGAACCGCCAACAACCCAAAAACCGCCGTCAGAAATAAAACTTCCCGCGTATCCCCGTGCGGTCGGCATATCCGGTCCGGGCACCCACCAGACATTCGGGTGCTCTCCGACACTTATGGTTGTAAGCTCCGTATTCGTTGTTTCATTACCGGCATCGTCCTCGGCACGCATACAAAGTGTATGAAGTCCCGGCGACAAGCCTTCCAACAGATAGGGAGAGTTTTCGATACTATCAACCAGGTTAGCACTAACGAAGTCCAGCGTTTCGCCTTCCTCCCAATACAAGTTGTACGTAACCGGCTCGCTGGGATCGCTTGCCGATCCGAAATGAACCAGTATCCCTGCCATTCCGGGACCGGCTTCCGTGATGCCGATATCACTGTCCCAGGTGGGAGGATCGTTGTCGGAAGGGTCCCCGGTTACAATCCTGACCCGTTGGAAAAGCTGGATCAGAGTGGCATCGTCCTTGGCGGTTATCATGCATGGATATTCGCCCTCGGGCATGCCGAGTATGTTTTCGACTGTTCCGCTCCAAAGATCCCCTGAAACGTACGTCAACTGAACTTCATCCCCACCGAGCACGTCGGTGTTGATAGTCACCGGTCCGATGTCGTTCTGCCAATCCTGCACATAGACGCTGACCTGCGCGGTCGAACCGGGTGGAACGCCAAGAAACCCCTGTGAGAAATCAGTGATGTCATATGGTTCGGGACAATGATCCGGGTGACTCGCACCGACTGCATAGACCATATCAATGAATCCTGCATCGGGCGGGAAGCCGATTACAAACGTCTCGGTTGCTTCTTCTCCCGGCATCATGGCTCGGTCGGGGTCGGCGGTATCGAACGCCCGGAATCCGGACGGTTGGAAAACTCCGGGCGGGGCATGGAGCAGTGTATACGCATGGGGATTCTGAAGGATGTAATCACCCAGCGGATAAACGATGCCCCTGACATCGTATCCGGTCAGAAGCTTTGTGAAGTTCCTGACTGTAACCTCGGCAGTGACTTTGTAGTTGGTCCAGTCGAATTCCGTAACTTGGATGGTGAAGCAATCGGGGCAGTACGGCGGAAACAGAAATTCGGTGACGTTGAAATGCGTGCTTCCGGACCTCAATGGCTCAACTTGCACACTTTCGTTATGGAGGTCGATCTGCACTGCGTAGGAACCCAGAAGCACATGTCCTGACGCACCTGCCGTCTGCTGCATTTCCTGAACGGGAGGGGAGGCGGGATGTGACCCAGTGCAGGAGATCATCAGCGCAAGGATGATCGCTGGAAAAACTACTCCGATTGACTCAATAGCACGCATACCTAATCACCTGTATCGAAAATTTGGATCGCTTTCATTGGTGCGACTGCTCCAATTATAGCGCATATGACGCAGATACACGATTTTCGATGCGCCGCCAATAAAGCTTTCATCTTTTATTCAGGGGTCTCTGAGGTCTCCAGAATCTCAGACCCTGACCTCCCGATCTGCTTCTGCACTCCCTCGGGGAAGCGACGCTTGAGCGCTGATGCGAGCACGTGCAACATCAGTATGTGGACTTCCTGAATCCGCTGCGTGTTGTCACCCGGCACGACAATCGGGAAATCCACCTGCGATGAGATCTTCCCCCCCTTGCGTCCCAACAGACCGACCGTGCTGATGCGCTGGTCGCGCGCCCATGCCACGGCATGGAAGAGGTTCATCGAGTCTCCTGATGTCGAGATGACCCAGAGCTGATCGCCCGGATGGACCAACGCTTGCACTTGCTGCAGAAATATTCGATCAAACGAGAAATCATTCGCTACGGATGTCAGGGTCGCGACATCGGTAGTGAATGAGATCGCGGGCAGGGGAGAGGTGTAGCTTTCGTAAGCGCCGACCAGCTCGCTCGCGATATGGTTTGCATCGGCTGCTGATCCTCCGTTCCCCGCGAAGAAAAGCGTCCCACCGCGTTCGATCAGGCGGATTGCCTTCTGTATCGCCCCGTCCAGAGGTCCCTGACATGCCGTCAGTGCCGCCTCCATGTGCGCCTGGGAGGATCGAAATGTTTCCTCAATCAGTTCCTGGTGTAGCATTTCATTCGCGCTCCTGTCAGCCTGCCAATTCTATGATCTTGTCTGATGTTCGTCAAACTGTTCTTGCCCGGCTATCCTGGACGATATGCAACAGCAATACAATCCGGACTACTCTCCCTATCGAACTCCCTTCCATCCATGCTTCCATGAAAACGGATGTCAACGAAACCCGCCATGTCGAATAGCTTCTTCAGTTCATCATAAGCAAGCGCGCGAATCGGGGTCGAATTGTCCTCCAGCTTGAATTCATCACCCTCCTGGCTGATTTTCAGTAAATGAATGATGACATCCGGCACTGCCTTTGGTTTCTCACTGTAGGTCAGCGTTTTTATCAACATGCATGGCTTGCCGTCTATAGTTGCCTTCCTGAAACGTGTTGATGGATCCCGCCTTCGGATTCTGTCCCAGTAGTTCGGCATCTGAGTTATCAACATGCCGCCCGGCGCAAGCGCCTCCCTGACCAGTTCCAGCAATTCGGCAAGCTTTCGATCATCGCCCAGAAACGCAACCGTATTGCCGAGCATCAGACAGGCATCGAATTCTCGGCCTTCGAGCGGTCCGCCCGGAGCTTGCAGGTGGCCGGGCCCGCATCCAAGCTCCTCTATGCACGCCTCCAGGAATTCAACATCGGCTCCAGCATCGGATGCCAGTTCCCGCGCTGTGCCCAACAGTCGGGGCGATCGGTCGATTCCCGTGACCTCGTATCCGGCGTGCGCGATCTCGATTGCGTGCCGTCCCGAGCCGCAACCGACATCCAGAACAGACTTCGTTCCGGCACGCTCGAGCTCAGCAAGCAGGAATGGCATCTCGAACTTGAGTCTTCTATCCCACTCGATGTAAGCATCGAAATACCCGGCAATTGTCTCGAAATCAGACATAATGAGCTTCAAGTCTGTAAAGCATAGCACGAAACTCCTACGGGCAAACGAACGATCAATCTTGTCAGGAAAAGCCCGGGAGTCACCCGGGCTGGATTGTACATGATATAGGGCCAACTGAATCCCGACTCAGTCCCCTTCCTCCTCAAGCAGATTCGTGCCCTCCAGGGAAAGCGCTTCCCCATCCTCGGGCATATCTAATCCCAGCTCCTGAAGCTGGCGCTGAAGGTCCATCTGCTGCTGGCCCTCGAGCTCCTGCTGCTCGCGACGCAGCCGGTCAAGCTCGGTCTGGACAACCTCCTGAAGCTCATCCAGCCTGTCGCGGAGTTCCTGGGTTAAGGGTCCGGTAGGCTCCGCTATCGGCACCTCAGGGAGGTCCACCTCCGGAGTAAGGCTTTGAAACGGCTCGTCCTCGTTGACGTTATCAGGATCGGCGATTTCATCGGAATCCTCGTTAGCTTCGTCGAGTATCTCTGCGCCTTCGTCTACAGTCTCACCAACAGGTTCGTCTTCCCCTTCGGATTCCGTTTCATCATCTGTTTCGATCGCCGGATCTGCTATGTCATCGTCAGTGGCAGGACCAGAATCCTCGATCGATCCTTCCGGCTCAACAGCCTGATCCTCGATTTCAGTTTCCGCGCCTTCTCCGGACACTTCCTCTTCCACCAGATCGTCAAATGCCGCGTCGAGAACTTCAAGAGTCAAGCCCATTTCGTCCTCGGGCCACATCGGATCGGTCCAGGTTTCCGGACGCTCGCCACCGGCATCTTCGAGGGCCTTGTCATCGAAACCTATCGCCTGATTTACAATGGAGAAAATCCTGTTCTCCATTTCCATGTCTTTTGAGGAGTAGTCCTGCGCGGATTCGAGGTCCTCGATCAGTCGAGGCGTGACCTGTCGCCTTGCGATGTCCAACTGTGCGCGCTGAATGTGGCTCCAGGGGTCCAGCGACTCAAGATCGATTGCCCGATCGAAGTTCTTGAGTGCCAGGACAAAATAGATCTGTTGCACGGTCTTGATCTGATCCGGAGTTTCCGGAAATGCATCCCCGAAGGACTCCGGGTCCGCCTGGTAACGCTCCCAGGCTTCCATGATCCATTCCTGCTCCATACGGAAGGCGACAGCGCTCCAGAGGTTCCCGATCAGGTACCTGATCCGCGCTTCCTCCATTTCGATATAGTACCAACTCTCCGGGTCATCCTCCCTGTATTTCTCGGCGTTTCTCTCCAGTGCTTCTCTGTAGGCAGCCATGGAGAAGGCATATTCTTCCTTGTATGTGTGGTGGGTAGCGCGAAGGTAGGGCTCGAATATCTCGATCGTCATGGTCATTATGTCTTCTTCGATCGCCTGGCTGACAGGCCCCATCGGGTCCTCGGCGCGAAGGTGCAAAACCCGAATCGTCGCTTCCTCGTAATGGTTGATCAGCTCTTCCTCGGTGACCTCAAGGCTCCCTTCGGGAGGCATCTCCAATTCGCCCGCCTCGACCTGCCGCCGCTTCTCCTCAAGAAGTTCCTGCCCCAGCGGGCCCTTGATTGAATCCCACTCCTCACCGCTTGCTTCTTTTCGGCTGACTACCGTCACAAGCCAGACACCACGATGATTTTCGTCCTGCAGGATTGAGACCGGCCCGCTGATCTCCCCGACCGGCAATGTGAATGCGGTGTCGATAACTCTCGCATGGAGATCTTCGTTATCGTGCTTCACAATGGGGATAAGCCCGCCTGCATCCCTGCTGGCCATGTGCTCGGAGTAGGAAGCGGCAGCCTCGGAGAACTCCAATCCCGCCTCTATCTCGGATTTAATGTTCTCCACCCGCGCGGTGAGCCCGTCCATGATCTCCCGATTTTTTTCGGCAAGCAGTTGATCGAGGTATTTGCGTGCCATTATCTTCTGCCGGATGATGTCACGCAGTCGCCCCAGGCTCATCCCGACGTTCTGAAGCGCCATCTCGAACGCCTGCTCCTCCCTGACCGTGCCCAGAGCATCCAGGGCGCGTTGCAGGAGGCTTCGGTCCTCCTCGTATTCGTGGGACGGAATCATCCGTGTCCGGTACTGTTCGACTTCAGCGCCCACTTCCTCGTCCGATACAACAATGCCGGCTTCTCGTGCACGGATGCCGAAGTACTCCATGTCGAGCATTCTTCGGAGCACCTCGTACTTCATGCTTTCCCTGTACTCGGGAGGGCGCAGAGTACCCTGGAACTGTGCTTCCTGGCGACGTTCCTCGCTTTCTAATTCAGCCCAGTACTCTCGATAGCTGACTTCCATGTCCTCGATGGTGGCCACTGCCTCGCCGGGTGATCCCGGTCCAAAAAGGTTGCTCGACGTGTTCTGATCGCATCGCGCAGCTCCGAAACCGAGACTTCCGCCAAATATGAGCGCGAACGCGGCAACTATGTATGCCACGCGGATTTTTTTCGGGTCTCTCAGTGTAGCTACGATACCCGGTCCGCGTTTACGTCCGCGACGTCGTTTGATTGCCATATCTTCACCTTGAATGATTCTAGCCGAGGCCGCAGGATGATCCTACAGACCTACGGCACAATCTTTCATAATATCCCGTGGTGCTCGCTTTGTCAATTTAGACAGACTCTGTAGAGAAGCCGCAGGGACTGCATCAGTGATTTATCATGGGGGCAGGATGCTAGTGCTTCCATTTGAGTGTGGTCCTAACCATGAAAAGACTAAAGAGGGCAACCACGAGGGTTGC
>CBDUXL010000072.1:0-12556 GCA_965371155.1 uncultured bacterium | reverse complement strand
GAAGATGGAGTGGGAGGTGCAGGTGTAGGTGGGGTGGAGGTGAAGGTAAAATGTGGGGGGGCGGTGTTGGTGGGGCTGGGGCGGTGTTGGTGGGGCGGGGGGGGTGCCCGGCCCCTACGCCCGTGCGGCCAGCGACAACCGCGGCCCCGGCTAAGATGAGCCTGGCAAAATCAAATCACGGACGCAACCCCAATTCGATACAATCTTGACTTCACTCTTCCCCGCGCTTAAACTCAATTTACCGCCACGGGGCGTGGGGAAGTGGACTCGCTCCCGCTGCCCCCGCAACTGTAGCGGGCGACGTCACCCCGCGATGGCCACTGGCTGAAGCCGGGAAGGCCGGGGATGACGGATGACCCCGCAGCCAGGACACCCACCCCCGAGGCATACCGTCACGCTTTCGGTGGGAAGGCGACGCGGACTCTGCCACGAGGCTCCCCCGCACCCGTCCTTCCCCGGACGGCTTTTTCATTCCATCCGGGGTAGCACCCCACAAACGAGGTGCGCAATGCGCAGCAAATTTTTCTTCTCACTTCTCATTCTGTCCTCACTCGTTATCGGGCTTGCCTGCGAGGTCGGCGGCCCGATTACCCTCGATCCATCCGCGCCCGAAGCGGCGCAGCTTCCTTTGGCACTTGATCTCGTCGCACGGTACGAAGCGTCATCGGGTCTTGTCTGGATCGGAGCACCTCCCGGCACCTCCAAGTCCGGCCGCGAAGTGTACATCACGGTTCCGGATGAACTCATTCGGAGGGTGAAGGCACTCGACGACGGGAGCTTTCTTTACAGGTTCCCCGGCGACGAGAATTCAACAGCACTCGTCGAGTGGACGGACCCAACAGGTGACCGGCACTCAAAAAACCTGGCAGTCACCGCTCCCGGCGAAGGCTCAGCACTCAACATTGCCGCTGCAGGGCTCTATTCGAACCGACTGACCGTCATGAACGATGTCGCCTGGGTTGTGAATTCCGGCAATGACGAACTAACCGCCTACGATCTAACCACTTTACAGGAAACAGGCATGAGAGTTACAGTGCCTGAATGGTCGAATCCCTGGGAGGCTGCGTTCATTTCTCCGACCGAGGGCATCCTGACCACACTTTTCAGCGGAGTGTTTCAGTTTGACGCCGTCGAAGGAACCATCATCGCGGTGGACACTACCGGTTTCAGCAATTTTGCGAGTCCTAATGGATGCGCGATTATCGGCGATTATGCCTGGATCGCAAATCCAAACCCGATAACCTACTTCCCCACCGTACTCGGAACCGGTTGGGTCAATAAAGTCGCGCTAGGCACCGATCCAGGCGTAATTGCGGAGATCGAAACCGATTGGCTCAATCCGCAGAACGTGATTGTTCATGGGGATTACGTGTACGTTTCGTGCACGGGGACGGTTGATTTCTTTCCGCCCGATTATCTCGCCACTGCGCTCGATCCCGGCGGAGTCCATGTTATTGATCCCGACACCGGAGAGATCGTGGAATCATATGAACTCGGCACATGCGGACCGGGTCCGATGGCGATCTCACCGGACGGGCGATATCTCTACGCCGGCAGCAATGTCGCGGGACACGTTTATCGGATCGATCTACTCAACGGACAGATCCTGAACGATGCATCCAGCCCGATCGTCGTTTCAGATTACACCGGCACCTTCATACCGACGCTTTGCATGACCGATGGCGGCCTCCTGATTTGCCCCAGTTTCAACACAGACACGATTCATTTTGTCGATTCAAGAACAGGCGAGCAGAATCCATTCCCGGTTTTCGAGCCGATCGAGCTTCATCCGGACGATCCGGACGCACTCTGGGGAATCCAGGACATCGCGGTGTGCGAACGAAACGGGGAGACTGGATTGCTCGTTCTGACTACGGTCCTGAGCGCATTCCATTGGACACCGATGTGACCATGAGCATCCTGCTTGTGACCATGAGCATCCTGCTCATGACCGATGTGACCATGAGCATCCTGCTCATGACTGACGTGACCATGAGCATCCTGCTCATGACCGATGCACAAAAAAACGGCCCGGGACTAACCGGGCCGTTCGTTCCCTTTACATTACCACAGCCTACCAATCAGCAGGAGCTTCCGCCACTCCAATATGCCCCGGAGGCGGCAGAGTGAAGCGGTCGTAGATGCACACCACCCGACCATCGTGCTCGTCATCGACCACGAAGTTCGAGAACCAGCAGTTAAAGCCGAAGTTGAACTCAAGCGCACTCGATGCGATGAGGTTCAAATCGAGGTCGTACTTCCGAAGCTCAAGAGTACGGTCCACGCTGGGCCTGCCCATGAACATGAGCAGAATTCGGCATCCGGCAAGGACATCATCAGTCCGGTCGACCTCCATATCCACGAATCTCTGGTGCACTTCCTGGAACGAGTTCGTGCCGTAGAATCCTGTCGCAGTCGTGGTGGCGTTGTTGAGCCAGGTCGGTGGATCGGTGCTGATATCCCAGCAATCGATGTGTACACCCCAGCCCGAGTTCGGCGAACGCGAGATGTACAGCCTTCGGTACCGCTGCAAGACAACGATGTCACTGATGACTCTAGTGCCGGAAATGATGCCCGAGATGTCATACTCATCAACGAAAGTGTAATGAGGAGCCGGCGCACCCGGATCATAGTCCCATCGCTGCAAGGTGAATCCGAAGTTCGGGTAGTAGGCATTGGAGCAAACCGCCCAAACGTTGCCGTACTCATCGAAATCCACTTGCGCAACTGCATAACCGCATTCCGTATCGCAAGCGCCGTTATAGCTGCCGTCTTCCTGGTTACAAATCTTCACGAAGTCGAAGGATGTATTCGGCCAGGAACCGGACGAGTCGTCGTCGTCGAATGTCGTGTAGGCAAAAAATCCCCGCTCCTTGTCCATGTCCATGCTCCACGACCAATCGTTATAGTAAGGGTCAAGGCTGGGCTTTGAACACCAGTAATCCGACGGGGTGTTGTCGGCCGGTGGGTCAGCGACATTGAGCTTGGTCCAGGCCGCATGTCCCCACTGCGTCACCGTCTGACCGGAATATGTACCGCTGTTGAGGAGTCCGGCAACGAACAGCGGAGAGAAGGACTGAGTCGTGGTATAGAGTTGAAGCGAATTGTGGATTCCGGTCGGGCAGTCCATGACCTCGAACCCGTCCTCCAATGTCCCGTCCCCGTAGACGGGATCGTGGGCCACGACATCGTATAGGCCAAGGTCCATACCGTCCAGGTCAAGCTCGAAAGCCAGGTGCTCATCGTCGACAATCACGAGATTCACCGCGGTGGTCTCGGTTGTGTTGCCGACCAGCTTGAGCTCCGTAACATTGCCCAGATTCTCGCCGATAACCTCGCAATCGTACAGGTAGGTGTCGGGAAGTCCGTGATCGGGAATGATCTCGTTGATGTCCGGCAGATTGGTCTCGGGAACGATGTTGGAGATATCCAGCGTGTGGATAAAGTACGATGTCAGCGGGGCATCGGGGTAGACGGTGCCGAAACCGTAGTTGTCGTAAGTGACACTCGCGTCCTCGATCCCAATGATTATCATCTGGCCTTCGACATCAGTCGGCAGACAGTCAAGGATTTCAATCGTCACGATACTCGACGCGTCGGTGCTGCCCGGAACTGCCGTCGCGGCGAGAGTAGTGACATCGAACTCCACATAGGGCGAAGGCAGAATGCCCTGCGGGCTTTCGATGACGATCCGGCCGATATCATCGAGGACAGCGCCGGACGCACCGAGGAACGCTCCCCAGTCGAAAATCTCGATGTCGAGCAGCATATCGCCCCCTGCCTCCCCCGAAGTGTAGTAGAGGGTACCTCCCGCATCGGTCGCTACAGCCATGAAAGCTTCCTCGGTATTGGCTTCCGGAGGGAAGCTTCCGGGGAGATCGCCGGGATCAAGGTCGGTCGGCTCAGCCCAACTGGCAATCACGGCGTACTGAAAGACGACTTCCGGTTCTCCACCAGGACCTGTCAATGGAAAGTACAGGTCGTAGAGCCTGGTATTCTGCGAGGCGGAAGTGAACTGGCCACGGTTCGCAAGGTTGCCGGGATCGGAGAAGAAATCATACAGGTCATCCTCGGAACCAAGCCCGTCGCAGAAGTACTTGCAGGGATTCATGGTCGCATCGAATCCGCTGCCCAAGCCTAGCGCGCCGGGGGTGTTGGTCCAGAGCGTGCCGTCATCGGCGAACTCGACAGGATTCATCCACCGCGTGTACCCATCGGGATTCGCGAGCCACGGGCTGTTTACACCAAAATCGGTGTAAACGAGATCGGTGTCGTAATTCATTGTCTGGTCGCCGGTCGTGATGAAAACGCCCCTGACATCCGCGCCGGTGAATTGCGCAAGACCCGGGAATGGATGTATCAGGGTGACATCAACCGGAAGGTGCCCGAGCGTGAGCCACTCGCTCGTATCGCCAAAGTCGATTATCAGCCCGAGCCCTGTTCCAGCGGGCGGCTGCAGGAACATGGTGACATCCACGGTCCACTGGGCGCCGCGAATCGGGACCGTCTCGACCTGGCCGGTCAAGGGGTCCAGCGAGACATCCCATAAACCCCAAAGGACTGTATGGCCTGTTTCGGAGTTGACTTGTTCGGTCTGGGCGGTGAAATCAAGAGAGCCTGGCGAGGTCAAATCCGGCGCTGTTGCCGGGCTGCCGGATGATGAACAACCGAGCAACATGATCAGCAGGACCAGGGTCACCGTGCAAGCAAAGTACAATCGCATGCCAGCCTCCAAGAGTATTCAGCGGGTTTCTGCCGCGTGCTGTGTAACCCCTGCACCCTCGGTATTATGGTACATCATTTTATATCATGAATCAAACGGCACAAAAACAAGATGCCCGCATCTGAGGTCAGAATACAACCTGCGAATCTGTATTTCAAGTAGGGGCGCGGGGCACGCGCCCACTCGTCGCCGATCCCCCGCGTGGGGGCGCGGGGCGCAGCCAGCGCCTTGCGTAGGGGCGCGGGGCACAGCCAGCGCCTTGCGTAGGGGCGCGGGGCACGCGCCCGTCGGCAGGCGCACGCCGTGGGGCGCACAGCCGTGCGCCCCTACAGGAAACATCACAATTATACACCCACAAACAAATTTGTGGGTGGCGCAGAGGCTAGTAAACGACTACAGCCAGGTCGTCCATGTAGTAATGACCTTCTCCGTAGTACCAACTGTTGAGACTCGAATGCGTGGCGCAGGTTACCGCCCCGTAATCGAAATCCTCGTCTGCAAGTCCCGCATTCACACGGCTGACCCGCCAGTTTTCGTCGGTGCCGTGCCATATCGCAGAGACTGTCGGTGTGCCGAAGAAGAAAGTGATCGTCGGGTTGTCGTACCCGATATGAGTGGCCGGATCCTCCAGCCCGCCGGGGGGGTCATCGGGATCGTCGTAGAAAATGTCGAACTCGAACCACTTGTGATAGTCGTACCCGGTGATCGGTTCAGGCGCCTGAGCGGTTGCTCCGCCTCCGACAAAACCGGGGTAGTTGTCGGGGTAGTTGCATGAGGGGAAGGTCGCAGCTTTCCAACAATCGTAGTACCAATGCGCCCATTCAACGAACGCCTCGGTCGCCCCGTCGATCTCCGGGATCTGTGGAGTGGACAGGCTCGACCACATATCCATGCAGGCATTCGCCCAGAGACCATTGTCAACGAAGTAGCCCCATCCGCCGTTTCCGAAGCCGGCGCCTCTTTGCATGCGCATCCGACCTGTGTACGTTGAGTTGCCGCCCATATGCCAGTTACCCGGATCGGTCCCGCTGCCACCGTTATCCATATCAATAAACGCGTAGTTGCTGTCTTCCAACTCGCTCAGAGGGTCGCCCGCGACTGCCCGAGCTCTTACGGTGAATACATATTCGGCGTTGCGGTCAAAGTCCGTGATAACCGCCGGTGAGCCTTCCACCTCCGCAACAGCGGTGCTGTAATCAGGATTGATCCCGTCATACGGGTCCTCGTCCCAGTACACCGCATACTCCTCGGCGTTGGTGTCGGTCCAGTGAAGCTCGATTGATTCTATCGCTGTGCCGCTATCCACGCGGATCACGAGGAGGCTAAGATCAGTAACAGGATCCGCGTAAGGAGCCTGCGGCGAAATTGCGGCTCCCTGGAAGAAGAAGTAACCGGCCAGGTTGGCGTCGGTCGGAGGATCGCCAAGCCCCTGATCGAACTCAGTCGGATATTTCGATTCTACCGTCACCAGATACTTAGGTGATGCCAGGCTCTCAGGATAGGCGTCCTGCGTGATCGAGCAAAGAACCGAGTTGTCGCACGATCCGGGTTGGGAGTTCGCCGCGAGGAAATCATTGTCGAATACCGTGTATCCACCGGGTATGAGCAGATCATGGCACTCGACGATAATAGCTCCGATTTCATCCAGAACCCCTGACGGATTGCCGACTACACCCCAATCAAAGACCTCAATATCGAGTATTATCTGTCCCCCGCCGCTACCGTCGTGGTACCACAAGGTCGAGTTGTCGGTAACCTCGATATTGAAAGCCTCATCCGCGTTTGCGCTCTGAGGGAAGCTGCCCGGGAGGTCGCCGGGATCGTAATTGTCCGGTTCCACCCAGTGCGCGACAACAGCATACTGGAACAGAACCACCGGCGTATCGTCCTCCATCGGGAATCGAAGCTGGTACTCTCTGAGGTTGACTGAGCTGGGAGTGAACTGCCCTCGCGAGACAATGTTATTGGGATTCTGGAAATATTCCTGCACGCTCTGGTCCGCATCCAGACTGTCCCCGAAGTACTTGTAACCGTTGATGGTCGCTGTGAAATTGCTGATATCCTGGTTGCCGAGCCAGCCCGGAATGAAATTGAAAAATGTGCCGTCCGGCACGAACTCCACAGGATTATGCCAGCGGGTGTAGCCGTCCGGGTTCAGTAATACCACTTCATCAACGCCGTTCGAGTAGGCAACCTCGCTGTCATAAAGCCCGTTGAGGCTGCCGGGGCTGACCAGAACGCCTTTCACATCGTGACCCGTGTACTGCCCGAGCCCCGGGAAAGGGTGGGTCAGGCGAACCTCGATAGTCATCTCGCCATCAGTAAGCCAGTTGGTCGTGTCCGTGATCTGAATCTGCAAATTAGCGGGATTACCCATCGGGTACTGAAGGAAATTGACTACATCGACCGTGTATACGGCCCCTCGAAGCGGCACGACATCCGCCTCCCCGGTTTCCGTGTTGATTGCCACATCATAGAAACCCCAGGGGACCGTATTCGAGCCGGTCGCCGGGGCAGTCGCGGCTGTCATATCGGCAGGGGATGCCAAATCGCCTGAAGTCGGCGATGATCCGCCGGCGGAACACGACAATGCCGTCAAGACCACCAGGGTGATGCTCAGAAAATGAAACCAACGCATTTTGGAGCCTCCATGCAGAATCGCGAGGATGTTTCTCCTCTATTGCGAAATATAATATCAGTGTTTTAGATGCGGTGCAATCTGAAGTATTTCTACAGACCGGCAGTCGCCGCGAGGAATGAGTCAATTGATTGGGTAATCGGGGGATCAGGCAGGAGGTCTCTGGGAGCCGGTGCGCCTGTCGCCATTCTCCCAGGGCGCAAGCGTCGCCATTCGGGCATCAATCCGCGACAGCTCGTCAAGACGTTCCTCAACAAGATGCAGTCGCGCTCGACCAAATACTATCGCGGCTATCGATATGACGGTCACGAGGAGCGAGAGGGCCCTGCCGGCGGCCGTTGCGCCAAGCACCTGTGCCATTAGAGGAACGGGGAAGAGCCAGAATATACCGACTGCCATTAGTCGAAGACTTGCCAGGCGGTAGCTTCTGAATGTGCTCGCGGGATGTATGCTGGAGGCATGGAAAAATCCGGCCGCAATAACACCGGCCACGAGATTCCATGAAGCCAGCACGGTCGCCGTGACAATTATCAGAACCAGAGGCGCTTCGGTGCCGGAGAAGGGATCAGGAGGCGTGTACCATCCAAGCGCCCATACCGCGGCAAGCAGCACCATGCCAAGGCCTGCTGTCAGACGATGCGGAAAGCTAGCGCTGCGAACGGTGTTTTTCACAGTCTCTCAGGCGATTCAGATGGTATCCGGTCCAAAATCCTGGACGCGGCAGTATAGCAAAATCGGCGCCGCGTATCAGTCCTCTTCCACCTGCTCCTCCTCTTCGAGCTTCTCCTCCTCGGGTTCAGGGGGTCTGACCGAATCAATCAGGTTCATTAAAATGTCCGGCGTGAACATCACACGCTTCAAGCCTAGAACCTGATTCGGATCAACCACCGCTGAAGAGGTCGAGCCCACCACGATATTCGCAGGAGTGTCCGGATCATCGTACGATGTGTAATAATCCCAGTACTTGGCTTGTCCCCTGGTTTCTCCATTCAGAAGTGTAACCTGCCAATAGACTATCTCGCTGTTTATCAGGCCTCCCTCGCATGCGACCGACATTTCTTCCTCCGGATCAAAGGGCCAGACACAGTCAGGATTCGGGACAAGCCCCAGACCGTCCAGGAGGTTCTGCAAGTTCGTCGGCGGACGCAGGTAAAGCACAATATAACCAACCACAGCAGATTCCCAGACATCCGCAAGGAAACAAGCGTAAATCTCATCGAACCCCGGATTGTGGGGAAGGAACTGCCCTTGCACCGATGACATTGACTGGTGTTTGATAGCCGTCTCTTCCTCACTTGAATTCAGCCATTCTATGCCGAAAATGTTTGAGTTCTCTTTGCTGCGACGAGTGAGGATTCTCGTGGTGGTGCCCTGCTGTGGCATCAAAGCGAGCAGGAACGAGTCATCTACGGATTCAGCGCTCTCTGAAGAATCCAGCAGCTTCACCGGAAGGTTTCTTTCGTCAAGGAATAAGAACGGGCGGAAGCCGCTTCCATCCAACTCCGCAAGGGTTGTGGCCGAATGTCCAGTGGCACGATGGTACCAGGCAAGACAGGACTCGAGCTGGGATGCATGTGCATCCATAAGATACCATCGCGCCTGGGAGTACGGTTCGATTGCTCCACGGGCTGAGGGTGGAGCGTGATTACCTGCGAGCGAGTCGCGCACCGGCACGATAGCAGCCAGGAACGCCGCGAATATTGCCAGCAGAGTGATCACAAGAACGGCAAAGAGGTACCTTCGGCAACCGGCTCCGAAGATCGGTTTCCTTACGCGGGGTTCGTGGGACAAGCGTGCGTATTGTCTGAATCGCGGTTGAGCCATACGAATTGCTCATCAAGACGCCCTCTACCGGCAGGTCACCGGGGGGCCTGATTCACATTAATATCGATTGGGAAGCCGGTGCTTGACTATTAGTGATAAGAACACGGTCTAACAATGCATTCGCTTACTCAGTACATCTCAAAGCGCTTCCGTCTACCATGCGACCTCCTCGTAGGTAGTTTCCCTCGTCAGAACCTTGCGAATGCCGTCACGATGAATCGAGATCATGCCTGCTTTGATCGCGGCTTCCTCGATCCTGACCGTGTGCCCACGCTCGATAGTGAGCGTGCGGATGGAATCATCTGCCTCGAGGAGTTCCCCTATCGCTGTGCGCCCGTAAAAACCGGTATGGAAGCACCGTTCGCATCCCCGCCCATACGCCAGGGTGATTTGCCCATCCATGCGCGCCTCGATTTCTGCAGGGCTCCCTAGCTCTCTGAGTATCGATTCATCCGGAGTGTATTCCACGTAGCAATTCCGGCAGATGGTCCGAACCAGGCGTTGCGACAAGACACAACGGAGCGTGCTTGCAAGCAAGTACGGCTCCACGCCCATGTCGAGGAGCCTCGTGATCGCGCCGGCGGCATCGTTGGTGTGCAGAGTCGCGAACACCAGGTGCCCGGTCAGCGATGCTCGAATCGCGATCTCGCTCGTTTCAAGATCGCGTATCTCGCCAATTAAAATGATGTCCGGGTCCTGCCGCAGGATTGAGCGAAGGCTGTGGGCGAATGTCAATCCGATCTCCGGATGCACCTGGATCTGGGTGATATCATTCATGTGATACTCGATCGGATTCTCGACAGTCGTGATGTTCTTCTCCTTCGCGTTGAGATTCCCCAGAGCCGAGTAAAGAGTGGTGGTCTTGCCCGAACCGGTCGGGCCGGTCATGATGATGATTCCGTGGGGTTTGGTCAGATGCTTTCGGAAACTCCCGATCAGGTCCTGAGAGAATCCCAGGTGGCGCATGTCAAGAATCGTGGTCGAGCGATCCAGAACCCTCATCACCACCTTCTCACCGAAAATGGTCGGAGTCGACACCACCCTGAAATCGATCTCCTGCCCTTCCAGGACAATGCGGAAATGGCCGTCCTGCGGCAGGCGATGCTCTGTGATATCGAGGTCGCACAGAATCTTGACACGGTTGACAACCTGTTCCGAGCGATCGAGCGGTATCGGCGCCCCGATCTCCTGGAGCACTCCGTCCACCCTGTATCGCACGTGCATGGCGTCCTCGGCAGGCATAAGGTGGATATCCGACGCATGCACCTGAAGGGCCTGCAGAATCAGAAGATTAACCAGACGGATGACCTCCGTCTGCTCGGGAAGTTTCCTCAGGTCCTCAATCTCAATGCCTAGCTTGCGAGTTAAGGGAATACCCTGGTCGGTGCCGACCGATCTGAGCAACTCGTCGATGATTTTTTTTCTGAAGTGAGGGCGATACTGGAATATCTTTTTCTTGATACTGCCTCTGCTGGCCAGGTAGGCCTTTACCGTGAGCCCCGTAAGGTTCCTGACCTGGTCCCTCAAGCCGATGTCCTTCGGCTTCGCCATCGCCAGGTGCAGATAGGCGCCGTCCGTCTTGAGCGGGAAAACGTCACGTTTCTCGCAGAATTCCTGCTCGAGCATAGTGACCACATCGGGATTCGGATCGACATCATCCAAAAGCACGTACTGGATGCCCTGTTTGCCCGAAAGGAATTTCAGCACCGGCTCCTCTTCCACAAGACCGCTATCGAGAAGCTCCTCCTCGACAAACACCCCCCGTTCCATGGCCTGGGCATGGATTCGGCGCAGGACATGGCGGTCGAGCACGCCTGTTTCCAGGAGGTAACGCTCGAGCGAGGTCAGCGGAAACCTTGGATCGAGTGCGTCGGCGGGGTATTCATCAAGCTTACGGGACATCGAGAATCTCCTGATATTTCACGACCTGATTTTACCATAAAGGGTTCCTTGCAGACGGGAATTCAACGATCTTGAATGCACTTGGGACTCAAAAGAATGGATCGAAATTTGCATCCGGTTAACCTATGCTAAACAGACATAAGTTTGATAGAGGCGGCGAAGTTCCCCATATCCCTATGAAATGCTGCACTTCCCACGTGAATTACCGATATTATTGTGGGCATGCCAATTGGCCCGCAAGGTGTTTGGTATGCTATAATTGAAAATGACGGGAGTACACGGAGGTACTTTCTTATGACAATACCACCGGTTGGATCACCTGTTTCACCTGCGTCTCCACCCGACGATCGCGCAAATGGTAACTCCAGGAAGGCCGACCCTCCCGACAATGCCGATGTGGATCGCGCAAGGCCCCGCAGGACCGAGAATGTTGAGCTTAGCCCCGAGGCGTCGCGCATTCGGGATCGCCAGGCCGAGATAACCCGTCTCCAGGTGGCCGATAGAGCCGCCGATGTTTTTCGGAGGGACGCTCTCGAAGCCCAGCGCCTGTCGCGGGAGTTGTCGGAGGCTGCTCACGACAAGTCCGGAGAGGCACGCAAGCGTCTTGAAGCGCATATGAGGGAAACAAGGGAGCATCGAAACGCGGCGAGGTATCGGGATGAGAACCTTTTCGATGGTCGTGAGATGAAAGTCCGGATCGAAGGCCGCGAGGAAACCGTCAGGATGCCCGACTCGGACCGCGAGTTCGAGAGGTTGGATAAAGAAGTCAGGAGGGCCTCAGCCGAAAAGCGTCCCGCGCGTGTCAGGGAACAGATCGACGACACCGAAAGGTTCCAGAATCGCGCGCGAGAAGTTCGAAAGCGGTTGGAAAGAGATGTGCGTGAATCGGTCGAGGGTGCAGTCAGGGAATCATCGACAGCCCGTCCGCGGGATGTTCAGGACGCAGAACGACTGATCCGACAGGCTCGTGCAAACCGCAGGGAAGACCGTCCGCCCGGAATGGAGCAAATCTCCCACCGAGCAGTAAATCTGTTGCAGTAGGGGCGCACGGCAGTGCGCCCAATGGCAGTGCGCCCAATGGCAGTGCGCCCAACTTGCCTTCCAAGGCGGTCTGGGGCATATTTGCACCATCGTGTCTACCTCATCCCAATACCAACACGACATCCACTTCACGCTCGAGGAAGCCCGGAACCTCCTCCCCTGGCTTCGAGAAAGGCTTGAAAAAATCCGGTCGCTTTTTCACTCACTGGACCTGAGCGGATTCGACGTTTTGAAAGGTCGATGGAAAACCGGCGGGAACGGGCACGGGAACAGCCCTCCCCCGAAGGAGTTTGATGACTTCAAACGACTAATCGGAGAGCTCGATGAAAAGGGTGTTCTCATCAAGGATTTTGAGCAGGGAATAGTCGATATCCCATACATCCGTCCGAACTGCGTCTAGGTTTACCTCTGCTGGATGATCGATTAGG
>CBDUXL010000071.1:0-12643 GCA_965371155.1 uncultured bacterium | reverse complement strand
AAACCGACTTACGGCAGTCGATGGAGAAGCTTGCGGCCGGGGGCATGCGCTCGGAGATAGATTCCCCCAAAAGGACCACCGGACGCCCGGCCTCGAGCCCAGTGGCCACAGGGCCCGGCGGGCGTCGCAAGCGCCGAAGGAAAATCATAAAAGGCGACAAAGGCAGGAGAACACCCCAGGGCGGGCGGGGCCGAAAGAAAGAGCGGCAAGCCTCGTCCCAATTCAATACGTCAGCCTCAGTTCGCCGAAAAGGCAGAGGACGCAGGACGCGCGACAGACAAACGAGGATAGTCTCCCCTAGGCCTCCGCCTCGTAAGATCATGCTCGGCGAGCACACGTCGATCAAGGAACTCTCCGCTCAGACGGGACTGAAATCGTCCGAGATAATCGGTTTCCTCATGAGGGAGCTGGAAATTCTCGCCACGATCAACCAGGTTGTGGACCAGGAGATCTCCGCACTCATTTGCGACCATTTCGGTTTCGAGTACGAGATGAAGAAGGTTGTTGAGGTTGAAGATGTATTGCAGCATGAGGAGGACAAGCCGGAGGACATCGTTACTCGCCCACCGGTGATAACGATTCTCGGACACGTCGACCACGGCAAGACCAAGCTTCTTGACGCTATTCGGGGAACGGACGTTGTTGCTACCGAGGCGGGTGGCATCACTCAGAAGATCGGTGCTTTCCAGGTTGACGCGAGGGTAAACGACGAGGAGACGCGTCCGGTGACATTCATCGACACTCCCGGTCACGCGGCGTTCACTGCGATGCGCGCTCGAGGCGCCCAGGTTACCGATATCGCGGTGCTTGTGGTCGCGGCGAATGATGGCGTGATGCCGCAGACGCTGGAAGCGATCGATCACGCCAGGTCGGCCGAAGTTGAAATCATGGTTGCCATAAACAAGATCGACCTTGCCGACGCCAACCCGGAACTGGTCAAGCAGCAGTTGAGCGAGCAGGGATTGGTTCCCGAGGAGTGGGGCGGGCAGATCATCATGGTGCCGACCAGCGCCAAGAAGAAGATCGGTATCGATAATCTGCTTGAGAATATCCTTACAGTCGCCGACATCCTGGAGCTGACCGGGAATCCGTATGCATTGGCGGAGGGCTACGTAATCGAGGCAAGGCTGGATCGGGGTCGCGGCGCGCTGGCAACAGTCATTGTGCAGCGTGGAACGCTTGATGTCGGTGACTATTTTGTCGCCGGACGCGCCTGGGGACGAATACGTCAGATGACCGACGAGGACGGTAACACGGTCAAAGCAGCGGGACCATCGACTCCCGTACTCATCTCGGGACTCAATACCGTCCCGCAAGCCGGCGACAAGCTCAACGAAGTCAAGGACGAGAAGACCGCCCGTGAGATCTTCGAAAAACGCGAAATGGATCATCGCCAGGGTAGACTCCGAATGATCAACACGATCTCGCTTGAGGACTTCTACGAGCAGATGGCCAAGGGCGAGGCCAAGGAGATGAACATCATTCTCAAAGCCGACCTTCAGGGTTCGATTGAAGCGCTTCGCGGGCAGTTGGAGCAGCTTTCGACCGACGAGGTCGGGGTGAAGTTCATACACACGTCGGTTGGGAACATAACCGACAGCGATGTGATGCTGGCTATGGCCTCCAAGGCGATAATTCTTGGCTTCAATGTCGTCGCCAGCCCGGAGATTCGAAAGCAAGCGGCGATGGAAGGCATCGATATCAGGACCTACAACATCATTTACAAGGCGGTGGAGGATATCCTGGCAGCCATGGAAGGTCTCCTGGAGCCGGTGTACAAGGAACAGGTTATCGGCAGCGCGGAGGTTCGCCAGATATTCAAGCGCACCCCAAAGATGATTGTCGCCGGGCTGTATGTCAACGAGGGCAAGATAATACGAGGATCCGACATTCGGATCGTTCGCGAAGGTGAGGAAATAACCAAGCTTGTGCTTACCAGCTTGAAGCGCTTCAAGGACGACGTGAAAGAGGTCGAATCCGGATACGAGTGCGGAATCATGCTTGATGGCTTCAACGACCTCAAGGAAGGCGACGAGATAGTCGCTTACGAGACGGTGAAGATTCTCCGGACATTGAAAAAGCCTGCGAAGAAGGAAGGGGAGGCAGAAGCCGGGGCTGCCGTTGGCGTCGCTGACAGCTAGGGATCAACCGTGTAGTAGCAGCAGAGCGATCCCGCGAGGGCCTGAAATGAATCTGGGCCTTTTAACACTGGAACTTCGGTTACCTGGATGCAATACGCTCAAGGAGAAACGCCGTCGGCTGAAAGGCGTTATTGAGCGTACAAGGGACAAGTTCAATGTGTCTGCGAGCGAGGTGGATTACCAGGATCTTCATCAGTCGGCGATGGTGGCAGTGGCGATGGTCAACGCGGAAAAGCAGTTAATCGAGCAGGTGTTTGCCAGAGTGGAGGAGCATTTCGAGAACGGCGATGGACTCATGGTTGTGGCAAGCGATATCGATTGGTGCTAACAGGAATTCGCCTGACAGCTCGACCTCAGACAACGGAGACAGTGATGCCTGACGACCTCCGCATGAAAAGGATTGCGGCCTTCTTCAAGAAGGAGCTGTCCCGCATTGTTTCTCGCGAACTCAAAGATCCTATCTTCGAGGGCAAGCTCATCTCGTTCAGCAACATTAGGGTGAGCCGCGATCTCTCCACGGCTCAAGTAGATGTAAGCGTTTTTGGGGAAGGCACCGTATGCAGCAAGATTGTGGACGCCCTGACTAAGGCTGAACCGCTCATACGGTATGAGATTATGGCTGTCAGCGACCTTAGGAGAGTTCCAAGATTCACATTCCATGAAGATCGCACTATGGAGACGGGCGCCAAGATAGATAGTATCCTGGAAATGCTCGATATCCCCCCCGAGGACACGGAGGACAGCAAGTAGTCATCCCTGTTGGAACCCCGCACTATGTCTTCCGCCGCAGACATTGCTGATTTCATTCTTTCCAATGATTTCTTCCTGATTTCGACTCATGTCTTCCCTGACGGCGACAATATGGGCTCGGTTCTCGCGCTCATGGAGGGATTGGAAGCTCTCGGCAAGAAGCATGCATGCTACATAGAGGGTCCGATTCCGCGGACCTTCCAATGGATGCCCGGAGTGGACGGCATAGACACCGATCTAAGAAACGCGCTAAAAGAACTTTCCTTCGAAAATCACCTTGCGCTACTGGTCGTGGACTCCGGTGATCTGCATCGCGTAGGGGAAAGCCTGAGCAAATGGACTGAAAACAGAGACGGTCTTGCCATAGCCAATATCGACCATCACACGTCCAATACATTCTTCGGTACGGTCAACTGGGTGGATCCATCATATTCGTCCGTGGGCGAGATGGTGTTTGAGATACTGGGGGAGCTCAATGTGAAATTGACCCCGTCGATCGCGCAGAATCTTTACGCAAGCGTTTACACCGACACCGGAAGATTCTCGTTTTCGAACACATCTGAAAGGTCACTGCGCTATGCCGCGGCTTTCGTGGCGGCTGGAGCAAAGCCCGTCAAGGCATATTTCGGTATCTACGCCAATCGCTCGCTGGACAGCTTCCAGTTGCAGGCTGAGAGTTTCAAGACGCTCAGCCGTTTCCTCGACGACAGGGGTGTTTACTTCTGGGTCGATCGAAAAATGATGGCTTCAACAAACACCGCGCTGGAGGATACCGAGGGATTCATCGATATCATGCGGACATTGCAGGGCTTCGAGATCATGGCCTTCTTCAAGGAGGTAGACGAGACAGACATAAGGGTTAGCGTCCGTGCGGCTCCCCCGATCAATGCGAGCCGGCTGATGGCGAAGTTCGGCGGGGGTGGACATCCTCGCGCCGCAGGATGCAGAATCAACAGGAGTCTTCAGGAAGCCATCAAGAAGTTCGTGGCGGTTGCGGAGGAAGCTATCGAATCCGGTGAGGTCCTGGAGGAGAATTTGTAGCCCGAATGCCTGATCCAGCAGGGAAAAATGACTCCCCATCAAAAACCGGAATAGGCCCGCACGGCCTGATTGTTCTGGATAAACCTCCCGGACCGACATCCTACGATTGCATCCGTTTTCTAAGACGCACGTGCGAAATCCCTCCCAAATGGAAAATGGGACATCTGGGTACTCTTGACCCATTCGCGTCCGGTCTGGTTGTTATCGCGCTCGGGCAGGCGGTTCGGTATGCGGAGTTTGCTCTGCATTCAAGAAAACGCTACCGTGCGAGGCTCTTTCTCGGGGAGGAAACAGATACTCTCGATCCGACGGGGAAAGTAATCAATACTTCTCCGATTCCATCTGACTGGAAGGAGAAAATTGAGGAAATCGGGAAACAGTTCGTGGGAGAAATAGAGCAGGTGCCGCCTGTGTTCTCGGCCAAGCAGGTTGATGGCAAACGGAGCTATAAAGCCGCGCGGAAAGGCGAGAAACTCGAGCTTGAGCCGGTGAGGGTGACCGTATACGAGCTGGAGTTCGGCGAGGCGGAAGGTTCCTGGATTGATTTTTCGGTGGAGGTCTCGGGAGGGACGTACATCAGAGCATTGGCACGGGATATGGCGCGGGCAATCGGTACGGTCGGGCACCTGGCAGGCCTTGAAAGGTTGTCGGTCGGGCCGTTCGATTCCGACATCAGCATTCCTTTTGAGGCGTTCGAGGTCGGTGGAATGAAGGTCCTGATACACCATCTCAGGCCGGTCGATCAGATTCTCGCGCACCTTCCCTCGGTCACAGTCGTTCCGGAGAGCGAGGAGAAGCTTCTGCACGGACAGATGCTGGGCACGAAAGACATCAGGGGCGGAGTTCCTCAAATCGGAGATGACGAGACTCTCCGACTTGTCGATGAGAACGGGCGATTCAAGGCACTTGGTCGCATGAAACGCGACCCGGTCGGTGTCGGACCATACAAACCCTGGTTGGTGCAGGAAACAGAGACGACTTGAACATTTGGTGATGGAGGTTTTCAGAGACATCTACGGTTGGATGCCGCCCGGCAAGGGATCGTCGGTTGCCCTGGGACGATTCGACGGAGTGCATCTCGGGCATCGGGCGATACTCGACCGGGCAGTCGAGTTCGCACGCGAGAACGAGTTGACATCCGTCTGCTTCAGTTTCCGCGAGGAAACATATCCCGGTGCCCTGGAGCGCGGCATCATCACCACCGAGGAAGAGAAACTCGATTTGCTGAGAAAAATCGGCATCGATGTGGTTCTACACCCGGCATTCGAAGCGCCTCTGATCCAGACATCCCACGACATGTTCCTGCATTCGTTGCTTGTCAATCGATGGAAGGCGAAGATGATTGTCGTGGGGTACGACTTCCGGTTCGGAAAGGACCGTCTGGGCGATCCGGAATTCCTTGAGAAGGAAGCTCAGAAGCGGGGAGCCAGGATTGATGTGCTCAGGCCGGTATCAGCGGAGGGAGAGGTAGTGAAGGCAACCCTCATCCGTTCGCTGCTTCGGCAGGGGAATGTCGAGAAAGCGAATAAGCTCCTGGGAAGGGCGTATTCAATTACCGCCCCGCAGGTGGCCGGTCAACGAATGGGATCAAAGCTCGGTTTCCCGACATTGAATTTCAATTGGCCGGATGGGAAAGTGCCGCTCAGATACGGAGTGTATGCGGTTCGTGTTGCATCCTACGCCTTTCGAGATGATCCATCAGATGAGACTAAGCCGGTTGTTGACGGGGTGGCAAATTTCGGTCTCAGGCCGAGCGTGGAAAAGGATCGCAAGCAGCCGATCCTGGAGACTCACCTTCTGGACCCCGGCAAGATGATCGACATGATAGCCGATCCTCCATCACCGGGTATGCATTTCACGATCGGATTTGAGGCGTACATCAGGCCGGAGCAGCAATTCGATGATTTGCTGGCTCTGAAGGCGCAGATAGCGGCGGATGTCAGAAGTGCGAGGGAATTTCTCTCTCATATTGAGTAGTATGCATAATCCAGAGGAGAGTACAGGAACGAGGCAAGCCCTTACATTGAGGGATCACGAAGTCGGGATTCGATAGAAGTGAATAAACGCTCATTAATTGTCCCCCTGCATCCTGGACCAACCTCGTTAGTTGATCATCTTTTTCGGAGGAAACCGGCTATCATGTCTGCTTCATGGCTCGAGGAGAATTCCCTTTCGCTACATGGATTCCAGCAGTACCCGGAACCAACGCAATTCCCGCAGATGGCCCAGTAGTCGCTGTTGATGCCGCCCTGCTTAGGAGGGAATCACGATTCGCATTGAGGGTTAGCGGTCCGAGGAACAAAGAGGATAATTTGGAACCCCCGCCTGGCGGCGGGGGCTATAGGAGGTAGTGCAGGGAAAGGCCGAAATTAAAACTTCACAATTGAGATACTTCACTTCTTATGTACCAGATTAGACCCCATTCTGTCAAGACCCTACGGAATATTTTATTTTTTTTAATTGGAGGGTTTAGCTCCCGACTTGATGCCGTGGAACAGCATATGCTTTGCCTGATCGATGATTTCATCCAGGGTTACAGACTCCGGGCTGTGCATCGTTTGCCAAACGACCGTGCGTATCAGCGATCGCTGGAAGAAAGCGAGAAAGTCGGGATCGAATTTGGCATCAATCGCGCCGGCAGCGATTGCATCCCTGTAGATGTCGACCAGGCATCCCTGGTACGCATCGACAGCCTCGCTGACGTAGCCTCCGACCTGCGTTTTTGAGCCCCAGTCAGCCAAACGGGATTCGGCGATGTAGATCCTGTAGCAGTCCAGGTTATCCATGGCGACTCGCGTCAATATGTCGAGCGCGAGCTCTATCCTTTTCAGCGGATCGAGCTCAGGATCGGAACGGATACGCTCGGTTTCAAGGACCATGTCCTGCACGCGAACCTCGAAAATTGTCGCGAGGATTTCTTCTTTGTTCTCGAAGAATGTGTAAAGAGTCCCGACTGCGAACTCGCTCGCCTCCGCGATCTCAGCCATGGATGTGCCTTGATAACCCTTCTGCGCGAACAGGGCCTGAGCTTTGTCGAGGATATAGCTGCGGCGCGCCTCCCTTTCCTGGTCCTTACGTGATCCCATATTCACCTCTGGAATTAACTGCTTGCCGGGGTAATTATAGTCGTCCAGTGAGAACCTTCAACCGTCTCGTTCAACATTGGCGAATTACATGCCATTTTTCCTACAGGATGGGAAATTGCCTTAATCTTCATGAGAAATGGGAGGCGAAGCAGCATGTGAGCTCTCTAGCTAAGCCGGTCCTCTATATTAGACAGCACAAGAACGAGAGTTTCGTTCGTAGCGGTCAGACTGTCCTGCTTCAAGCCTGGCGATATATCCTGGAATAGTCTTCCGGCGATCTTATTGATTCTCCTGGCTGCAGCGCGACCTTCGTCCGTAAGGAGCAAATGCATGTTGCGTCGATCCTGGGCATCGCGCTCGCGACGGACCAGTCCCAGCTCTTCAAGGCGATTCACGATGACCGTCATGGTCGGCGACTTCAGGTGGATTATCTTTCCAAGCTGAGACTGAGTCAAACCTTCTTTGGATAAGAGGGGGAAAAGGAGCGCTGCTGCATTTATGGGGATATCGCCGAGGCCCTCATTATCCATGAGGCGCCGGCAATGGTCCAACATGATTCGATTTACTTTGTAGATATTGCCGCAAAGCTCCGTCAACAACTCATGGTGGGACATTGGAACACCCTGCGCGTAAGCTATTAAACGACATTCCCCCAAACTGTCAGGGCAAGATAGTAGCTTACTTGACTACAAAAATCAATACTGCCTTTACAAGTATCAGATTACCTGTGCTTTGAAATGTCATTATACAAACCAGCGGCACATGTACCTCTTCCCCCGGACCCATGACTTAGCTCCGCGCATATGATACCATCGGCGCGGCATCCGCAGTCGGATGTTGTGTTATGAAGTCTATCGCTGTCTTAGGATCGACCGGCTCCATTGGCACTCAGGCACTAAAGGTTGTTGCACAGAATCCTGATCGTCTTCGCGTTACAACCCTCGCTGCCGGATCCCAAATGGAGCTTTTCGCGGAGCAGATTCGCGACCATCGGCCTGTGCTTGTCTCAGTACGGGGGCCCGAGGAAGCCGCTGCGCTGAAGGAGTTTCTCTCGGATACCGGGAATGCTCCGGAGATCGTCTACGGACACGACGGCATAGAGCTGGCAAGCCGTCATCCCGACGTGGATTCAGTTCTTAACGGCCTGGTCGGCGCGGTTGGACTCGTTCCGACTCTTGTCGCGCTTCGCTCGGGAAGGGAAGTGCTCCTGGCCAACAAGGAAAGCATGGTGATGGCCGGGGAGCTTATCCGCTCGCTTCTGGATAATGGTTCCGGGTCGCTGATTCCCGTCGACAGCGAACACTCGGCCATTTACCAATGCCTCGGCGGACGAGCGGAACACCCCGGGCTTGAGCGCATCATACTGACTGCCTCGGGCGGACCCTTCCTCGATCGCCCCCTGTCGGATTTCGACACCCTGACCGTGGAGGAGGCGCTTTCGCACCCGACATGGAAAATGGGACCGAAAATCACCATCGACAGCGCGACTCTCATGAACAAGGGCCTTGAAATCATCGAGGCTCACTACCTTTTCGGTCTTCCGCCGGAGAAGATCGATGTGGTGATCCACCCGGCAAGTATCGTGCACTCGTTGGTGGAGTTCGCCGACGGCAGCATGCTGGCCCAGCTAAGCCATCCCACAATGGAGATTCCGATTCAGTATGCATTATTGTCGGGTGAGCACCGTCCGACCCGGGTGAAACCCCTCGACCTCGCAGAGGTCGGCAAGCTTGAATTCTATCCTCCCGATTCCGAGCGTTTTCCGGCGTTGGATTTAGCTCGACGGGCTCTACGAGAAGGCGGCACGTCGCCTGCAGTGCTCAACGGAGCCAATGAAGAAGCAGTGGGTTTTTTCCTTAAAAAACTGATTCCGTTCACCGAGATTGCCTCACTGGTGGAAGTGGCTCTTGACTCGCACAGAAAAAGCAGCGCAACCGAGGATTCAATTCTCGCGGCTGACCAGTGGGCGCGCGACCATGTGCGCAGTGTGATGGGCGAAAGTATTTCCGGCGCTTAGGACCGCATCAAAGAAGTGGACCGTGCTCTTGATGCGATATACTATTAACACCGCATTGGAAGCCGCTTGGGCGGAGCATCACGGCATTCGATGAGCGTACTATGGACGTTACAGCTTACATACTTAGTCTTCTTCAGAGCGCATGGTACATATTCGAAGTCATTGTGATATTCGGCATCCTCGTCGCGGGCCACGAATACGGGCATTTTATCGCTGCCAAGCTAACAGGGATGCGGGTGGACGAGTTCGGCATCGGGTTCGGGAAGCGCCTCTTCTCATGGAAGCGCGGCGAAACGCTCTACACGGTCAACCTGATCCCCCTGGGCGGCTACAACAGGATATATGGGATGGATGTCGAGGATCCCAAGGAAACCGAAAAAAGGAAAAGGGAAGCGGCAGAAGGGGATGTAACGCCATCGGAAGGGCCGAAAAACGTTCCTCCGGATTACTCGGCTGCGCCTCCAGATGATCCGCAGGCTTTCATAAACCGACCGCTGTTTCATCGGTTCCTGGTGGTTATCTCCGGACCGATCGCCAACATATTGATCGCCGTTCTGGTGGTCTTCCTGATGGGGGTTTTCGTTGGGTTCCCGGCTGCGGAGATCGGTGACGTGGTTCCTGGGGGGCCCGCCCACGGACAGGGTCTCAGGAAAGGCGATATCATCACACACCTCAACGGCGTCCGGATTTCATCAACGGCCGACCTGCGTCACGCGTTAGCCTTCTCCGGCGGCAGGGCGCTCTATCTGACGGGCGTCCGAGACAGCACCGAGTTCAAAGCGACTATCATCCCGCAGACCATTCGCCTGTCCGACAGCCATTTCTGCCGCATCGGATTCGTTTTCCTGAATGACGGTACCATCATCCACGTACCGCCCGATTCACCGGCTGAACGAGCGGGAGTGAGGGGTGGAGACGTCATAATCCGGGCGGACGGGATTCCGTTCCCCTCGCACCAACTTGACCTTGACAGCGGCAACGGTGTTTTCGTGCTTGAAATCTACCGTGACTACCGCGTGAAAAAGCTGGAGATCGAGTATTTCGATAATGAATTTAATCGCGACACGTATAATCCGTTCGGATTTTTCTACAATGATGAAGGTGTTGTGGTTGCTGTCATCAGGAACGATATTGCATATGACGCGGGATTGGAAGTAGGAGACATAATCGTTGAACCAGAGAACGAGCCCTCGGACAATGCGGTCGAAGGCGTAACCGCGGTCGCCTCCGGAGCCGAATATCTGCATTATGAGCGTTCCGGAAAGGTTCACAGGATTCGCCTCGAACCCGACATGAGCATCGGACGCATACAGGTGTACATGGACGATGCAGCCGAGTCTCTTCTGGTCGGCCTTCCGTACAATCACAGGCTCTACCAGGCCGGGTTTCGATCGGGTGATGAGATCCTGAGCGTGGACGGTGTGCCCACACCCAACGGAATTTCGGCCTTCCTTGAGTTCGAGCGTCACCTTGGGAGCGGGGTCACTGTGGTAGCGATGTCCGGCGTGGAAGAAAGGGTCGTTGTCGTTCCCCTTCCGCCTGATACCGACAGGGACGAGGTGCAGGCATTTTTCGGTGGTCTGCACTTCAAGACCCGCTATTACCGAACCGACCTGAAAAACAGTTTCATCGCCGGTGTCCGCAAGTCTCACGAGATTGCAGGTTTCATTTTCAAGGTACTCGGGATGTTGGCCACCGGGAAAGCGTCGGTTCGTGATCTCTATGGCCCGGTCGGAATTGTCACCATCACCTATCAGGCTGCATCGAGCGGACTTGTCGATTTGATCAACATTATGGTGCTGATCTCAGTCAATCTGGCGATTTTCAACCTGTTGCCGTTCCCGGCACTCGACGGGGGGCGCATCCTGTTCATGATTCCCGAGGCAATCTTCAGACGACCGATAATTACTGTGAAAATTGAGAATATCATTCATATAGCCGGTTTCCTGCTGCTTGTTCTCTTTGCGTTGTTTGTGACATACCAGGATATCTACCGAATATTCTTCTCGAACTGATCCCCACCCGAAATCCGTGTTCTTTGCCTCGTTTTCACCATCCGGCTCGGCTTGCCGCAGGGATCCATTTCACATTCTCCCGGCCCGACGCTTGTTACTGCACCGATCGCGGGGTAGAATGAAATGCAAAATTTCCGCATCATTTCACTGCAAGGAGAACACCATGAAACGCAGGGCATTGCTTCTACCTCTCATCATAGTGCTCGTCTTCGCGGCTCTATCGCTCAGCCTGATCGCCTCCTGCGCGATTCCGTCTTCCGGAACCGGGAGCATCTTCGGCGATCGAATCGGCCTCCTGTACGTCGAGGGGATCATAACCACCGCCAGCCCGGGCGACAGTCTCTTCTTCACCGGTGGAACCTCGAGCGACCACATTGTCGAAGTGGTGAACCAGGCAATCGAGGATAAGGGTATAAAAGCGCTGGTTGTCAGGATCAACTCGCCGGGAGGCTCCGCTGCGGCGAGCCAGGAGATCTACAATGCCTTCAAGGAATTTTCCGATACAGGCCGCCCGGTGATTGTCAGCATGGGCGATGTGGCTGCCTCGGGCGGCTATTATATCGCCGCTCCTGCAGACGAGATATTCGCCAATCCCGCGACGCTGACCGGTTCAATCGGCGTCATTATGCAGTTCCTCAACTACGAAGGTCTGCTTGAATGGGCCAATTTGAGGGAAGAAACAATCACGTCGGGTGAGTATAAGGATATCGGGAGTCCGTCAAGGCCGATGACCGACGAGGAGCGGGAGATGCTCCAGGAGATGCTCGACCAGGTGCACGAGCAGTTCAAGAGTGCGGTGGCTGACGGCAGAGGGTTCGATAAGGACAAGATCGCAGAAGTGTCTGAAGGAATGATCTACTCGGGCGAACAGGCATACGAAAACGGCCTGGTGGATGAACTGGGCGGCCTACAGGACGCGATCGATCGGGCCGCCGACCTTACCGGACTCGGCGACAACCCGGTAATCGATGAGCTTGGCGAGGTGGGCCTGATCGATCAATTGCTGGAGGACTTGGGCGCAGTTAAGCACAGTTCCGGGGGAATTGCGGGCCAGGTTGCGGAAGTGCTGAATCCTCTCCATGCGGCGGAGAATCCGTTGTTCAGGCTATGGTCTTTCGTTTTGCTCGATCCGCGCCTCGCGGGCGATAACGCCGGCATTCGGTTCTAGCGCACCCGTCACAGTCGATTTGCTCGATATTTTCTGATCCGCCGACTACAATAGGACCATGACTCTGGACACACTTTTCGATCGGGTACTCGAGATTCAATCGATGTATCCCGGCGCGACCGGCAAGCTCTCGACAATTATCGAGCGGATCGGTGTCGCCGCAAAACTCACCGCCAACGATCTGAATCGCTCGCGCATGGCCGACACTATGGGCACCACCGACGGCATCAACCCGTCGGGGGAGATCGCCAAGGTGCTCGACAACAAGGCCTGCTTGAATTTTCGGAAGTGCCTTGCATCGACGGGTCTCTGCTGCGCGCTGATCAGCGAGGAGATGGACGGGCCTCAAATCGTGAAGGGAAACGAGGACGGCGAGTACGTGGTAGCGTACGATCCCCTCGATGGCAGCGCGAATATTGATATCA
>CBDUXL010000070.1:0-12878 GCA_965371155.1 uncultured bacterium | reverse complement strand
CAGCCTGATAGCCAAAAAACCCCGAGCCGCCTAAATGACGAAAGTCGAGGGGACGGGGCTGTTGAAAAAGGGTCCATGCAAAGCAGAGTCGATCGCGGGACTTGCACGGTATGTGCCACCCTCAAGCGAGTCTTCGAGCTTGTGGGTGTCTTGAATAAACGGATTGCAGTCTTCAGAAGATCACCCACAAGCTCCATTCCGGCTAAGGCCGTCATTCCGCTTGAGGGTGGCACACAGATTTTTCCCTGATTATGTTCTTTTTTCAACAGCCCCGGGACGCTCGCCGTACTGCCTTCGGGACGAAGGCGCTCCCAGTTGAAGACGCTCCCGGTTGAAGCACGTAGCCTGGGAATGCATTTCCCAGGACCTGGTGACCATACTCTGCAATTCCTGGGAAATGCATTCCCAGGCTACAACAACGACTCCCGCGCGAGAAAAATCAATTCCCGCTCACACCCCTTCACCTTCTCAAACTTCGCAATTCCGCATTCTGCTGATATGATAACTGCCGTGCAACTGAAGCTGGCCGCCATAACCTGGATCGTAATAATCGCCACCTACCTTTGGCTTGCCTTCGCGATGATGGTCCTTAACTCGCCCATCATTGCGATGATCATCTATCACCCCGTCTTCTGCCTTGGTGGAGGGCTTCTAATCCGCCGAAGCACTGGAAAGACGTCCGGCTTCTTCTCGGAACCTTCTCTGAAACGGCCCGCGCTCACGACATTGGCGCTTGGGGTAGTTCTTGCTGCAGCGGTGTGGTCCTGCAACCTTCTTATCGAGCCGGGACTAGTCGATCCGGAAATCGTCTCCGATGGTTTGCGAATACTAGGAATGCACAGAGAGCACTTCTGGCTTGCGGCAGGATTACTGGTGATCGTAAATCCGTTCGGGGAAGAGTTTCTATGGCGCGGAAGCGTGCTTAGGTTCCTGGCATCAAGAATGAGTCGATCATCGGCCGTGCAGGTTTCAGCCGTTTTCTTCGCAGGTTATCATCCGATGCTGGTCAGCATGGTATTTCCCAAACTCTGGCTGGTCGCGGTGTTGGTGATTTGCTACCTGGGGGGATTGATACTCGCGAACCTCTACATCCGCACCCGGAACCTCCTGTACCCAATCGCCGTTCACATGGCGGTAAATATCGCGTTGATGTTTATGGGTTACCTCTACGCTCCTTCTTCGACACCGTAGATTTCCCGATACTGCTCTCTCCCCAGGCCGTCAGTCGGACCGTCGAACACTTTTTTTCCCGCCCGGAATCCAAGCGCCCGGCGGCAGAATCGCCTGACCAGGTCAACCGAATGCAGGTTGATGAGCAGTGTAAGGCCGTCCTCGGTGCAGATCGTGCGAAGGTGGTTAAGTATGTCGGACGATGTTGCCGGATCGAGACTGGCCACCGGCTCGTCGGCGAGGAGAATCTCCGGATCCTGGACAAGCGCCCTCGCGATTCCCACCCTTTGCATCTGCCCGCCCGAAAGCTCCCCCGCCCTCTGGTACGCTTTTTCAACAATTCCCACTCTTTTCAATGCGGCCAGCGCACGCTCTATGTCCTCACCAGGAAATCTGTGAAAAAGCGACGCGAATGTCCCTACATGGCTCAACCTTCCCGCAAGCACGTTCAGCAGTACACTGAGTCGGGGCACCAGGTTGAAGTGCTGAAAAATCATCCCCACATTGCTGCGATACTGCCTGAGCGCGTTTCCCTGAAGATCGGTCACCTCGAACGCAGGCTTCCCGTTCAGGGGAACGTAGCGGATCGAGCCGTCCGTGGGTTCTATCAATCGGTTTATGCAGCGAAGCAGTGTCGATTTCCCCGCGCCGGACAATCCGACGATTGCCACGAGTTCGCCATGATCGACCCTGAGATCCACACCATCGAGCGCGCGGGTTCCATCCGGGTAGGTTTTGCCGAGACCCTTGATCTCGAGCTGGGTCCCTTTGGCAGGCGCCGATTCAATGTCGGGTTCATCGCTCATTGATCAGGGCCGACTCCATGTCCTCAAGCCACTTCTCTTCGGACTCCTTGAGAAGCTCTTTCATCCTCTCCCTTTCGTCCTCAAGCTCTTTTTCGAGGCGAGCGCCGTCCGGAAGGAGCGAGAGAATCTGGATAGCGAGCCATGCCGCGTTCCTGCCGCCGTCGACCGACACTGTCGCGACCGGAATGCCGCTCGGCATCATGACTGTCGAGAGCAAACTGTCCCGGCCTTTCAATGGGCCGGTTCCAACCGGAAGGCCGATAACGGGCCGAACGGTGTGCGCCGCGATCACTCCCGCAAGGTGCGCGGCCATGCCGGCCACCGCGATGAAAACCCGGGTGCCGTTCTCCTCCGCCTCCTTGATTTCCTCGATCAGGCGCTCGGGATCGCGATGCGCGCTGCACACTCTCAAACGGAACGAGACTTTGTGTCTCTGCAGAATTTCGAGCGCCGGATCGACGACCGGACGATCGGATGCGCTGCCGACAATGATTGTTACCAGGTCCATCAGGTAGTCCTTGAAATGCGATTTTTCCCCCTACGTCAGGTTGAACGATAAACCGGACCGACGGCAGTGTCAATCCATCCCAAAGGACCCACGATAAATCGCGGGCTACCAGGGTATATTCTAGTATGTGTGTTATCCTTTTAACCGGTGAAATCTGTCTACCGAGAATTGCTCCTCCGTCTCCGAGAAAGTTTCAGCTCAACTGCGAGCTATCGTACGTGCTGCTTCCTTCTGATCCTGCTGGACTCCTGCGCGTTCATCGGGTTGATCTGGTATTTCTTTCTCCGAAAGAGCTTCCCCGTATCACCTGAATTTCTAATTGGGATCTCCATTGTCTTCCTTGCCTGCACCGGCCTGCATGCCTTTGTGGCGACCTGGTTCGGGCGACTCCAGACAGTACGCGCGGCTGCGATGTTCTATTGCACGGTTGGGCTTTTCTTCCTGGTGACCGGTCTGATGGGATCGCAGGGCAAGGAGTTCTCGGTCTGGCCCTGGGTGATTGTCTGGATCGCCACACTGGGGGTGTTGCTGGGTTATGCAGCAAAGGAACTGATTCTCGACAAAAGCAAAGCCCCTCACGAGTAAGGGGCGGCATTGGAGGACTTTTCAAGTCTGTCCGGTTCGTGTGTCGGTTATTTTGCTACATTCTCCAGGAAGCTCTCAATCAAGCTGAGCGGAAACACGGTGTTCATTTTCTTTATCATGTCAATCCCGCGCTGATCCAGCGCCTTCAGCTTGGCGTAACCCCGTCCGTCCGTATACTCGATAATAATACCCAGATCGCGCAGCTTCTCAGCAATGCTCATCAATCGTTCCTGGGTTGGAACGCTTGCGGAAATCCCGCCACGGGCCTTGGAGAGCTGGTTGATTCTCTTTACGAGATAGAGAATCTTGTTGTGCGTGCTTTCCAGCTTCTCCTCGATACGAGGCAGGCGCTGCATTTTTTCATTGATAAAACGCCTCACCTGGTCGATGTCGTTGGGTACCATTCTCCGTCCCCTTCAGCCAGGTTGTTGCCCGGCCTGGTATGATAACGCATAAAAGGTGAGCAGCCGGGAACGTCCCCTCAGACATCTGTTCCGGTGTCTTATGTTAAAAAGGCAATTCTTCCACGCTTAGTACTTTGAATTTACTGGATGACATAGGATAAAGCAATACTTTGCCCCGATTTTTTATGGAATCCGAAACTCTGCTATACGACGCAAACAAAAAAAAAAGCTCGCTCTGTGCTATAATCACTACGGCTGGAGAAAATGGACCATGGTATGGCTCTCTATCCATGCCCCGGCGGCCACCATTGGAGAATGATCGGCCGGAGGTGGGAGCACTTGAGAAAGAAACACCATATCATTCTGCTTTCGTTTCTTGTCATACTCACATGGACTGTTTGCGGCTGCGGGGAGGACGATTGGCCCGTGGGCTGTCCGCACGGCGAGGTTATCCTGCCCAGCGTTGAAGATCCCGACACGCCGGGAGCGTATTTCGATTTCTCAGCAGGCGAGATAGTCTATGGGGAGGAAGGCCGTCAGCGCGGCGATATTTATCTGGACAAGAAATTCATCGCCGGCAACCCCTCGCTTAATGTCGCCCTTCATGATGCCATTGCCGACAGCCTGCTTTACGATTGCAGTGCACCGGGATGGGGCTCCACTCAATGGAAGCGCCAACCCGATGAGGTCACGCCTGCGAGGGTTCCCATCTACTCCGGTCACAACGTGTGGATTCGCACGGGTGAGGGACACACTGCGAAATTCAAGATTCTCTTTGCCGAAGATGGACCGGACCTCGACAGCTACCTTTGGATAAGAATACGGTGGATATACCAGCCCGACGGCACGGAGGAGTTTCACGACGTGGCAGGAGCCGTTGAGGGTGAGAGTGCGGATGCTGGATCCGGGTGAATCCCGGATAGAGATAGAAAACGACAACAATCCGGAGGCTTGGCATGCACAGAGTGCATTACGCTTTGTGGGGAATACTACTCATAGGACTGCTCGCTCTCGGTTGCTCGAAGGGCGGCGGAACGCCGGTCACACCGGGCGTGGTAGTCGAAAAACCCACCACTTACACCTCAAACCAGCAACTGCTGTTGGGTCTGTACGACATTTCAATCGATCCAGTAAACCTGGTGGCGGAAGTTGTGCCAATCCGGGGCCCGGCATTTCAGGTGAATATCGTGCAGTACCTTCAACCCCCGCTGGGGAATCCGGCGAACCTTGGGTTGAAGATAAACCCGGCGGGCACGAACCCCGCGGAGGGAATTTTCGATCTTGACATCTCGATCACACATCCCTTCCCCGGATCGAACTTGAGGGGATTCGATGTCAGGGCGATTGTGATGGGCAAGAAAGCCACGCAGCTTTCGCAGTTTGACTACGACATCCAGTTTCCGAAACCGGACGAGCTGCGTCTCCTGAACGCCGACGGTTACACCCGCTGGTGGAATGCAGTCGAGTTTCTTACACCCGGCCTGTTCGGATTCACCGAAACAGCAATGGGCATAGGCAAAGTCAAGGGAACAATGAATGGGTACAAGTACTACAGCGACGGACTCGGCGCGAGCGATCCGCTGGATCTGGATATCGAGAACAGGGGTACTTTCTCAACAGAGGATGGAGCAGGCGATCCGAACGTCCTGACACGCCAGTTCATCATTAGGTTCCCGATGGACTCGGGCGTGCCGCAGATTCAGTTCCAGTACGCCATCTGCGCGTCATTCCTTCCCCCCGACCCTGGGAATCCGCCGCCGGCGCCCGTGGATGCATATCCGATCGAAGCCAACTGCCCGGAGCCTTACAAGATCGACATAAGTGTCGATCCCGACAGCACGGCTTATTACACCTCGGTAAGCTCCGGCGGTGACCTGATCCTCAACATCGAGGTTTTCGACTGGCAGGCGCTTGAAAACCCGAAAGGCGTTCCTGCTGAAATCGGCGCGTTCAGGATTGAATCGCCAACTCTCTGGACCGGTCTGATCGATCCGGTTGCCTCGGGCACCCCGTATCCCACAACCAATCCCACATCATCCGCGTGGCAGGTTGAGATCAAGAATGTGACCCCCACAGCCGAGGAACAGGACATCTTCGTCACGGTCCAGTCGGCGGACCCGACCTCGTATGCTCCCCCCATTCCCGGAGCGGGAATTTATCCCGGTGGAGGGGTGCTCGCTGCATATTTCCTGCACACGGTGGAACTTCCGGGCAACTCGGCGCCAATAATCGGCGAGATATCCGGTCCATCAAAGTACGGACCCGGCGCCCTATTGGTCTATAACCTTTCGAGCATGACCGATCTGCAGGACGGCACCAACTTGACTGTGACATGGGACTTCGATGGAGACGGAATTTTCGAAGATGACGATGACGGTTCGGATACGAACAAGAAAGGATCCTACACTTTCCTGGGTCCGGGAGATTATACGGTCCAGTGCCGCGTTACAGATACGCAGGACGCTTACACGGACTCGAACACACTGGTTGTCGAGCCTTTGTCATTCCCGTATGTAGACCCCATGGACGGCTCGACTGAATCCCTATGGCATGTGGAGAACGGGTTCAACGACATTCACGTGCCCGCTCTTGAATGGAACGTGCAGGGAGACCACTGGTCAACAAGCTCATCCGTAACCGGGTACTATGACGACGACATGAACACCATGTTGATTAGCCCGGTGATTCCCGCAGGTGCGAATCCGGATGTTCATGTCACTCTGACCCATCGGTACAACACGGAGAGTACGCTCGACGACTGCCAGGCCTGGTACAGATTGAACGGCGGAAGTTGGATGACCATCAGCCCTCAGTGGAGCGCCGCATCCCTTGGCTACCCGAGCTACATTGATAGCGAGTTCTCGATCCCGGGTCTCGCCCCGGGAGACCTGATCGAGCTGGGATTCCTGTTCGATACGGACTACTCAATTGTCTACGCCGGCT
Source organism: uncultured bacterium (assembly GCA_965371155.1). Taxonomy (GTDB): domain Bacteria; phylum JAJVIF01; class JAJVIF01; order JAPKYR01; family JAPKYR01; genus CBDUXL01. Next base: position 6,462 of record CBDUXL010000070.1, on the reverse strand, counting down.
GGGATATCACACACCTGACGATGATAGACAACACTGCGCCGGTAATTGACGGCATCTACGGGCCGCAAAGCGTTGACAGCCTGGGTCCGGTGACTTACTCCACCGTGGCTAACGACCTGGACGGGATCGCATTATACTTGTGGTCCCTCGAACCCGCCGGGGATCCGCCCGTGTACGACGATCCGGGAGATGGAATGGGCAGCCTGGAGGCGTACTTCGCAAACGACGGACAATGGGAATTGTATGTGGAGGCCACCGACGCCGGCGACCCGCCGCTCTCGTCCACTTTCGGGCCTTACGGCGTGACAGTGTTCTTCAAGAACCCGGATGCATTCTTCTCCGATGATTTCGATACAGACACCGGAGCCTGGACGTACACCGGAGGTGTCGGCGACGGAGCATACCAGGACTTCTGGCACATTGAGACCGGCAACAGCCTTATCTCCAACGTCGGTCCTGACGGGTGCTACGCGTCGGAGTCGGTACCCCCGATACCGAAGTCGGCGAGCGTCGGTGTGTCCTTCCCCACAAGCGGCTTTAACGCAATGCTCAAACTGCTTCACAGCATGGACACCGAGGACAGCGGCTTCGCCGAGCCGTATGACGGGCAATGGGTCGAGATCGACGGTACGCTGATCGAGCCCTATTTCGGGTTTACGTACCAGGACAACGGCGGCTTGTGGCCTCATGGCTACTTCGTCGGTAATTCCGGCGGATACTCTATCAGCATCTTCGACCTGGGCACCATCTACAACGACGGGCTCACCCATACACTCACTCTCCACTGCTACTCAGTCGACATGGCGACCAACTGCCTCGGCGGATGGCAGATCGACTATCTGGAGTTCTGGATCGAGGACTAGTCAATTCATCCAAATGCAGCAAATAGGTCCGATATTGAATCGGGCCTTTTCTTTCCCGGGGAGGAACGAGCGGAAGCCCAGGTTCATGAGGACAGGCACGACGGGTGATATAATAGTGGTGAAGGAAGCGCTCGACGGGAACGCTTTCAGGTTCGTACAACGCTCTGAGAAATGTCACAGGCGTCCGAGGTCATGAGCAAACCTGCATCTGAAATAACCCGAGAGTCCAAAAACCGCGGCATCCGATGCGAGTCCGGTCTTGACTCTCGCCTCGAAAGGATCCTCGCGCATTTCGAGGACGATGACCGACGTTTTAACCCGGAGATAATTCTGCGCGCCTATGAATATGCGGGAGACGCACACGAAGGGCAGACTCGGAAATCCGGCGACGCGTACATTTCGCACCCGCTTGAAGTGGCCGCAATCCTGGCCGACTTCAAGCTGGACGTCCCCGTAATCGCCGCCGCGATCCTCCACGATGTAATCGAGGATACCGACGTCACAGAGGAGGACGTAGGGCGCGAGTTCGGTGATGAGATCCTCGCGCTCGTTCAGGGGGTCACCAAACTAAGCAGGCTGGAGCAGAAGCTGGCACCGGCGAAAACCGATGTCCAGGCCGACAACCAGGCCAACATGTTGATGGCGATGGCTAGGGACATCCGCGTCATCCTGATCAAAATGGCCGACCGTCTGCACAACATGCGGACCCTGCAACACCTCAAGCCGGACAGGCAGGTTGCGGTCGCCCGCGAGACACTGGAGTTCTACGCTCCTCTCGCTCATAGGCTGGGAATGGGAGCCATGCGCTGGGAGCTTGAGGACCTCGCCTTCAAACGTCTCTATCCGGAGGAGTACGAGGAGCTCGTCCAGATGGTGGCGATCAGGCGGGAGGACCGGGAGAAATACCTGCAGGAAATCATCATCGCGCTCGAGCTGCTCCTGAGAAGGCATAATCTCAAGGCCCGGGTGATAGGCCGCGCAAAGCACCTTCATTCGATCTGGCGAAAGATGCGGCATGACAACCTGACCTTCGACCATGTCATGGACCTCCACGCGGTCAGAATCATCGTGGATACGGTCCAGGATTGTTACGCGGCTCTCGGGTATATCCACACCATCTACAAACCGCTTTTCGAAAGATTCAAGGACTACATCGGCTGCCCGAAATCGAATCTCTATCAGTCGTTGCACACAACGGTAATCGGGCCGAAAGGTCAGCCGGTGGAGATCCAGATTCGCACCTGGGAGATGCACCAGGTGGCGGAGTACGGAATCGCCGCGCACTGGCTTTATAAGGACGGTCGGCTTGCGAAGACATCGCTCGACGAAAAAGTCTCCTGGCTCAGGGAGATGATGGATTTCCAAAAGGACTCACCCGACAGCAAGGCGTTCGTAAGCGCGCTTCTGGTGGAAGCATACCGGGACGAGGTCTTCGTCTTCACACCCAAGGGCGATATCAAGACCCTTCCGGCAGGCTCCACCCCTGTCGACTTCGCCTTCAAGATTCACACCGAAATCGGCAATCGTTGCCGTGGAGCGAAGATCAACAAGAAGATCGCTCCGCTCGACACCCCACTCAGCAATGGTGACATTGTGGAGATCATCGTCGCCAAAGGCGATGCCGATCTCGGACCGAGCCGCGATTGGCTGAACTTCGTGAAAACTACCACTGCCCGGGAGAAGATCCGGGCGTGGATGCGTCAGGAGACTGTCGAGACCGCAATCAAGACAGGTCGAAAGATGATCGACCAGGAGCAGAAGCGGCTCGGCCTTTCTCAGGTTCACGCAGCCAGCCAGGCGAATCTGAGGAAAGAACTGAGGCATTTCGGTTTTAAAATCCTTGACGAGCTCTACTATGCGGTTGGTCGTGGAGATTTGCCGGCACACGAAGTGCTCGACTGGATGCGAAGCAGCGTGATCGAGCGCCTTAAGAAGCGCAAGACTCAACCCGCTCCCACTATCGTTCAGCGTAGAACAGCTCTGCAGGGCAACTCCGGAAGCCTGGGAATTCTGGTCGACGGGAACCCGAATGTGTTCGTCCGACTCGCCAGGTGCTGCCTGCCGATTCCCGGCGATCCTATCGTCGGCTTCACCACGAAGGGTCGAGGCGTAAGCATCCATGCCTCCGACTGCCCTCAGATCAACGCCGTCCGTGAGAAAGAACGCCTTCTTCCCGCTGAATGGGATGAGGGAATCGACCAGGTCTTCAGCGCCGGTATAGATATCTGGTGCCTGAACAGGACGGGAATCCTCTCCGACATCACCCAGGCCCTGAGCGACTATGAAATGAGCGTCAACGATATCCGGATCATGTACTCGAGCGACATGACCGCCAAAATCGAGCTGGCGATCGCAGCTCGAAGCGCCCAGGATCTCAAGGCAGTCCTGCAGAGGATTCGATCAATCCAGGATGTAGTGGATGTCGCGAGGTCGAAAGGGTAGGATTTCGGCAGATCAAGACACCAGCCAACATGTGGATTACGGGCATGCCCTGTATAAGTTTAGGGTTATTCTTTATATGAGGTGTATAGGATTACTCATCTTTCTTGGACGCGATTCCTAACATGAGAGTTGTAATTCAACGGTCGGGGTCGGCTCGATGCGAGGTTGATGGCAAGGTCACGGGAGCCATCCCAAAGGGTCTGGTCGTGCTGATGTCGGTTGACCCGGAGGATTCCCTGGATGACGTGAAGTGGATGGGTAACAAGATCGCGGGTCTGAGAATATTCCCTGATTCCGAAGGCAAGATGAATCGGTCCATTCTGGATATTCAGAACGACTGGGAGCAGGAATCCCCCACCGACCCTTCCGGACGTCCGGGCATTCTCTCTATCAGCCAGTTCACCCTGCACGGAAAAGTCAAAAAGGGCTTCCGGCCGTCGTTCGGCGCCGCGGCGGATCCCGAAAAAGCCAGGGAGTACTACGATCTTCTTAACGACGACCTTCGGGAGAGAGGGTTACATGTCGAGGAGGGAAAATTCGGGGCGATGATGGATATCCACCTCGTGAACGAGGGTCCGGTGACCATACTCATTGACACAAAGAACAAGTGGTGAGCTTTCTTCGACCCCACCACGACCGAAATAATCGCAAGACTAAAACTCATCCGCGTCATCCCCGTGAAGTCTAATCCACTCATAAACCGCGGCGAGCGAGACCCCGCTTAAGGGTAATGAGGCAAGAACGCCGACGTAGCATACGATCACGCCTATCACCTGGGCCAGGAGCTGATTGAACCCGATACCGAGGAACCTCCAAAGGCGTTTCCACAACTGCCTTATTGCCCAGATCGGCGCAATCCATGCGCTCTCACGACGATCCATCGCGCGGAACATCGCAAGGTTCGTAACCACGATCAGCCAAACGCAGAGCGGAACCAGAAGAATCCCAAACAGGACGACCTGCCAAAGGAGGAGGAGATTCTCTGCAACATTAGAGTAAATGGGTGAATCGATCGAGGTTAGTAATCTCCCCGGGACAAGCCAGAGTCCGTAGAATCCTGCGATCAAGCCGAATCCCAACGCATTCCAGAGGAGCACATAGGCGGACGGAAGCAAGCGGGAAATGCCCGCGACAATTCCCCGTCCCACGCTTATCGGCCTTTCCCGTATCGCGTCAAGATAAATCCTGGAAACAGCAGCCCAGACAAACGCGACGAAGAAGAAGATCAGGAGTACGGTCAAGCTCGGGCCAAGTAGTCCACCGAACGCGAAGGATATAGGGATGAAAACAAGGGAGGCAACCAGGATCAGCAACCACAGGCCAATAAACAACCACAGGCCTTTCAACCATGTCTTGTATCCATAGTCAAAGGCCTTCTGAAGTGTCCCCCCGGCAACCGCTTTCTCGTAGGCGGGACCCTTTTTCTCTTTCCCTGTTTCCCGCCTTTTTTTCGAGAGTCTACATCCGCACTTTCCGCAGAACATCGCGCCTTCAGGGTTGATGAACGCGCAATCCGGGCACCGCAGGAGGATGTCGGGGTCCGGTTTGATCTCTTTCGCCTCGGTCAACATTGAGGCGAAGCGTACCACAATTCCCGTATGCTGAGGAACCGGGGAAACGGCCCTAATGTGCGCCAATTATAATGTGTCGCAAATTATTATTATAAAGTTGAGGTCAATACCAACTGTCCCCGCCTTCGTCACCAGCGATCTGTGCCCAGGCGAGCATCGACCAAGGCACCGTCACAAACACCCCGACATAACAAGCTATAGTCCCGATGCCGGACAAAAATGTGATCACGAGTCCGGTCAGCCACCATCCGAAGAAGTGGGCCTTAACCCGCTCATAGCCCCAAAACAGAGCCTCCTTGAAAGGTCTCCCCTTGGCAATTGCCCACGACCCCAGAGACCGCACGCTCTCGAGCGCCGGGCCGAAGACAACGGCCACCACCGCTCCCCAGACCGCCAGGCCAATCAGCACCTCGACGGGGAGGTTCACCTCAAACCAAAAGGGACTTGTAGGCTGCGGGCTCTGTGCCCCGGGCATCTGTTGCATGGCTTTAAACCACGGCCCAAACAATCCCACGAGGGCCACCAGCAGGGGAATACTGTAGACGAGAGATATAACCTGCAGGGTGAGGTAGAGGTAAATTGTGTCGGGGAAGCGTCTTACTGCAATGGTGAATACATCATTGAGCCCCGCTGTGCGTCCCAGGCGGTGTGTCTCCGCCCAACCAAGGAATCCTACGGTCAACGGACCGACTATTACGAAGGTGACGTATTGAAGCCAGTCCGATACCAACTGAAGTAGTACACTCCCGATCAGTACTAGTATTCCCAATACGAACGCCACGAACATGGCGCCGACAATGTCCTGCCAGACAATATTCCAGGCGACGGACAGCGCATCGGCCAGCCTCGGCGGAATCGTTACGTCCGGCAGATCGCCCCCGTTGGTGCCAAATCCTTCACCCGCAGATCCCGTGTACATGGTTCCCGTAGACGAAGGGGGTGGCGATTCTCTTTCATCACGGAACTCGCGAGACGGCTCAGGTTCGATCGGCACGCCGCATTCATCACAAAACGACGCGTCCGGCGCCAAACTCGCGCCGCATCTGTGACAGTATGTCGGTCTCTTGAACACCATACCCGGTCATCTTTCGGTCAAATTTAACAGCTCTGTCGTCCCGGATTCTTGTAGGGGCGCGGGGCACGCGCCCTCGGCTGTGCGCCCCTCGGCTGTGCGCCCCACGGATGTGCGCCTCAGTCAATCAAACGAAGCTAAACGTACCACAGGACCCCGCCGGTGTTCCACGAATGAGGGCCAGGTCTCCGTATCATCTGACGGTGAAATTGAGGAGGAGTTGCCCTACGGACCTTCGACCTCGCCCTCGTACGACGCCAATTCAGCCCATGCAAGCGCCGTAAAAGGCAGTGCGATGGGCAGACCGACACCGCAGAAGCACCAACCTACTGCCAGTACGATACCGAGCACAAATCCTGCCAGCCACCAGTGGAAGAACCGCGCCCGAATCCTCCTGAATGCCCATCCGAACGACTCCCCGAAAGGATGCCCCAATGCGATTGCCCATCCCGAGAGCGATCCTAAACTCATCAGGATCGGTACGAGAGCAACACTCAATAGCAGCGCCAATCCC
>CBDUXL010000069.1:0-12899 GCA_965371155.1 uncultured bacterium | reverse complement strand
TCAGGTTCGGTGGGGATGTCTTCCTTTATATCAAAACGTCTTTTGAACTCGCCCATGATCCGCCTGAGCATTGCGGCCCAGTCGGCGGAGTACGGAGTCGCGCCGATGAAGTGCATGATGAGAAAATCGTCGGGATGATCCCGACGCCACCTGGCCACCCAGTTCGCCAGCAATGCCGATTTCCCCGATCCCGACTCGCCAAGCACAACAAGAGGTTGACCGTCTCCCCGCACATGCTCGTTCAACCGATCAAAGTACTCATCCCGCCCGATATACACCTTGAACCGACTCTGCGCGAATGCCTCATGCTCAGCAGCTTCGCGGTCAAGCGGATCAAGCTCCTCGCCCTCGGGAAAAAGTTGATCTATTAACTTGGTGAAATCGTCAAGAACAAGCTCGCCGAAAGCATGCGGGTCCTTGTAGTTCTCACGAACCGGCAAGCCGCTTGCTCTGATTTGATCCTTCAGAACCACAAGTTTCTTCCTACGCTTCTCCGCACGGCTTTCTGCATCATCAGGCCCAAGTTTCTCTATCTCTTCCTGCGTAGGGCCTTCAAGAAGTTCCGCTTTCCTGTCTTCCGGCAGAGAGTAGACATAATGCGGATCACGGAAATAGAAGTACGCATGATCGGCCATCTCGGGATTGTTGAGAACCCCATGCAGAACCTCAAGCTCTGTTACCGATTTCTCTCGATGCTCCGCAAGCCACGGTTCCAACTCAACAAGCTCCTCTGATATCTCCAATGGGATCCAACCGTATTTCTCGCCCAGCATGCCGATGAAATACGGCCTGCACTCTTGGATTTCCTTCAGGCAAATCGGAAGCACCTGTCCCTCGGCTTTTTGCTCGTCGGTGATGCCCCAGCGAAGATCAACCTCACCCCAAGTTACCCCGCGCTTCTCACATATTCTCCGCAGCTTAGGAAAAACCCTCTTCACCAACTCCTCCCGCTCCTCTTTCATGTCCCGGAAGGTGGAGGAGATAAAAACCCGAATAACCCGTTGTTTTTGTGCCGGCTGTGTAATGACACCTTTCACAGGAGATCACTCCTCTGTACGTTACTGCTCTTTCTCCAATTACTGATGGACTCCTCTCCAGCTTACTCCCGAACTATAGCGTTTCCACTTGGCAAAAATCAAATAGGACCGGGGGTGGTCCACAACGGCTTGAGCCCCACTGATTCTTGCATGGCTGGGGTCTGCGTCTGGTCCTCACTACCTCGCGGAAAGCAAGACCGTCACCGCCAGCACGAGCAAGACCACAATTACAAACACCGACCCCGCCAATTGGGGTGATCTGTTCCAGAATTGGGCAATCGCGGCAATTGGGTTAATCCCCTGCGTCTTACTCAGGCGCGACAACACCTGCGTGGCGGAGACGTTGGTGGGATCGATCGCCAGCGCGCGCCGGAGGTGGAACCGGGCGGCCCCCTCATCGCCAAGTGCAACCAGCACCTTCCCGAGGAGCGCATGGCTCAGGGCATGGTGAGGGACCCTGCCGAGAGCTTTGCGGACGTTACGGAGCGCTTCCTCGTAGTGTCCGCGTTTGGCCTGGAACAGGGCGAAATTGTAAAGCTCGCAGCATGCGGCAAGATCGGTCTGATCGCGAATGCATTCGTCCTCGGTGGCCTTGTACAGTCCCAGAAGGTCCTCGTCGCTTTCGTCCAGGGAGTCCCTTACGGCGTTGAGGCGGGTAAGCGCCTCAACGGGATTGCCCTTAATGCGCAGCAGTTGAGAGTGGACTATCTCTGCTTTGATACGGTGGCATCTGGATGTCGCCCGGACCAGCTCAAGGCGGCGTTCGACCGAATCGAGGTCACCCAGCTTGAGGTCGCGCATGGCCTCATGGATAGAAAGATCGGCAGCGCGAAGGAGGGCAATCACCGGTTCGATAGGCGCAGAGCAAAATGGGCAATGGGCCGGGACCGGCAGGGGGATCAGACGGTCGCAGATAGGGCAGGCGACCTCGGATGGGGAGATCGTAAGCTCCGGGACCAGGGAAGCTTGCCCGTCGGGCTTATCAGGTGAGGCAATCATCGGATGGTGCTATATTACCACGGGCAATGGGGTGAGTGACATAGCCTGTACAGATTTGGCAAGGGAAAATGCTTTTAGGCATAAAAAAATGAGAGAGGGGAAAGGAGAAGAGGAGTGAAGACTAGGAGGTTTTCGGATTGGTTGAAGGAAGGTAGGAAGGAGTTCCCGCTCTCTCGTGATGGTAGTATAGTTTAAAAATGCCAATTGTCAAGGAAATTCTTAGGAAATCACAAGATTTTTGCTAAAATCTTGCACTGTGGAAAATGCCGAAAAATGGCTACCCTTTACTTTTACCCCGGCCAGTGGTGCATCTTCAGGACGGTCGGTGAGCCGGATAGCTGGTCCTTCCGTATCGGAACCCTCCAGTCAAGCACCTCGGTTATCTTGGGCATGAGGCTGGTGAACTCGGTGAGAGGAAGAAGATCGAAGCTCTGGTGGCTGGTGTCGAAATGCATGGGAATCACGATTTGAGGTGCTATCTCGTTCACAATCTGCCTCGCCTCGCTCGGCCCCAGCGCAAACATGCCGCCTACCGGCAGGAAGCAGATATCAAGGTTGCGCAATTTCTCCAGAACCGATTGCTCGGGGATTGAGCCGATATGACTGAGATAGCCGATCCGAAACCCTCCCAGCTCGAAGGTGAAAATCAGCACGGAGCCGAAATCCCGACCTTCCTGGTCATCGTGCCACCACGGGATGGCCTCGACTTCTATGTCGCCTTTTTTCGTGATCCCTTCCTTGTGGATGAGATCGTGCATCCGAGGCACCAGGTGTGTGGCATTCGAGTCGTAATGCCAGTGCGACGCCAGCAGGATATCGCAATCGTATTTCGGAACATCGAAGCCGATCGATTCACAGAACGGATCTATGAGCACGCTCAGACCATCGTCCCTCACCAGGCGGAATGCGCAGTGGCCCAGCCATTCGATAGTGAGTCCCATAACTTGCCTCTGATTCAGGGCGCTTGAGCGCCGGGTATTCAGACCAACCTGATCCCCTCCTCATTACTATCGATACAGGAGTGTGATGCGTAATTAATCAGGCTGCATTGACAGACCCATCCCATCTCCGTACCATTCCCCTTGAAGGGGTGAAGGTGAAATACCGTCTGATTGAGCTTCTGCGGTGTCCCGAGCATCCGCAGGAAATCCTGAGAGTCACATCCGCTCACGTGAGCGAGGTGTTCCCCTGCGCATTTGATATTCAGGCTCCTATCTGCCGGTCAGGATGCGGACTGATGGGGAATTGGTTCTCCGATATCCCCCAGAACCTACCCAGCTCGCACAGGCTCGACTGCAGGCGATGTTTTGGAATGGAGATTGAGACCGCCGAGTTGACCTGTCCTGAATGCGGCTGGTCGCTTGAAGTCGAAGGCGGCGTCCTTGGGCCGAATGGGACGAAAGGGCCCGGATCCTCTGAGCCGGAAACGGAGCTGCCGACGAAGGTCGGATTGCGCGCTGAGAAACTACTCGATCTGCACACGGGTGACCTGACGCTGTTGCTTGCCTCCATGCCTGAAGCAGTATTCGAGCGATGGGGCGGGCAGGGCATCGAGAGGCTACACGTGGAGATGCATCCTGAAACCCTGGCCGCACATCGGGCGCGGGCATGCGCGCATGGGCAAGGACTCGCCTACTACCTTGCCGGGCCTATGGATATTTCGGTGTTTCGACCCGGTCAGTTCGATTCAGTGATTACCATGTTCCCTACGGACAAGTTGGCATCCATCGAAGATACGCTCGAGAATCTGCCGGCACTCATGCGACCGTCCGGCAGAATCCTGATGATTTTCGATAAGAAGCGCAAGGGAAGCTCGACGAGCGCGAAGGAATTCCTTGAAAGCCACCCCGAGGCGTTCGGCAGCTACAGGCACAAAGTCGAGTCCCACCGAGATTTTGACCTTCTCCTCCTTGAACCATCCGAACCATCACCTGTAGTGCTGAATTCCGAGACCGACTTTCCTGATCTGTGATCGACCGTTCTCCTGACAGCATTCAGACCAATTTTAGAAAGTAACAAACGGTTTTCTTATCAGGTTCCTCTCGGGGACACCTCATTTCGTCCCCGAAATGCAGGTGTCCCCCCCCATTTGAATCTTTACTTTGTTCCTGCAATTGGTCTCAGTCAAGGGGAATGATGTACTGCATCTGGGGGGTAATGCTCTCGTCGTTGTCCACCTCGAAGCCAACCCAGCTACGTGGGCGCCATCGATAGCGGGCGCCCCACAGGTGAGTGTCATATGTGACGGGCCCGAACGTCCGGCGATAGTACATAACAAGATTGTCAAGGACTTCGCCTTCAATGTAGATTCTTAAGCGCTGTTTGGGATCCAGTTGAAACTCGAAGTCAAGCAGTCCGGCCTCCCGACGGATGTAGCGAGAGAGGAAGGATGATGCAAGGGGGAGGAACAGGCTCTCAAACTCGGCATCCTGGAAACCCGGCGCGCCGAAGCTCTCACCGAACAAGCTTCCGCCTATGGTCCTGAATGCGATGTCCTCGTAAGCGAGCGCCAGGAGGATCTCGTCCCGGCTCATCGGGGGGTCGCTCGTGAATTCGACTTCCTCAATGTTGGTCAAGCGTCCGTTTATGCGGGCATTCACTGTGAGTTCCTCCCCGAAAGAATCCGGACTGCGCACCTCCCGCAGGTTCGCCTGAGCTATCGCCGTTATGTGGGGATCGAATCGATAAACAGAAGAGAATGTCATCTCCAGCGGCTCAATTAATACAAAATGGTTGCCCGCTATGTCCAGCCAGCCATCGGGCGCTACCAGTGTTCCTGCAAGAAGCGGACTGCTGCCGTAGCCGGTCAGTGCAAGAGACCCGGAATTGAAGTTGAATTCGAACGTGGTGCCGCTGGAAACTTTCAGATTGCCTTCGAGGTCCGCCTGAAGATCCAGAACTATCAGACCTTCACCCGCAGCCTCATCCGGGATCGGTATCTCCGGAAGGTTCGAGATGTCAATGCTGCCTCCGAGTATCCTTGCCTTTCCGGTTAGCGCAAGTATCCCCTCTCGAAGGGCAAGCGCGGGTGCATCCTCTCCCTCTCCCAGCACTACATCGAAGCTCAAGCCCTGCTCGGCTGATATGCGAAGCGGCCCTTCGGTAATCGGCAGCACAGAAATGCGCGCGGTTTCCGATTGTCGAGGGGCGCGCCACGACTCGGGAACAACCGCCCCCCGGATCTCTAACAGATTCAGTTGCCCGTCCAGGCCAAGCTCCCATCCGGGGCCGGAAGCTCGGACATTCTCCGGCGTTGCGATCACTACCGAATCCTCCACCTGGAAAACCCCGTCGAGGTTATGAATAAGGGTAAGTTCGCCGAGACGGATATCGGTCAGGGCCACGTTGAATTCACCCGACAACATCGGTCGTACCAGGCTGCCGTTCAATTTCAGATCGACCGGTCCCAGGCCCCCATCCCAGGCTATCCCTGCTGCGATCAGACCCTCGGGGATTTTCGGTGAGTACCCGGTATCGCTGGTGATTGTTAGATCGAGCAGGTCGGCGGTTTGGGGTAGCAGATAGCTCGATGGCAGCAGGCCAGAGACCATGATACTTTCGCCGTTGCCGGCCAGCTCAACGCGGGTAAGCTCCATCTGTTTCTCTCCAGGTCTGGAAACAGCCTCCAGGAAGAGGTTCCCGAGCTGGACAAGAGCATCGCCTGATTTCCAGGACGCATCGTTTATGGTTGCGCTGTAATGCACTTTGGGCCCGAGCCCATCCTGCGCAAGCATCACGGACCCCGACAGGACACCGCCGATCTTCGGTTTTTCGTCGACCACATCGGACAGAAGCTCAAGATTGAAATCATCCAGGCGAAAAACAAGGCTCGCGTTGGCTATTGAAGGATTTGTAAGGTCCAGGGATCCCTCGCCGAATGCATGGAATCCGTCCTTGCCCTCAAGATCAAGCTCAGACAAAGTCAGTATCGGGGGATCATATCCGAATGTTATCCCTCCCTGCTTGAGCGACATGCCGAAAGCCTCGGACTCGCTCAGGTCGAGATGGAATGCATCGATCACCGGACCTGCAAGGGTCCCGCCGATCCTTCCCTCTCCGCTGAGCGAACCGGCGAACCGGCCCAATTCGGATAGCCCCAGAAGCTCGAAAGCCTGGTTGATTCCGCTGTCCTCTATAGTCGCAGTGAGATCGAGCGTGCTTTCCGGCCATGTGGCGCCGCGCTTGATTCCGCCCTCAATATCGAAACTGCCGCCGCCTGGAGAACCTGCGCTGAGTTCAACTCCCCAGTGCGTTCCATCGTCGCTTGAGAGAAGAAACTCTGACGACTCGAACTCCCATCCGGCGAGCGCGAATCCCTCCGATGAAACATCAATCGAGCCGTGCGTGTCGCCCAGGGGATCCACAATTTCAGACGCCAAAAGGAAAGTTCCTGAAATAGGCGGAATCGGCGCCTTATCCGCAGGTGCGTCAGACTCGGTTCCATCCGAGAGGAAGCCGGTAATCTCCCTGACCAGGTGACTTGAGTAAGGTGTAAGAACCCGTCCCTGGTAAATTTCCGCTAACGCGGGACGGAGCTCTATCGGCCCGCGGAGTTTGATCGAGCTTGCGCTCAGGTTGCCCAGGGGCAGAGAGATTTCAACTTCCAGCCCACCATCGACGGTGGTGAAAATATTGGGGCCGGCACGAGCGGCCGTTTCGGAGATCGAAATGGCAAAGATCAACGCATCGTGGCTTGCGGTTTCGCTTCGTCGGGCGTATTGCGCTTCGCCGGTGATGTCGAGCGAGGTGGAAATAACCGAGGCGTACTTCTCAGGCAGCAGCGGACCGATATTCAGCCCACGCATCTCGAATGCTCCCGCAGCATCGTCGGCTGCGTCTCCGCTCAGTGGAATTGCGAGCTCGCCGGAAATTGTCGCACCGCCCAATATACCTGAGAAATCGCTCAGGTTCAGAGAGGAACCGTCGTAGCTCAGCCGTGCGGAGATGGTTGGCGCAGGAAGAGACCCGATAACCCCGTTCATGAATTCCGCTTCCCCTGAGAAAGCGGCGTTTCCGGAAGCGGGTACTGTCAAGTCGCCTGCAAGCGCGAGTTGTCCTTCAATCGGCAATTTTGTGAGCGATTCAAGAAGGCTGGGTTCATCGATAGTCAGCGCCACCGTGCCGGCAAATCCGCCATCGAGCGATACCTCACCCTCGGCGAGCACCGTAAGGCCTTTTGCCGTCCCGCTCGCGCCTGTTATGCGAAAGCCGTTTTCAACAGCTTCAACCGGCACCGTGATCCTTAGCGGGAAAAGCTCAGGATACTTTGGGATCATGCAACGGTTGGATTCGACAACTCCCGCCACCTCGGGGAACCCTGAACCGCTTCCGGACAGGGTGATGTCCGCGGAAACATTCCCGATCGGTGTCAGGTCACGGGGGATTGCCGCCTGAACGGATTGGATCAGCGGACCACACTCGATATCCCTAACTGCAAGGGACGCACTGTATGCGGGCTCGTCGGTTGCGAGGTCAACTACACCGTCTGCGGTGACGGTTCCACCAAACAGACCGATCTCGCATCGCTGTATGGTGAGTTTGTCTTCGGCGTACCAGGCAAGAAAATGATTGACTCTGAATGGAACTGCAAACAAGGACAGATCCGATGGATCCGCCTGGACCAGGATATCAAGGTCCTCAGGGATTCCTGTGATCGCAATGCACCCGCTCAAGCGGCCGTCGACAGGCAGCATCTCCAAGTCCGGCACCAGCCCTCGGATGGTCCGTGCCGGGATTCCATCGCTGTCTGCGACAATATCGAACGAGAGATCGTCGAAATCAGCAAGCCGTCCGCGGACATTGATAATTGCATCATCGAAATTAGCTGTCAGACCGGTGGTGAAAATCGACTTGTGCGAGAAGTGGAGGTCCCCGGAAACATCACGCACGATCGGCTTCACGTAGTCGGTGCCGATAGTTCCGTCTCGAATGGCCGCCTGTCCGAGAAGGCTGAAACCGTCTTCCCCTGCGGATGGTCCTATCAGGAGGGAGATACCGGCGTCCGCGAATCCACTGAGTTCCTCCACGTGATAACCGGCCAGGGACGGACCGGGAAGTCTGAGGTCCATCCCTTCAACCTGAGCGGTGATGGTGAGTAGTTCCTTTGCCGGATCGTAGACTCCCTGCATTTTCACCGGAGCGGGTTCGAGTTCGGTTCCCGAAAGCATGCCTTCCAGACACAGACCCATTGCACCGTCGCGCTCAAGATCCAGGTTTCCCTGAATACCCGCAATCTGAAACCGCTGCACCGGCACATCGTCCGCAAACTCACCGCCCAGCCACTCGACAATCCCGTCACGAATCACGAGCCCCAGGCGTCCGGGGAACTCGTACTTCTCGCCTTCTCTCGGCTCCAGAAGTCTGCCGGTGTTCCATCTGCCGTCTTCCCTGCCGAGAGTGACAACCGGGTAGTCGAGTTCAATCGATGTCACGGCGCCGAATGGGTCTTCTCCCTTGATCGCGAGAGCATAAAGGCTTGATCGGAACCGCAACGAATCGCAGCTCAGCAGGCGCTGACCGGTGGGAAGATCGGTGACTGCAATTCCGGTGATCGTGAAGTCCGAAATCCCCGCGATGCGATACCCATCCCAGGTCAATTCTAGGTCGTAGTCATCACGGAACTCTCGAACGAGTGTGTTGAGTATCGTGGGCGCATAAGCCTGCAACAATTGACGATGCAGAATAATCGCGCCGGAAAGCAGAAGCAGAATGAGAATCAGCAGCGCGAACAGAACCCGCCTGAATCGAAAGCCACCCCGGCCTGTGGTTGGCGGGGAAAGGTCGACATCAATGTCTGACGAGCGGGCAGACATATGTTGGTCCGCTCCCTGTTACTCTCCTTTCAGTGTCAGAATCTAAATGCGAGGCCGAAGTTCAACTCCTCTTCCTTAAGGAGGTCCTCGACGCCGATTACGACATCGAGTTCGGGCAGAATCGCGTAACCGCCGTAGATGTCCCAGGTCAGATCATTCGGGTCGTAGAGGTCGGTAATGAAGCGGGCTGCATCGGACCGCCAATCGAGGCCGAGGCCGACTTTGGCGCGATGCACGCCGGCTCGCGCGGCGAACCCGTCGCTGATCCACCATCCCACCTGGACATTCCCTCGTTCGCTCTCGCCGATATCATGGACGCCCGCTGTAAGAAACAGGCTGCTGGATTCCATGCCGATCCGGTAGTCGAAATCCCCTGCCCAGCGTTCGGTGTCGTCACAGTATCGTAAAGTAAATTCTCCCCCGGCTTCGATACCCCCGACCGTGTCTATCGTGCTCGAGGCTTCGCCCATTATCGCGTCGGCGGCTTCAAGTGAGTCCTGAGCCTGCAGAAGAGTCGCGTGCGCTTCTCGGATCGTCTCCTTTACTTCCAGTCTCATTTCGTCGTCCGATGTGTACTCCTCGACATCCTCAAGGATTCTATTGATTGCATCCGATGCCTCGGTCATGTTACGGATGATGGTCCGGATGTCATCCCTGAGTTTGGGATCGCTGAATTCATTAAAGCCGGCGACAAGCGACTGCGCTTCCTCGGACATTGCCTCAACGTTTTCCAGCGTACGGGTAATATGCGGTTCGTTTTCGGCCAGCATGTAGTCGAGCCGCGCCGTAAGGCGTTCGACATTTTGGGCGATCGCAGTGGAGTCCTGGGAGAGCCTGTCCAGAAGCGCGCTGACCTGATCCGCATCAATCAATGCACCAAGGTCTTCCAGCAACTCGTTCACCTGGGCAATGATCAGACCGGCTTGTTGTGTCATCTGCCTGAGCGCAATGTCGGCGTTCGCAATAAGATCCTCGGGGCCGGGTTCGCGGGTTCCTCCTACAGGAGAGTTCAGGTCTGTCTCAAGGATATCGTAGACTATCAGACCGCCGGGCTCGCCTGAGGGTGGACGGTACGGCACGAAAGCCATTTCCTTCGTGAGAGGGGTGTCATCAAAAAGGATGATGACCGCCTTGTTGCTGCGTTGGTCGTACGGGTAGGGTTCGACTGAGATGATCTTGCCGATGGCTGTGTCGCCCTTTATTATCAATCCGTCCACGTGAACCGTGCCGGCCTCAACTCTGATCGGGCACTGACGGTCTTTCGGTTCTCTTGCAAGGATGCCTGCGCGAGGCTCTGCGATAGACAGGAGATAGCTTCCAAAAATGCTGTCGCGGCTGATCGTGAATGACGCGTGCTCGTGAACTCGCGGCTCACCTCTTTCGATCAGAAGCTCCACCTTGACGCCGCCGAACGGATCGTTGGTGATTTCACCCACCTCACCGATTGGGTTTCCATTAAGTTGCACCCTGGCGCCGGGGTTGAGTCCTTTCACGCTGTCAAACTCCACGTACACCTTGTAGCCGCCGAAAGCCTGTCCGGGGAGCCATGGCAAGGCACAGTTCATGCCCCTGAATACTACTATCAGAACCAGGGCAAGCAGGATAACGGTGAAGCCCACTTTTGCAGCGGCGGTGACTTTCATAATGTGCCCTCTCCGTTCGGGGGATATTATACCCGATTTAATCGAACAAGAGGATAAAGCGGTGGGAGTTGTGAGGGATGAACCCGATTTTTCAATATCTAATGATGCTTCCCAACAGACGAGTATCACAAACCAAAGATGCAGGATCCTATTGTTGCTCTCCTGTCGGTTCACGAAATCTCATACCCTGCGTCCAATAGAAGAACTCCTCGATCTTCTCCTCGTCCGGCGGGCTCTGCCATCCGTCCCGCCAGCAGAACTCGATAGTGTTCCCATAATGAACGACAGTCACCGAGAACGTGTATTGCTCATCGCCGGAGCCTTCCTCCAACGGCGTCATGTGAAAGACTCTCAAAGCACCGACTGGAGATGCCAGCCCTGTCCAGGAAACTTCAATT
This sequence comes from uncultured bacterium, assembly GCA_965371155.1. Taxonomy (GTDB): domain Bacteria; phylum JAJVIF01; class JAJVIF01; order JAPKYR01; family JAPKYR01; genus CBDUXL01. The sequence goes on along the minus strand of CBDUXL010000069.1, from coordinate 2,010 downwards.
TGACGCTCCTCTGTCAGCTCAAACCGGTACTGCGGATCGGCACCGAAAAAGCTCACGCTGATTTCATCGTAGAGCGGCCATCGGTTGTCGGACCATTCTCCGGTAATGCCCGTAACCAGAATTCGACGCGGGCCCCCCTCGATCAAGCATGTAGTGCGGGGGAAGAGTAGGTTGTAGAGATCGGGCGCAACCGGGGCCGCATCGGCTGCGATAGGCCGCGACGCGACTCCCCTGCGTGGACGAAACCGTATACCCGCCTCAGGGTAATTGAACCCAACGCGTTCCGGAGTCGGTCCGGCCGCGCAGGACGTGAGGAGAAGGAGTGCAAGAAGTACGGCTTTTCGAAGCATGCTTATGCCTTGGATTTTCCGGTTGGAGCAATTGTAAACGAAAAGGAGCGCGGACGCGCTCCCCGGCGGTTTAATCCTCGCAATCAGTCTTCTACATGGTGTCAGGGTCAACTCCCCCTTCCACCACCTGCACCAGCGTATCCTCGTCCGTGTCCTCCCCTCCGCGGGGTCTGTGGAATGAAATACCCTCGGTCCAGCGGAATAGCTGATTGATCTTGCGCTCTGTGGGTTCCCTGTCGCTGTCCTCGCGCCAGCAGAACTCGATAGTGTTGCCGTTATGATAGACGGTAACCGCAAAGGTGTATTGGGCGCTGCCATCCAGGTCCACCGGCCCGCAGCGGCCTCCACCGCAGCCAAACCTGAAACTACCTGCACTCCGTTTGGGCGTCAGGTAGAACACACGCAGGACACCCTGGGGCGGATGCAACCCCGGCCAGGGGACATCGACCGTTCTCTCTTCGACCAGCCTGTAATTACACCATGTGGACTCCCCATAGCATGTGACGGCAACTTCATCGAAGAGCGGCCTGGAGTTGACAGTCCATTGTCCTGCGATCCCTGAAGCGATGACCCGTTTGCTCGTGTTCTCGATTGTGGAAAGAGTGGGAGGGATCAGCACCTCATAACGGGAATCCGCCACAAGCTCGACCGAGCTGTAATCAGCTTCCGTTTTGATCTTGTTTTCCCGAGGCCGAAAACGCAAGCCCGCCTCCGGATAGGAAAATCCCCGGCTTTCAAACATGCACCCGAAAGCCGGTATCCCGAGCAGTAGAATAAGGACAAGACTTACCCATCTCTGCATAGCGTGACCTCGCCAACCTGGAATACATAAATTGTAGCACATATTGTCGAATTTGGAATGCGGCCCTGTGAAATTCAAGAAATCAAGTTGTCCCCGAACCCAGTTCGACAACCGGGCAGGTGTCAAGCGAAAAAGACTCGCCGTTCGGCATCCAATCGTCCCACCACGTTGCGTCGTCTTTCCTTGGGAGCCTGAAGAACTGCCCGTAGTATCCTGGATCCTTCGACTGGTGGTACTTGAAGAAAATGTAATCGTTGTCGTAGCCCAGAATCTCGATTTTTCCTGAAGCATGGCTACCGGTGTACCGTGCGCGCTTGGCAAGACCGGAGACCTGAGCCTTAGCTCTCTCGAAGATGTCGATACCGCGCACGAACGGAACCTTGAAATGCGCATTGCCGCGCGTCGGTCGGCACTGGAAGACATAATACGGTGGCACGCCGACCTGGGCGAGCGTGGTAAACAGTTCGGCCAGGGTTTCGACGTTGTCATTGATGCCGACCATCAGAGGGGTCTGGTTGATTAAGAGTACACCTGCCTTCTGAAGTTGCCTGACCGCCTTGACCGCAATGACTGTTATCTCCCTCGGGTGGTTGAAGTGCGAGACAATGTAAAGCCGTCCGTAGGGGAGGGAGTATCTTCCCAGAAGCTCGACCAGGCTTGGATCGTCAATAATCCGGAATGGATTGAACGCAAGGAGCTTGCTGCCCATACGGATAGACTTTATGTGCGGAATGTTCCTGAGTTCAGCGAGTATTTTCCCCAGCTTCTTGGTGGAGAGCATCAATGCGTCCCCGCCTGTCAGCAGCACATTATCGATCTCCGGATGTGACCGGATATACTCAAATGCATGCTCGAGAT
>CBDUXL010000068.1:0-12925 GCA_965371155.1 uncultured bacterium | reverse complement strand
ATTACAGCCACCGTAGCCGGAAAGAGATCGGAGCACCAATGCCGACTTTTGCCTTTCATGCGGAGCCAGGGCGCCGCGCTCCCCTGGTAATCACAGGACTTCACTCGACGTCCTCACCTGGAACCCGAGCGACCGGAAGAACCGAACCGCTCCCCGATTGGGTCTGTTGACCCTCAGGACAGCCTTGGGCAGATGCCGGTCGTAAAAAGCCCACATTGCCTTATATGCAAGATGTGCCCCCACCCCGATTCTCCTGTGCCTCGGCGCGACGGCCACAACGTCGATCCGTCCGTAGTCCTTTCCCGGCGAGCGACTGGAAATAATCATCGCAGCCGGCTCTCTATTGAAAAGAACGAGCCAGGTTCCGCCGGTGAGGAAGCAAACCCTGGACGTCATCTGCTCAATTAAATCGGTGCATCCTTCCCGCGATGCAAGCCGGGGGTAAAACTCAAGATCCGGGGAATCAGCAAACGCAACGGCCAGAACCGATCCATATGCCGGCAACATCGGTTCGCACCACGGCTCGATCCGATATCCGAACGGCATAGGATGCTCAGGGGGCAGATTCCCCAACGCTCGATCCATGGCAAACCGAACGACCTCGCCCTGAGGACGATCGAACGGATCAACTGCCGATCCTAATCGAATTCCTTCCTGTGACTCCACTAAAGCAACAACCCCTTGACTTGTTCTACGCTGAACACTCCCCCACCCTGCGCTTCATCTCAGAATACCTGCCTTCAAGAATCCTGCCGCAAACGGAAAGCAACACAATCCATGCCAAACCGTCCGGATAGCCCATTCAGAAGAATACACTAGCTCCCAAGCGCGGCCCGATAGTCCTTGAGAAACGTCTCGATCCCAATGTCGGTCAATGGATGCTTGAAAAGCTGTTGTAGAACCTTGAAGGGGATCGTTGCTATGTCCGCTCCAAGCGCTAAAGATTCCACAACATGACGAACATGCCGCACGCTGGCGACAATCACCTCTGTGTCCAGATCATAGTAATCATAAGCCTCGATAATCTCTTCCACCAGCGCCATCCCATCGCCGCCGATATCATCAATGCGTCCCACGAACGGGCTTACAAAAGTCCCGCCGGCTTTGGCCGCCAGAACCGCCTGAGTCACACTGAAACACAGCGTGACATTAGTATTGACACCCTCCCCGGACAGAGTCTTGACCGCTCGGATACCCTCCTGAGTCAGCGGAACCTTGACTACTACGTTATCGGCCACTTTGGCCCACTCCCGGGCCTCTGAGACCATGCCGTCGTAGTCTGTTGCGATAACTTCAGCGGATACCGGCCCGGGGCATACCGAACAGATTTCACGCACCGCTTCCTTGTAGTCTCTTTTCTCCCTGGCTATGAGGCTGGGATTAGTCGTAACCCCATCCAGCACTCCCCACGCCTGGGCTGCGCGGATCTCGTCGATGTTTGCGGTATCTATAAAAAGCTTCATCAGTCCTCTCCATTCGGTCTTGGGATACGAGATTCTACTCCGGTTCGTCCGACGTTTGCAACATGTGGAGCGTAAACAGGCTATTTTTCAATGTGTGAAGCACTAAAATACAGGCGCCACACCCGTTCCGACCTCAAACACCTGAACCCGAACCGCTCATACAATAATTTTGCCGCCCGGTTCTCGGCGTCTACATCCAGCTCCGCCGCCCTGAGACCTGAATCATACGCCGCCCTGAGCCATCGCGATAAGAGAATCCCCCCCAGCCCCCTACTCTGGTGATCGGATCGCAATCCTATGGACGCCAGATACACCGCTTGCAGCGTGATGCCGGATGGGTCGGGAATCCGCTCTCCAAACGCATATCCAACCGGGTCTCCTCTATCTTCAGCAAAAATCACGAGCCTCGGTTCGAAACCCTTTCCCCTCGCAATCTCCTCCCAACTCTCCCTACGGGGAGGAACATAGTCCCAGTGCTCCGAAAAAATATCCTCGAAAAGCCTCATAAGAACCGGAATATCCGTCATACTGCGCCATTGACGCAATTCGATCCCCTCAGGAAGCGATGGCAGATCGATCGCCCCCTGCAACGGGAATTTACGCCATCGCTCGACTGTTCCGTATTGAGTGAATCCCACCTTTGCCAGCTCCTCTTCCCATGTGGAATAAAGAGACCTGGCTTCCATGAAACTCTCACCGAGCGGCTTGGTCCTTGCGATCGCTTCATTGTATAGCTCACCCAGGACTCTCGCGCAGTTCCGATCGTCAGGCGGCACAAACGGTCCGCGGAGTATGACTCTCGATGCCGATGGGTGACTGTAAAGCCAGCAGAATCCCGATATTACCGGGGATCCATCAGGGCCTGCCTGAGCTGCAATAATCACATCGCGACGGGGATCGATCCCGGGACGAGTGAAGGTCGCCTCCCAGTGCTCTTCCGGGAACGCCGGCATGCCCCGAGCGCGGGATGTGTACCCGAGGTGCAGCTCTGCAAGCCTGGGAAGATGATCAGGATGATATTCGAGAAACACCAACAGCTATCTTAGCGGCGTTGCTGCACTGTATGCAAGGGGCAATCAGAAAGCCCACCTGTCGGTGGGCTCATCACGGGAAAGGGAAGTAGGACTAGAAAAATCAGCACAAATAGGAGGCTATTTTTTCTTTTTAGCCGGCTGCGGATTGGGGACACCCGCAGCCGGTACGGACGTAGGAGATATAGGCCGGTAATTTTCCTCTGGTGATAAGGATGAAGGGACGGTACTCCACGAAACAGACTCCCCATCATTCCCAGCTTGTTATTGTCAATTACTATGCCAAACAACCGATGATTCAAGGGTCTGCAAGTTCTTGCTCCACATAACTCCCACTAGCAGACAACAGAACCCCATTCAAGTGCCTGGGAATCATGTTAGTGACTGGACGGCCATCAGAGACCCTGGAGCATCGTTACATTTTGCTACAGTCGCCAAACTCCGCCGGAGCATAATGCACCCAATATGGAGAAAAGCGTCTCACAATGAGACGCTGCATATATGGTCTCCTTGAAGGCCTCTTAGGCAGTTAGACAGCTTCGTTTCCCTCGGATTCGACCTGCTCTGCCTCCTCCTCAGAGACTTTCGACGGATCCACCCAAACCTTTTTCTCCACAGTCTCCTCGAACGGCTCGCGGGCCAGATACCGGCGGAGGTTATTCAGGAATTCCTCGTGTGTTCGTCCCCAGAAATAAGGGCCAATCCCCGCGATCCTGGGCGTGATCAGCGTGCCCTCAAGGCGCCAGAGATAGCTGTCATCGGGAAGGGGCTCGCGCTCGAAAGTGTCCAGACCCGCACCGGCGATCAAATAATCCATCAGCGCCTCGACTAACTCATCCTCGTTGACTGCGGTGCCACGCCCGACATTGAAGAAATACGAGCCCTTCTTCATCCGCTTGAATTCCTGATAACTCATAATGTGCTCCGTGTCGCCGGTCTCGGGGATGCAGCAGACGAGGAAATCGCTTTCTTCGAGCAGCAGCGGAAGGTCCTCCGGCGGACCCAGGTGATCAACGTAGTCGGGTTTTCTGGATGGGTCCTTCTTAGTTGTGGCGATCACCTTCATTCCAAGCGCCTTACAGCGCCTGGCCAGCTCTCTGCCTATTCGTCCCAACCCGATTATCCCGACCGTGCTTCCGTCCAGTTCCTTGAAGTCGGGGAAATGATCCCACGATGTGCCTCTCGCCCAGGCTGCGCGCATTTGGTTTCGGACACAAATATGAAACTGGCGTGCAAAATATAGCATCATGCCCAGCGCGTGTTCGGCGATCGCCGCCGCCCTCGTCCCCCGCGACATCGTAAGCGCAACATCGCTTTCCACGAACGCAGGATAAAGCTGTTTTCGGACATCGTCGGCAGCCGAGTGAAGCCATTTCAGTTTGGCCGCCAGCGCAAACCTGTGCTTGGGTATCGCCCATCCAAAATAGACCTCGGAGTCAGGGAGGTGTTCGAGCAACTGTTCATCACTCTGGACTGCCACCACCTGATGATCGTAGGCAAGCGCCTGCACCTCTCCAAGGCACCACTCAGGGTAATTCCAAAGCTCGTAGCGGTGATCGTAGAGTTCTATCAGAATCTTCATCAATAGCCTCCGGGCGAGGTATGTTACCATACGCTCCCTGTGCCCTAAAGGACTTCGCTGGTGCAGGCGGGTGCAAATGTCATCGCCCGCATGGTATAAGAAACGCTGGACCTTTCCAGGATAGTACACTCCCTCAATGCTTTTTCCTCCTGAGATAGCCCATTATGGCTACTGGCACATTGATGAAGCCAGATTTATCGGCATACTTTGCCAGTTTCTTGGTTTGATGGCATTCATCTCGCTCTGGTGGCATCAGGATCGTGGATGGCGAGTGCTCAGAATCCTGTTTGCCGTCTATTTCGGCTTACTCGGTCTGACGCGCTACGGACTGTGGATTGCATACGCTGCTGTCTCCCCATTTCCTGGGCCCTTAATTCGAGCGTTCATCCTGAGATCGGGGATTGCCGGCCTGTTAATCTGCATTGCAGCGATCGTGCTTCTAATCATGGATCGAAAGCATCGCTGGGTCTCCTTTTCGCATTTCGGACCCGAAAACTGGAATGCCTCCTCGCCGTCCGCGACGCAATGGCTCGGGCTGATTGCGGCAGTTGTCGCGATCTGGTTTCCGTTTTTGCCCAATCCCCTCATCGCGGGCTGGTCGATTTTCACTTTCGGATTTCCCACATCCTTCGGTGTCACACTTGCGCCGGTGCTGCTTTTTCTGAGTGGAATCTTCCTTGCCGCCGACAGGTCTTCGAACCCGAAACCCGTCGCCTGCACCTCCGCAGGCATGATCGTAAGCGCCCTTCTGACAGATCCAATGACTCTGCACGGCGGCATCATAACACTGCTGGGAGTGCTTCTGATGATTTCTGCCTGGTGCCGGTCGCGAATCAACCGCTGCTGAACCCTACAAAAGCACGCTGGTTTTGGTAGAATATATTGCCATGCAACACGGTTTCGATCCCGAAGAAAGAGACCCCGGCCTCGGCTATGTCAAGCTCCCAACTTACGACACGAAATGGGATCGCGATCTGAATGTCTATAACATCCAGGAGCTGCCTGTTCTGCCGGCGGACGGCGATCCTGGATGCAAGGACTTGCCGGTCGGGTTGATCGTCCTTCGGGAATTGTGCCTCGACGCCGCGACTGCTTACTCATGGGAGGTTTGGTTCGATTTCGCATCGAAAAAAGATGAGGGTTTCCTGGACATCTGCTGGACCCCGCCCTCCAAGGGCACGCAGGCCGTGCGTTTGCCCAGCGCGCTTCTGATGCAGGGCGATAGTGATCTGGGAGTTTTCGGACCGCTTCTGGAGATGTCGGCCGAGGACGGCATGTTCGCGATACACGTGAACGAATTCAGGGACGCCCCAAAGAAGCACAACCCATTTGACAAACGGGGAAGGCTGGTTCCCCCTCCGCCTGAACCCGAGCCTGAAGAAGAGACACCCGGGCTGGTCGAGATGGCCACAATCAGGGCGTTTCGATTGAGCCTCAAGGGTCACACTGCGCCTGATGATCTGGTGATACAGATCTGCCAGCGATTCTGGCACATGCCGACCGGCTTCGAGGTTGGTTGATACTCTCCCTAACCGCGATCGGAAAAGGTAACACAGGCCGTCTGGATGCTGAACCGAAATCCTGCTACACTACCGGCTAGGCAAGTAGGCCCCTCAAGTTTTTCCCATGTCCTCAATCATCTTCAAGGACACCTAATCTTCTGGCAAGGTCGAGCGAGTACTCATATCCGAGCCTGGACAGGTGGTTACAGATAACACGGAGTTGTTGCACATGCTGCTCGGGTTGAATGATGTCTTCAAGAATCTCGCCAACCGTTTCAAGGTGATACTTCTGTAACGTCTCATCTGCTCCTTCCAGTACAAATGCAAGCATTCTGAGAAGAGATCCCGGATCGATCTTGATGAAATCCTGCTCCCTGAGATCTGAGAAGAAGGTCGTATACTCGAACGCAGGAGCAGGTCCCTTGCAGATCAAGTCCACTACCTCCTTGAAGAAGGGTTTCAATAGTATGCTCCATGTCGCCATGGTCGCTGCTTCTTCTGGGCTAATGCTATTTGGACCGTCCCGAAGTCGGGCTTTCCAATGTGAGCTAAGCCATCTGTGCCACTGGGCCTTGACTTTTTCTTCATCCATTGACCCAAGCGCTTCCCGGACCTTCCATGCGAACATGATCCTGTCAGGTTCCTCAAGTTCACTAAGGATACCTAATAGCCAATCACTAGGCACCTGTAACTTGTGCTTCTGGCCATAGAGCTGGATTACAGCCACCTGGCGTATGAAAAGCTCTCCTACTTCTCGCCTGAAAAGCTCATTATTACGGGCTGTATCTCGATAGTGATTCAAGAGGGGTCTTACGGCATTAATGTCAATCGGGTTTGTCACAAGGAAACCATTCCAGGCTTCTTCTGCTCTTTCCTTGTCTTGCCAGTTGAACCATTGGAGAATAGTCCGCTTAGTCCATTCCTTCTGTTGGGAGTAAAGGAACGGGAACTGACTTGCTGCCATTATCCTTGCGTAGTGCGAGGAATTCGATGAACCAGTAAGCAGTGATTCAAGGTTTGAGAGGAAGTCGACAGCCCTAACCTGAAGTGATTCGTTGTCAGAATTCAAAGCCCGTGATATCCAGCGTATCCAGAACATCGCCAACTGGCCCCCGACTGTCTGGAGGGAACCAAGGAATCCAGCCTGCGAACGGGGTTGGCTCCTATCCACCTCTTCAGCATGACTCTGAAGCAACTGAGCCAACTTGGTAACCTGATCGGCGAGATTCGGGGTAAGTGTCCCTTTCCTTTCATCCGAACCTTCAGAGATCATCCTGGCGCACAATTGAGCATGGTCAACCAGGAATTGGTGATTAAGCATTAGATCGAGCACGGATCGCCATTGGCTCTCATCCAGTTGCTGACCCTTGAAGCCCCAAATTACTGCTCCCCAAAATTCCTTGTCCCATATCTTCCGTGCCAGCATGTGCTCAGCTAAGCCAAGTCCCCATGCGGAATCCCAGGCAACTGTTGCGGAAACTTGCTGAAGGCTTGCGAACCTTTGAAATTTGTTTGCTCCTAATAGTGCATTTATCGTCTCCTCAAAAGACATGCTGTCTGAAATTACTGAGAATTCACTCGGGCTGACAGTTCCCCCAGTTGGCATGGTGCGGACCTTACGCTTTCCCTCAAGCAGCTTGGGCAAGTCCGAACACTTCCGTTCTACGCGCAATTGGGCGCGCTTAAGTACTGCGTCGGAGGAATTTGACTCCAGGGCTGTTACAATGAGTTCATAGAGAGGGAGCACACGCCAGAGTTTTTCTTCGGGTTGTTGAGACTCTGAAATCAACCTTCTCCATTCCTTGTTAACTGTAGCTCTGAACCGCTTCTTGGCCTTGACGGAAGCAGCACCGTAGCGCCGTTCCAGCACTTGGTGGACTTCTCGGTCACAGTATTCTTCAAATAACAGATTATGATCCAGCATTCTTTCTACCGCACGTGATTTCCCAGGCGGGGCTAAAGCAAGACCATGTAGCCCAAGTTTCTGGAGCAAAGGGACTGTAGAATTCAGCCACAACTCGACGACCGCGGCAGCGTTATTAGGTTCATATTCCAATAACCAGTCAATAACTTCTCTTGCGGAATCAAACAGGAAACCGACGATCCCGCTGCGGATATTATCTATTGTGTCAATATTCAATTCGTCTTCGCTTCCTGACGATGCAGTTCGAAGAGTATCTGCTTCCTGAAGGTGGTTTGTCAGAATGGGGATCAAGTTCAAAGCGTACTCATTAAGACGTCCACGGAAGTAGCGTTCCCAAGTATATTGCAGCATACCATCCCGGACATCAGGGCCAAGGTCGAATTGCACCATACTCTCAGTCTGCCAGCCTTTCCAGGGTTCCTCCAGCACAATATATGGCTGGGTCAGTCGCTTGAGAAGAAGCAAAGCTGTGTCATTACCTCCATCTTCCACTACGGAACCCATTAGGTGCATGGCCTCCCCATGGTTCTGTCTAATCACACCGATTTTGTCGAGCAAAACAACCCACATCGCCCTTTTCTTCAGTTGGCCTTGGAACCTCCTGAAGGAGAGTGAGGCGGTGATTAGTTTGCCGAAATCGGGATGGATACTTAGCCCATGCTTATGCATTAGGAATACAACGAAGTTTGAGGATTCAAGAAGAAACTCAGCTAGTAACCATCGGGCCAACAAAGATAATTCCCTGCTCATTGACCGTTCAGTCGGCTCGAAAAGTTCATCTAGTCTGCCAATACTATCCAGTTTCTTTGCCCATTCAATTGATTTCGCATACCGAACGAAATACCGAACTGTGTGAGGCTCATCTAGTCGGGACAGAAGCACATCTGCTTCAGGTGAGTCAACCTTTGCCTGCTCAACCACTCGCTTGACCCATATTTCCTCGCGAAGGAATAGGATTTCGTAATCCGCAATGATCATATCGGCATTCCCTCCTTCCCAGCACGGACAAGCTGTTTTATCTTTTCCCATAGGTTACGGTGCTTAGGCTCATCCTCGCACTCTTCGTACCATAAAGGTAAAAGCTTTCTTTTACATTGATCAACTAGTTTATGCATCACTGTTTGAGTCCCTCTCAGCAATGCATCTTGGGGGGAAGTAATAGCAGCCTGATTGGTGCCAACAGGCAGCATCTCTTTTGCCCGTTGATGTTCAGGTAAAAAGACGTAGTGTATGTGATCAGAATCCCAAATGAAACTCTCCAATAGGTACTCAATGGGGTGATCTCCACTATATCCCACAAAAGCTACGCTATTGTATTTGAATAACCTTCTGAGGAATGTCTGGGCCCATTGGTTATCATCATAATATGCTTTGCGAAAGTCACCACGAGTGACGATCATCTCCAATGGATCTTCCCCATGAACCCAGCCATGCAAATGCACTATTCCAGATACACGTTCTCCTTGTCCGGGATCAATGGGAGTCCTAATATTGAGTTTCCCTTTCCAACCTCTATGTTCAGCCAAAGTCTCAATCAGTGGATCATAGTTAGTGGTAACGATTTTGACGCTGGTTTTATCCCGAAACAAGTCGAGCAAGACTGCGGAATTCGCCTGTTTTGGCCTGATACAAACATCGCAATCGAGCACAATATTCTTGACATACTCATGGACTGGATGCCCGAGGTCCCGCAGATCCTGATAATGATCCTGAAGCGGATGTTTAAGTGCCGTTATTACTTCACAACGGGAGGTCACCATTCTAGCTAAACATTCACCATCCGGGTACCCAGCATCACGAGAAACACCTGCACCAACGAAAAGTACCAATGTGCCTTCACGTAGAGCTTTGATAAAATCCTCGTCCCAATTCACCGTTTCGGATCCCATTACTCTATCCTGCTGCCACCCTCAACCTTCCTCCTGCATGGCTGAGGACTATCAAAAATTATTATACCAATCACCCCAGCCTTTCACAAATTGACCACCTGGGGAGTATTGCTGTGGGCCGGTATTCATGCTGGATTGGGCTGTATTGATGAAGAGTCAGGGCCCGGTTAATCGGTTATTGCTTTAATCTCGGCCCTATCACGAGACCGTACACTGCCGAGACGATGGAAAGGGTGAAGATGGTCGCGGTGATCAGGTCCATCGAGATCACCGCATTTACCCAAGCTGTGTCGGTAGGGGATAGAAAAAGGATCTCTTCCCCCCCATGTCGCCTTTCCCCTCTAACCCGTCCGAGTTGTTACTGGATGGCCCCGCCAAAACCGCCACCCCCTCCCGTACACGCCATGAATCCGCTCAGAAACACCGTTTCCCGAAACACCAAAACCACCCGTTTCCACAAAATCCCTTCTGTTTCTCCGAAACGCTCGAAACAACTCCCAAACCCGCACCAATAAACGCACGCCACCCGTTCCCCGGAAACAAAAAATCAAGTTTTTTTTTCGCTGGAAACACCAACCCCCGAAACACCCACAAGCCTTGCTCCCCTACGTTGTTCCCTTTTTCAAGTGCCTGCGTACGTCCGTTCCGTCCAGAGACTGCAACTGCTTGAACAACTCCCTCTGCTTCTTGTTCAGACCGGAAGGTGTCACAACCTTCAAATTGATGATCTGGTCGCCCGCGCCCCATCCTCGAAGATGACGAATGCCTTTCCCCTTGAGCGTCACCTGCTCGCCGGACGTGACACCGGAAGGCACAGTGACGGTCGTCGATCCAGTCAGTGTCGGTACTCGAATCTTCGCACCCAGCGCCGCTTCATAAATGTTGACAGGGACCTCGCAGTACAAATTGTCGCCCTTTCTGACAAAGAAATCGTGCTCCCTGACCTTGGCTATGATGTACAAGTCACCCGGTGGACCACCGTTTGCACCGGCCTCACCCTGTCCTTCGAACCTGACTTTCGAGTTCGAATCCACACCGGCCGGGATTTCGACAGGCAGGATTTCCTCTTTCTCGACCACTCCCTGCCCGACGCATTCGGAGCAATTCACAGTGTTAATCTGGCCGGCCCCATGACATCGAGGGCAGGTCTGCTCAAAAACCATGAAACCGCGACGCTCGCCGACCATGCCGGCTCCATTGCAGACCGGGCAGACCGACGGCTGGGTTCCGGGCGCTCCGCCTGATCCCTTGCATGTGGGGCAGGTGAAGTGACGACGGTAGCGGAGGTTTCTCTTGACCCCCTTGGCAGCTTCCTCGAGCGACAGCTCCACGACATGCTGAAGGTCGGGCCCGCGACGAGGTCCACGTCGCGCCCGTCCGGCTCTCGCCCCCATCCCGCCGAACAGGCTGTCGAATATGTCTCCAAATGTCCCGCTATATTCACCGCTCCTGCCGAAAAGGTCCTCGATATCGATTGTCATTCCGCCCGGGAATCCTCCCGGACCCGCGCCGGTCCCGGCCTGGAACGCCGCATGTCCGAATTGGTCATACTTGGCGCGTTTCTCGGCATCGGAGATGACCTCATAGGCCTCTCCGACCTCCTTGAATTTCTCCGCAGCCGCCGGATCGGGATTTACATCCGGGTGCAGCTTTCGGGCGAGGCGACGGTAGGCGTCCTTGATCTGTTTCTGAGTCGCCTTACGATCGACACCCAGAACCTCGTAGTAATCACGTTTGTCAGCCATTGTTATCTCGCACCCCGCCCGGACCCGGCCCGTCGGGCTCCTGAAGTCAGCGACCGTGATGTTTGTCCCGGTCAAGAATCTCGAAACCCAGCACCTCGAAAATGTGCGCAATCTCGTCCGCCAGTTCCGGGGTGATCTCCTTGCGCTCGATCGGCACAATCTTGCCGAAAACAGACTCCACAGATTTGAGTTCACCATCGACCCTGACAAAGTAACGCACATGAGGGTCGCCTGAATCCCCGTATCCGGCCCGATCGAAAGCCTCAACCACGGTCTTCCCGTTGATCCGGTATTTCTTGCCGCCCAGGATTATCCTGAGTTCCTCAGTGGATATCCGGGCTGCTTTGCTGTTTTCGGATAAATCTGTCAACCGCCTGTGTCCCCTTGTTCAATCGGAATGGTGAGCCGCCTCCGCACCGTCAGAGAACACCGTGCCATCGAACGGGTCTGGAGGGTCCTTGCGGCTCAGCGCGCATAGTATCATTAGGCTCGAATCGCTCCAGATACTATGTACCGCATTAAAGCAATAGTGTCAAGAGAATTGAGTTGAGTTTATTAGCCTCAAGGGGGTGCTAATGAATCGTGCGACCGACGATTGGCGCCAGGCGCTCCAGTTCAGTCATCAAAGCACTGAACTCATCCAGAGAAATCATCTGGAATCCGTCCACCAGCGCTCGAGACGGCTCGGTATGCACTTCAACAAGAAGTCCATCAGCGCCCGCCGCTATCGCCGCCCTCGACATCGCAGGCACCATCAACCTGGAGCCGGTCGAGTGAGACGGATCGACCACAACGGGAAGGTCGCTTCGCTCGCGTATGGCCGGTATGACGCCGATATCGAGGGTATGGCGCGAGTGCCTGGAGAAAGTCCGGATTCCACGCTCGCACAAAACTACGTTCGGATTCCCTTCCGAAAGCACGTACTCCGCCGCCCCAAGCCACTCTTCGAGCGTAGCGCTCATGCCCCTTTTCAGGAGAACCGGCTTGGACTGCCGACCGACCTCGCGAAGGAGGGGAAAATTCTGCATGCTCCTGGAACCGATCTGGATCATATCCGCGACGCCGGCGACCAGCTCGACCGTCGCCGGCTCCATCGCCTCTGTCACAACTCCTATCCCCACCGCCTGCCTCACAGTCGCCAGTATGTCAAGGCCATCCTTGCCGAGACCCTTGAAGCTGTATGGGCTCGTGCGTGGTTTGTACGCCCCGCCTCGAAGGAATTTCGCGCCCGCTTGTTTCGCAGCCCGGGCAACGGCAAGCAAATCCGCCTCATTTTCAACCGCGCAAGGACCGGCCATCACAACAAACTGTGTCCCACCGAAGGTTGCATCTGCGAACGGAACCTCCACCACTCTCCTGGTCGGCAACTCGCACGCTGTATCGGGATCGGATTTCCCTGCCAGTTTGTACAGCAGAGGCGCATCCTCGACATCCACCACCCCATGGCAGAGTGCCAATCTCGCGGAGTCCAGCGTACAGCCGTCCGGGTGGATAGAGACAACCATGCGCCCGTCCGTGGACGAGATATCGACACGATGCGAGCCGCCGGTCTCTTCCGATGCGACTCTCACAACCTCAGCCACATCCTGGGCGGAGGCATCTGCGGCCATTATTACGAGCATAATCAAACAACCATCCGGCTAACCGGGAGCGTTTCATATTAGCGCCAAAGGGAATGAAATTCAATTGACGCAGGTCCGTGTGTGGTTTGATTTTCTCGCTTTGGACCGCGAGCGTCCCCTCGACTTTCGTCATTTAGGCGGCTCGGGGTTTTTTGGCTATCAGGCTG
>CBDUXL010000067.1:0-13011 GCA_965371155.1 uncultured bacterium | reverse complement strand
CAACCTCGCCGCCGCCGGTCCCATAAAGGTTGTCCGGCCAGTCCGCGTCACCGGTGTAAGGGAGTGTGAGGCCAGCAAGGAAAGTGCCGGGGTCTCCACTGAGAATGTCCAGATCATCTGTACTGCCGTCATCATCGCTGAAGATTCCGAACAGCGGACAAAAGTCTGGGCAGCCGAGATACGGCATCCAGTACCAAACATCGCCGCCTTCCATGTAGATCATGCCGCCTGAGTTCAGGTACGCTTCGACCGCATCGTAGTCATCCTGATCGGGCGCGTAGTCGTCCAGCGCAAACATGCCGAGCGTGATGAACACTATGGGATACGATTCCATCGGTGCTTCGGCGATCCGTCCGTTTATCATCTGATCGACGGTATACCCCAGCGCCTCCACTGCCCCGATTATCTCAACACCGGTTGTCCAGTCGACATCCAGATCGATCAAAAGGTAATCGGAAGGATCGATCGGGAAGGTGACGGGGATATTGGTGGACTCAGACTGATCGCAGGTGAGATCCGCCAGTGCGCTGGCCATTGTTCCCGAAGTTGCTGTTCCCAGAATATGGAATTGGAAGGGAAGAACGTTGGTTCCGATCTGTCCCGGGTTTGTGTCAGGGAATGTCTGGGTGGGGAAATTAATCTCAAATTCCGACTCGGAACCTGAAGCGACTGCAAGCGTGCATCCGACATTGGTTGCCGTCGCGTCGCCGTTGTTTCGAACCGTCAGTGTGACATCGATCAGCTCATCGGGTTCGGCAACTCCATTGCCGTTCCCACCCGCCGAGTCGTCGAATTCCACCTGCTCGATCTGGAGCCATCCCGATATCACGGGATCCTCGCCGCAGAACGCCCAAAGGAAGTCATTCCAGACCGTATCGCCGAACTCGAGGAATCCGGGCGACTGGTACTGATTGCAGAAGGAAGTGCTTTCTGTGGAGATATCCGCCGGGAACCAGATTTTCCATCCTGATTCAGCCGCCGGTACTCCGGAGTTGTGTCCGTGATGAATCATCGCGGATTCAACGGCATCCACCAGCGTTTGAGCGGGGATTTTGATATTGGCCGGAAGGTCGGCGTGCTCAGTGCATTGGTACGCGAAATGGCCTATGTCGCTGACCCCGGTGCCCCAGTAGCTTGTCAGAGCCCGGCACTGGCCCAGCTCGGTCTGGTAAGCGGGAAGGTTATCCATGCAGGCCTGGGCGAATGCGTTAAGTGCCGGGATCACGGAGCTGACCAGTGCCGATGTAGAGCTTGCGGCCTGTGTGCAGTCCGATGCCAGGTAGTGATAGGGATGGCCGGGATCGGTGTACGAATCCATGTAGGACTCGACGATATCGTACGCAAGTTCCTGCGCGGTGCAGGTGTTGATGTTGTCGCGAAGGTTGATAAACGGCGGGCCGTAATCCCATCCGCCTCCCGGCTCGTTGTTCTCGCTGGCAATGACGATATCCGCAACGTCCCTGAGACAGTACGCGGTTTCGATCCAGCCCAGAATGCAAACATCGAAACCGATAATGTCGAACTTGTCCACGAGTGTCTGGGCTTCAAGGGCGGTCTCGCACGCGTCGCGAATCTCCCAGAGAGTCAACCCTCCGCAGACATTTCGGTATATCAGGGGTTGATCCTCACCAACGAAAATGCCCGCGCCGTGGTCCCACAAGTCCAGCAGGTAGTGATTCGCGGGATATTCATCCATTGCCCAGAGCAGGAATGTCTCGAGCGTGAGGCCGTCCGACATATCCAGTCCGCCCGGGGGGATTACAGCGCCCCCGTCATCGACCGCCTCACTGATAATCGTCGCGTTGTGTCCTTCGGGATCAGTATCAACTTCCAGGATGCAATCCTCGCCGCCGGTTTTATCCCAAAGCACGATGAAATTGAATTCCCCTTCAAGCGAACCCGACATCTCCATTTCGTTGATGTCTTCCTCGTCGGGGAGGTCCGCCGCGTGCAGATAAACGAGCACGGTCCAGTCTGCGGGGTCATCCGGCCCAGGGACCCAGTCTTCAACGGTCAGGTTAACCTTGTTCTGGATGGAGTCGCCTCCGCTGGTCGCCGTGATCCAGAGGGTTTTGACTCCTGCCTCGATCAACGGGGAGCACTTGATTTCGCCGACGAACCAGTTGCCGAAGCCGTTGTCCGTCAGAGCTACTGCACTGCCCCCGCCCAGGGGGAGCAGATCGACAGTGACCGAGTCCACGTCTTCCTGCCTGTCCACAATGTGACATGTGAGGTTAATTGTGGTACTGCTGTTATTGGGAATCGAGTCATTGGAAAACTGCATGTTGCAGATTCTCGTGGGTTCTTCCTGGTTTCCGGGCCAGCTCGCGTCGATGACCACATCGATCTCGGAGAACTTGGCTCCCTCCGGACGTGTGAAGCCGACCTCTCTGCTTCCCACCGCCATTGGACCCCATACATTCAGTCCTTTCCCGCTGTCGAAAATGAAAAACGGGTTTACCGGTGTGGGGTCTTCCGGTGAAGCATACATTTCCGTGTATGAATCGGGAGCGGATATCAGCGTAATGCCGGCCATGTCCAGCAGAACCGCACGGACATCGTAGCCTGTAATGGCTGAAGGATTTTTTAGTGTGAAATTGAATGTCCAGTCCTCTCCCTCCTGGCTCACCAACGTGCCCTGGAAGCAGTCGTTGCAGTTCGGCGGAAAAACCATGTTCGTTACATCGAAATGCGCATCGACCTGCCTGAGAGGAACCACCGTGCATACGCCGGGCTCGTCTATGCTGATCCGGTACGCACCAAGTATCATTTTTGGCTGGTCCGGAGAAATCTGGTCCGATGGATCTCCAGGCGCCACTAGCGATTCATCGGAGCCCGGCTTCAGGTCAGGCGAAACAGCCGAGTTCCCGCCACTGCATCCTGCCCAGATGACGTAACCGACGATCAACACGCCAATGAAAC
The DNA here is from genome assembly GCA_965371155.1 of uncultured bacterium. Classification (GTDB taxonomy): domain Bacteria; phylum JAJVIF01; class JAJVIF01; order JAPKYR01; family JAPKYR01; genus CBDUXL01. The sequence goes on along the minus strand of CBDUXL010000067.1, from coordinate 10,089 downwards.
CGAGTATTCCGTACTGTTGCACGAGTTTCATATCTGTCCTCCTCTTGAATGCCTGGCCTTTCGCAAGCCTGAGCAAAAACTTGGGCCCCAGGCAACAAACTAGTATCAAGCCTATTCCCTTATGGCTTGTAAATCGCAATGGAGGAGATACAATCGCGCTTTAGTCAGTCTTGAATTACTACATATGACTTTGTCTATCCTTGTGCATGAATCCAATATCCCTATTCCGGCGCCGACACGGCAGAGGAATCTTTCTCCGAAAACCGCTCAACATATATTGACTAGGTGAGCAAAGTGTCGTAAAATTACGGGTTACGTCTTTGCAGGCGTCACATTTTGGTGTGAGCGTACGAATAGATGAAAGCAGTTGTTGAACTTGGCGGAAAGCAGTATCTGGTCGAACCCGGGACCATCTTTCTCGCGGAGAAGATTCCTGTCGAGAAGGGTGGCTCGTACACAACCGATAGAGTCCTGATGCTTCTTGACGGCGATGATGTTGTCCTCGGCAAGCCGTTTGTCGAGGATGGGAAAGTCACGTTCTCGGTTCTGGACCAGACAAAGCGCAAGAAGATCATCGTTCAGAAATTCCGGCCCAAGAAGGGGTATATGAGGACCCGAGGGCATCGGCAGCACGCGAGCCAGCTCCAGGTTGAGGTTATCGAGGGCGCTGGAAAGCGTGACGAGCGGGTTGTGGATAAGAAAAAGAAGCGGAAGAAGGCCAAGAAATCCGAGATCGTCGCGAAGGAAACCAAGGCCGAGAAGGACGCGGAGCCTGAAGCTGCGGCGGAGAAGCCGGAGAAGAAGCCTAAGGCCAAGGCAAAGACAGCCAAGACTACCGGGAAGAAAACTAAGGCCCCAGCGAAGAAGACCAAGACCGGCAAGAAGAAAGCCAAACCCAGGAAGAAGAAAGCCGAGGAATAGCCGGTCGCGCGCCACTATTCATAGAGGAGAACAGCCATGGCACACAAAAAGGGACAAGGATCCACGGGCAACGGGCGTGACAGCATCTCCAAGAGGCTCGGGTTGAAGTGCGGAGACGGTCAAATGGTGACATCCGGCAACATCATCGTGCGCCAGCGTGGCTATAGAATCAAGGCCGGCACCGGCGTTGGAGTCGGGAAAGATTACACGCTATTTGCCACCCGAGAGGGTGTTCTTCGATTCCGCGACCGCGGGTCGCGGGGGAAACTGGCGACTATCGAGGATTCTTGAGCCGGTCTTGCGCCACTAATTTAATTTGCCTCTCTTTTGGACCCCGTCTGTAACCAGTCGGGGTTTTTGTTGTCAAATCGGGGGGACACCTGCATTTCGGGGCGAAATGAGATGTCCCCGAAGGGAACCCGAAAAGAAAAAGCTTGTCATTTTCTAAAATCGGCATTACGACCTCAATAAGGCGCCATTTGGATGTGTCCCTTACTTGCCGGTTGCGCGGGCAAAGGTGTATTGTTCTCATGGTTGGCTCGATCCATTCAACCTTTCGAGCAGGCAGGAAACAATGTTCGTCGATGAAGTCGACATTATCGTTCGAGCGGGGAAGGGCGGCGACGGTTGCATGGCCTTTCTTCGCGAAAAATACCGTCCTCTCGGCGGGCCGGCGGGCGGCGACGGCGGAAAGGGAGGAAGTGTAGTCCTGAAGGTCCATCCCGGGATGAGGACGCTTGCGGATTTCCGGGGTCGAAGAGTATTGGTGGCGAAGAACGGACAGCCGGGCGAGGGCAAGAGCAGACGCGGAAAGAGCGAGAAGAACCTTGTTGTCCCGGTGCCTGTGGGGACGATCGTACGCGATCGGCAAACAGGCGAGTTGCTCGCTGACCTTACCAAGCCGGGTCAGAAGGTTGTAGTCGCCAAGGGAGGGAAGGGCGGAAGAGGAAACGCGCGTTTCGCCACCTCCATAAATCGTGCGCCGAGGAAGTTCGAGAATGGCGAGCCGGGAGAGAGTCGGGAACTAGCTCTCGAGTTGGTTCTTCTGGCGGATGTGGGGCTGGTCGGACTTCCGAACGCCGGTAAGAGCACCTTGATCGGCGCGGTGAGCACGGTTCGGCCGAAGGTCGCGGCGTACCAGTTCACAACCCTGCGACCTTCTGTCGGTGTCGTAAGGCTCGGCGATTTCGCGAGCTTCACAATGGCCGATATCCCGGGCCTGATCGCGATGGCCCATGAGGGCAAAGGGCTTGGTCACCAATTCCTGAGGCATATTCAACGCACCAGCGTCATATGCCACTTAATTGAGATCCCTCTTTATCAGGAGGACGCTGAAGATAGATTTCAGGCTATGACAGGCGCATACCGGACGATTCGGGCTGAGCTTGAAGCCTACGATAAAAAGCTCGCAGCCAAGCCGGAAGTGGTTTGCTGGACAAAGGCTGATATACTTCCCAGGGACACTCTCGAGGATTTCAAACGCGATTACCTCGAGAGGTTTGCCTCGGAGACCAGGTGTCCGGCGCATCCGATTGTGATCTCGGCCGTCAGAGGTGATGGGATCAGCCCGCTCTTGAGGAAGTTGGCGGACCTTCTTGAGTTGGATGTCACGGGCGTTCAATCGGAGGAAGGTGAGAAGTTCTTCGAGTATGTTGACGGCGAACCTCCCGAGAGCCTTGCGGTTGGTGAGCTTACGATGGATTGGCTTGAGGACCTGGAGGAACAACAACCGGGGTAATCCGGTGAACATACTATGGGGACCCTTCAAAGAAGGAAATAAGCCATGGCTGAGGACAAGACCACGAGTGCTGGAATCGGCTTACTGGGCGGGACATTCGACCCGATACATGTCGGCCACACCGCAATTGCCCGCGAGGTGAAAGAGAAATTCGGGCTCGACAGAGTAGGGCTCATTCCCGCCTTCAGGAATCCGCTCAGGGAGCACGAGCAAATCATTGCAGGCCCGGGCGACCGGCTTGTGATGGCCCATCTGGCGACGCTTGAAGAGCAGTGGCTTTACGTGGACCGGATCGAGATTGAAGCGGGACGTCGCCGGCCCGGTCCCAGTTACACGATCGATACTCTCAGGCGCTACGGAATGCGGTATCCCGACGTGCCTTTAACCATGATTGTCGGAGCCGATAATGTCGCTTTTCACATCTGGGAGGGCGCCGAAGAGTTGCCCGATTGGCTCCACATGATTGCCGTTGTCGCCAGACCGGAATTCGAGGTCGAGCTTGCCCGGGACATGGAGGAGGTCGGCAAACGTGTCCCCAAGGTGGCTGATCTGGTCGAGTTCCTGCCGCTGGTCAATATCCCCCTTTCGTCGACTGAAGTCAGGGCGACGCTCAGACGAGGCGAAATGCCGGAAGAGTCCGTTCATCCGGCTGTTGCCCTTTACATCCGCAAGTACGGCCTGTACGGCTGGAAAGGCGAAGAGGCGTGGCAGAACGCGTAATCTCCCCTCTTGAAAAACGGGCGCTTGAGTATCTGCGGGTCGAGTTGCGTCCGGACCTCGCAGCGCACAGTGTGGCCACAAGGGATTTCGCCCTGGAGGTGAACAGGACACAGTCTCTTGGGCTGGATGAAGAGAAAATCGCTCTCGGGGCGCTTTGTCACGACCTTGCACGACTTTTTACTCCCCGTCAAATGGAGGATGGATTGAGGGCCAGGGGGATCGATCCTGACTCGTTCGGCTTTGTCATCCCGATGCTGCTGCATGGGCCCTTGTCAGCCGAGATCGCGAGAGATGAAATTGGTGTGGACGACCAGGAGGTTCTGCACGCGATTCGCATCCACGCGACCGGATCGGGAGAGATGTCCCTTCTGGATAAGTTGATCTACGTTGCCGACAAGGTTGAACCTGGACGGGACTATGAAGGCGTTGAGGAACTCAGGCATCTGGCGAGCAAGGATGTCCGCGTAGCGTTTCCCGAAGTAATGGCGTGGGTGCTGGCCTTTCTGGTTGCTCATAAACAGCCTCTCGACTATAATTCAGTAGCAGCTTACAATCACGCCCTTGCGGATGCCGAGGAACATGCCGGGGGCGGCTAAGCTGCTTGTTTCGCGTGCGCAGTGAATTCTCATATCGCTTCAGTCCACTGAAGGTCCGTACCCTCTCAGATCAGCGTTTCCTTGCAGCCTGGACCTTTGTCGGTTTCCTGGTAAGTGTTCTGCTTATGGGCGCTATTGCGGCAATGACATTCTACGAAGGTCTTGCCGGCATCGGTCCATGGGAATCGAACGGTAATCCCGACACGCCACGCGAGCCTGAAATCCCACCCTGGGAAATTTTCGGCACCGACAAGGTTACTTTCATCCTGCTTGGATACGATGAGGTGGATGAGTTCGCGCATCGGTCCGACACGCTGATGGTAGGCGCGGTTGATTTCTATGCGCGGACCGTGAGGATAATATCTATTCCGCGCGATACTCTGGTGTACATACCCCGACACAGCTTCATGAAGGTCAACTCGGCGTATGCGCTCGGAGGCGAGAATCTGGTACTCCGAACGGTCGAGAATTTTATGGGAATTGACATCGACTACGTCATCCAGGTGAATTACCAGGGATTCCGGGAGGTTGTGGATGCTCTTGGCGGCGTGGACATCACGGTGGAACATGCGATGCATTACGACGATCGCAGGGGTAATGTCCATATTCATATCGAAGCAGGAGAGCATCACTTCGACGGCGAGCAGGCCCTGAATTACGCGCGATTTCGCCATGATGCCCGGGGAGATCTCAGCCGGATTGAGCGCCAGCAATACCTTCTGAAGGAACTCATGGAGCAGAGAATCACACCGGGAAACCTGACCAGATTCAAACGTGCCGCAGACGCGTTCCTCGAGAATATCAGTGTTTCGGTCAACGAGGAGAGTCCGCGGAACGTCCCGGAAATAGGATTCGAGGAGCTAATCAGCCTGACAGGTTTCCTGTCCAGGCTCGGCAGCGATGACATCCGGTTCTACCAGGTGCCCGTTGAGGATATCGTTTGGGAAGGGCTTGCATGTCTTAGACCGATTTACAGCGCGACCCGGGAGATGCTTGCCGAGGTTTTCGAGGACGAAGCCCCCATTGCCTGGAATATCCGCTCGGTGCCGCTGGAGACGGTGCCGCCGGCTGAATTCATGGAGGGTGTCGGTGATGAGGGAACCGATTGAGGAGTGTCGATGAGCGAGGCATTGAGCGATCGAAAGAAGGTTTTGAACCAAACAGACAATCAGGCTATCCAATGGTCGGATATCCCTCCTGAAGTCCGGGAGGTCGTCGAGGCTATGAAGGACAAGAAGGTCGAGGATATTCGCGTGTATGACCTTCGAGCCTTCACCCCGTTTCTTGACTTTGTCGTTCTGGGCACAGTGTATTCTTCGGCGCAAGCTAAGGTTGTCCAGGGAAGTGTTTCCGTAGCGATGGCCGAGGCGGGAATGAAGCTCTGGGGTGTCGAGGGCGACACCGACTCGGGCTGGATGCTGATAGATTTCTGGGATGTGGTTGTGCATCTTTTCAGGCCCGAGATCCGTCGCTATTACAACCTCGAGGCTCTCTGGGCGGACCTTCCCTGGTGGCCCGGGGAGCACGATGTTTGACCGGGGCTTCACTTTAGGCTAAAATAGCCGTTTTGGCTAAGGCTTAAGTTTGACTAAGCTGAAGTATAAGAGAGAATCTCGAGATTACCGGGAGGACCTGATGACACGTGCTCGGTATTTGCTTACCGCCCTGTTGCTTCTGGGCGTACTTGCCTTTTGGCCCAGTCATGCTGATTCGAAGCAGTACTTCGATGCGACTCTTCGATTCCAGCCGAGGAACGGCACCATATGGAACTACCAAACCTACTGCACGCTGATTGGTGACGAGATCCAGGCTCACAAGATGGACCGGATTGGAGGAATAATCTGGACCATCTACGATGAGGAGATAACATCCTCGGGGCAGGGGCTGGTTGGTGCCACAGTGCGCTATCACATCTATGAGGCATGGGACCTGAGTTACGCATCCCAGTATGAAAAACCCGGAGGGGGTCCCACCGCGCCGCCGGATTATTCCGCCCCTTATCCCGATGAGGACCTTGATCTTGAGTATCCCCCGTTCCCGGGCCGTTTCGATGAGCCACTCCAGTCTATTGGCGGTGGCGGCGGTGGTGCCGGTGGGGGAGGCACCGGAGGAGGGGACGAGGAAGAGGAGCTCCTGGGTGAAGGCGATTTCGATATCGCGCCGATCATGGAATCCGAAATCACTTATATCATCAGTGAGTCCGGTCGCCTTCTCAATCTGAGCGGCATGGAATTTATCGGTGAGATCGTCGATCCCTCACGCTCTATCAGTGTCCGGCAAGTCTTCCAGACCACCCATCTCGTGGTCCTTCCGGATTATGAGGTCCACATCAACGAGAGCTGGCGAGCACCGATGAGCTGGACGATTCCGCTGGTCGGCGAGACCATGGAAATCCCGCTCACCTTTACACTGAAGGATATACGCACCACTTACCGGTTCCGCGTTGCGGCGATTGACTATTATGGCGTCCTTCAGTTCGATGTGGATGTCAGCGATGAGGCCAGGCTTACTCGGGATGGGGTTTACACGACCTGGCGTAAGGAATCCAACATCAAGGGTGACGTTATCATAATGGGTCGGGCATATGTCGACCTCGATCGCGGTATCCTTGTCGGTGTCTGTGATGCTCCGGCTCTTGGAAATGCCTACTTCCTGAACCATCAACGCCGTGGCCACGAGTGGTGGATGCGGAGCGATATCGGGGTCCCCGGCTCCCTTAATCCCGGGTTCTATGCTTCACTTAACTTCGAGCGACGCGATCTGTATACGCCCCTTGGGAACGTGCTGGACCCAAGGCAGGATCTTATCTACAAGATTCAGGAACTGCAGTGGTTCACTACGACCATCGTCGAGTAAGCGCCCGAGCGTTCTATTCATCATTACTCCTGATTGCATTCATCCAGGCTTTCCTGTCCGCCGGTTGTGGCGGAGGCGGCGGGAAGCCTGTTGCGCATGTCGGTGGAGTTCTGACCGACAGTTTCGGCGTAACCATCAGTCGCCCCGAAGCTTCCGTAACAGTAGAAGGAACCGGGGCGGTGGGACATCCCGATTCGTCGGGCGCGTTCACAATCACAACCAAACCCGGTACCTATACCCTGACTGCCGTATTCCTGGATGCCGATGCAGGCATAAGGCTTACGGGCAAACGGCAGGTTACACTCATTGCCGGACAAACTGTTAATGCCGGTGTGATCGAACTAAGCGACACAGCCTTGCTTGAGGGCTGGGCGAGATATCGGATGGGCAAGTTTTACCAGGCTGAGGACTTCTTCGTCAACTACCTTAACAACGTCAGATCGGCGCAGGGGAATCTCGGATCGAACAGCGCTTTCAGCGCGCTGGGCTGGACCAGGGCACGCGGCCTGGGCAAGCTTCCGGACGCCATCGGGGATTTCAACGCAGCGATTGACGGCTGGGAGGGGAATGTCGATGCATGGGTTGGACTGGCGGGATGCCGGTTAAGCGGAATGGATTCCGACGGGTCGTTCCATTTCGGTGATGCTGCTCAGGCTGTATCGACTGCTATCGACCTTCCAGGCGAGTATTCGTCTTCGCCTACGCACGACGAAATCATCGATGTAGACCTTCGTGCATTCCAGGCTTTCGTACGGTTTCTGAACGGCGATTCCGAGGGCGCACGAAACCAGGCGCTCTCAATCAAGACGGCTGTGGATTCAAATGGGAGCGAAGCAAGCTCCGATGTGATCGAAGTCGTGTTGCGATTTACGCAGTGAGAGTTCCGCAGCACGAAACCCGGTATGTATTTCATTGAACCGATTTTTTTTTACTGCCATGCGATTCTCTCGACTTCACATCCTCGTTCTTCTGATTACCCTCCTGGCTTATACTCCGTCCGTAGGTCAGGAGGAACTTGAGGCGCAACGGTTTCTGGAACGGGTTCAAAGCTGGGAAGCTCGGCTGCATGGCCTTGAGTACGTCGCGGACGAGATCATTGTCGAGTTTCAGGATGCCAGGTCGCTGTCCTCACTTGACGCAGCGACGCTGGACGGTTTTCAGCTCAAGGAGACATTTCAATACCGGCCTGCGGTGGTTTTCGGTCTGTCAAGCGGGGAAAGCGTTGCAGAGGGTCTGGCGCGACTGGACGGAGCGCCTGGAATCGCGCGAGTGTCGCCGAACCTTATCCGCCATTGCTCTATTGTCCCCAATGATCCGTACTACAATCACCAGCAGTATCATATTCCAATCAACAGCCAGGTAGCCTGGGACAGGACCACCGGGAGCTCGTCGGTGACAGTTGCGGTTGTGGACACCGGGCTGGATGTCGATCACCCGGAGTTCGCCGACAGGATCGTGTGGACGCAGAACTTTCACGATCCTTCTGTGCAGGGAAACCAGAACGTTTTTGATGACTCGGGACACGGCACAGCCGTCGCAGGGATTATCGCCGCGAGGGGAAACAACAGTGTCGGAATTGCAGGGATGGCATGGGATATCCGGATTATGGCGTTTCGAGCCTGCGGCGGCGAGAGCCTCGGGTGCACTATTGCCAATGAGGTCAAGGGCATAGATGCCGCAGTAGCGCGTGGTGCTGATGTGATCAACCTGTCGCTCGGTGGAAAAGGAACCATCCCCCTGGAGATCGATGCAGTTCAGGATGCCTACAACGCCGGTGTGGTCCTGGTTGCCGCAAGCGGAAATGCTACTCCCGGGCAACTCTACCAATCTTCGGGTAATCTGAACGATGACCATAATAGCCTGTACTACCCCGCCGCTTTTCCGGAGGTTATCGGGGTTGCCGCCCTGGATAACAAGGACGGGCAGGTAACCGATCCGGGTGTTCTTGAACGCGCAAGCTTTTCAAATTACGGCGAAGATATAGTATCGGTGGCGGCTGTGGGTACATTAGTTCAAACCACGGTGCCACATGTCCCGATCGGCGATGTGCCCTATGCGATCTACCCGGCCCCGAACTACGCTAAGCTCTCAGGGACAAGTTTCGCATGCCCGCAGGTGGCGGGGGCAGCATGTCTTATGTTGTCGCTGCATCCCGGCCTGACTCCGGCGGGGGTCCGCGCTCGGATCGAGCAGACCGCGTTCAGGTTGGGAGGCCCGGACGCTGACGGAAACGGTGTCGATGACCACCTGGGATACGGGGTTCCTGACGCAGCCGGCGCCTTGGGGGGAGAAGAAGAGGGTTCAACGTACGAGAATCCGGATTTCCGCGTCGGTGTCGGCCCGTCGCCTCTGTTCGTCGATGACATCTTCGTAATCGTGTACTGCAAGACGCAGTGTGATGATCCGCCGGAAGTGACTTACTTCATTCAGGTTAACGCCGAGAACGGGTCGATTTCCATGAAACCTCTTCCGGCTCATGTCAACACCTGGCTGGGTCGATTCCGCACTACGTCGAGCGGACTGATAACCATACAGGTCTTCGGCTCGCACGGTGACTCCGCGCTTGAGACCTTGACGTATGTCTACGATCTTGCAGAATGATCGGCATCTTGCGCTCTCCTGAATACCATGACCGTAACGAAAAAAAACATTCTTGCTTTTCTGGTCGCGCTGGTGGGTCTTCTGTTCACCGGTTGCCCGTCATCGAGTTCGAATGACAACGGATCGGTGGATGAGCCTTACCACGTGGGAACCTGGGCGGGCAATATTTATGTAGTTTCCGCCCTGGTGATGCGCGAGGAGCCTCAGTACTGGAACGCAGCCTGGAGAATCGAGGCGACCGTCCGCTTGGATGAGTATCAGGACGGCAGCATCAGTGGCACTGCTGAGGGCGACTTCTTTCACTGGAATATGTACGACGATTTCATCCATGAATACCCGGAAATCGCGACGGGTCACTATGATACATACTCGGTGTTCAAGATCGATCTCACCGGGCGGATTGGCGATGAAGGATACGTGCTCACTGCGGACGAGCTTCCGACATCGCTTATCGATCCCAATAACCCCAACCGGTTAATCGACTTCTGGGATTTCCTTTTCCCGGGTGAACTCAGCGGGGAATGGCCGGCGGATGGCTCCAAGGTAATGCGGGGAGAGAGCATACGCGCCCAGGGCGATGACTACCGGGAGACATCGATGCTTCGAACCTTTCGCGAGTTCAGCATCCGATATACGTGGAACATCAAACGCTTGTAG
>CBDUXL010000066.1:0-13229 GCA_965371155.1 uncultured bacterium | reverse complement strand
AAAGTCTCAAGTATGTGCAGGTGGTTCCATACACAGACCGATGGGACTACCTTGCCGGTATGGCCAATAACCAGTCGTACTGCATGGCGGTCGAGAAGCTGATGGGGCTTGAGATCCCGCGCCGTGCGGATATCATCCGCACGCTCAGTCTCGAGTTGCAGCGCCTGGCAAGCCACATGTTATGGCTTGCGTCGTTCGCCAACGATCTGGGCTCGTCAACCATGCTCATGTACTGCATGCGAGAGCGCGAGAAGATCATGGACATCTTCGAGATGCAGTGCGGAGCCAGGCTGACCTACCATTTCATACGGATCGGCGGGGTGATGCGCGACTGGGACGAACGGATGGATGAAGCGACCCGCAAGCTGATGGGTGAGATGCCCAGGTGGATCACCGAGTACGAGGACCTTCTTTCCGGCAAGGAGATTTTCAGGATGCGGGTGGATGGTATCGGATATCTTTCGCCCGAGGATGCAATCGCATGGAGTGCATCGGGGCCTTATCTTCGCGGTTCGGGCGTTCCGTATGATATCCGCTGCACGCAGCCATACTCGGTCTACCCCGAAATGGATTTCGAAGTGCAGACTTCCGACAGGTGCGACTGCCTCGGTCGCTACGAGGTGCGTCTGCGTGAGATGTATGAGTCGGTGGGGATCGTCAACCAATGCCTGGAACTTCTCAAGGACACACCGCCGGGAGAGATCATGGCACCGAATCTGCCGCGGGTGATCAAGCCGCCTGCGGGACAGGTCTATTGTGCCACGGAAAGTCCGCGCGGGGAGATGGGCGTGTTCCTGGTAAGCGACGGGACCGACAAGCCCTACCGCTGCCATGCCCGTACTCCGAGTTTCGTGAATCTGTCAAGTTTGGGGTATGTAGGTTCCGGGCATATGATCGCCGATTTTGTGGCGATCCTTGGATCAGTGGATATCGTGCTGGGCGAGGTGGATAGATAGGGCCGGTGCTGTTGAAAAAACTGCTATACATGAAAAAAGCGAAGAGGACAACCACGAGGGTTGCCCCTACACCCGATGAATAGCGAAACCCGGAGGGGCAACCCTCGTGGTTGCCCTGGTTCCAGGGTTTTTCAACAGCCCGGGGACGCCAGCGGTCCCAGAAAGGGGTTGTCAATGAAGCTGAGTACGCCGATATTGATTGTTGATGATAACGAGGCGCTTGCCTCCACTCTTCAGGAGATATTCGAGGAGGAGGGTATTGCTACTGAGACAGCATTGGATGCTGAAGCCGCCCTGGACCTCCATCGCAAGCACAAATTCCCTCTCGCCGTAGTAGATATCAAGCTTCCGGAGATCGTAGGCACCGAACTGGTATCAAAGCTCAGAGAGATCAACCCATGTATCTCCTGCATCCTCATGACCGGCCACGCCACTCTGGAAAGCGCTGTGAAGGCGGTCGGGGAAGACGGGGTTGTGAGCTACGAACTGAAGCCGCTGAATATTGACCGCCTCTTGTACCTGGTTCGCGAGGTTGTCGCGCGCAAAAAGGCGGAAGAGGGGATGCAAAGAAAGTCGGAGGAGTTGAGGAAAGTGCTTGCGGAGAAGAGCGAGTTCCTCTTAATGGTCTCGCATGAGCTTCGCACGCCCCTTGTGCCGATCGTGGGCTATGCCGAGATGCTGCTGGACGGCTCATTAGGGCAGATCCCCGAGACCATCAAGGAGCCTCTATCCGCGATTTGCAGCGGAGCGGAGAGCCTGAAGTCGTTGATCGAGGATCTGTTGCTTCTTTCAAGAATGGAGCGCGGGAAGCTCTCGATGGAGCTTCGGAGAATCTCGTTGGGTGATTTCGTAGGAGATTTCATGAAATCGTACCGTGATATCGATCACGGCAAGCCGGTTGAAATTGAGCACGAGGGTGAAGAGTTTGAGGTTCTGGCAGACGCGGTCCGGTTGCGACAGGTACTCAGTAACCTGATTGAGAACGCCATCAAGTATTCCGGGGAGAGTGTCGAGATTACGATCCGGACCACGGTTCAGGGAGACCGGGGACTGATTACTATCGAGGATAACGGGATCGGTATCAAAGCTGAGCATCTGCCTCGTGTTTTCGATTGGTTCTACCGGATGGATCCCTCTGAGACCGATGCAGACAGAGGGTCCGGACTTGGGCTTGCGATCGTCAAGGAGTTGGTCCACCTTATGGGGGGGGAGGTTTCCGCGCAAAGTGAGTGGGGTGAGGGTTCCAAGTTCACGGCTTCTCTGCCGCTTGCAGAAGGGGACGATTCGAGTATCGAACCTGAGGAAACCAAGGAACGGGTGTCGTCCAGCTTGCCTAAGGACGGCGCTCTAAAGAAGGCTCAGGATTCCGATCGGTTGAAGATTCTTGTAGTTGATGATGACAGGTTTACTTGCGAGCTGGTATGTAAAATGCTTCAGGACCGGTATGAGTTACTTGTTGCTACAAGCGGATCGGACGGACTGAGTGTGATCGAGAAAAACCATGTAGACCTTGTTCTTCTCGACTGGCTGATGCCTGGCCTGGACGGCCTCGGTGTCCTGACGGCCATCAAAGCCGGCAAGCATACTCGCGGCATCCCGGTGCTCCTGCTCTCAGGTAAGGCTGAGCCGGAGGTTCTTGAGCAAGGGCTTGAAGCAGGCGCAACGGGTTTTATCACCAAGCCATTCAGACGGACCGACCTGATCGAGCGCATCGAGAGAGTTCTTCCGACCTGAACCGGACGCGGTCACACGGAAGATCACCGAGGCCGGTATCAGCCGTCTGAGCCGCATCTCCCGACTAGAATCTTGTCATGTCCTTTAATCAGTTTTTCGGATCGAATATCTGATGTTTCTGCTATAATCGGTCACCCTTGGTTGAGGGAACCCCGCGAGTCAACGGAGGAGACCGGATGAGCCGTAAGGAGAGCAAGAAAGCGCCTGAATCTGATTTAGTGGATGATCTTCCTAAAGGTAGAGAGGCGGACCTCGATCCATTGCCCAAGCCGACCGGAGGACCGCGCAAGACCGTGCTTGTCACCGGTCATAAGGGACAGCTCGGTCAGGTGCTGATGGAGCTTCTCAGGCCGGATTACCGGGTATGCGGGGTTGATCTTGATGAGATGGACATCACCAGGGCGGAGGAAGTAGCAGGCAGTTTCTACCTGCATCAGCCCGATATCGTGATACACACTGCCGCGATGACGGACGTAGATGGATGCGAGCTGGACCCCGGCGTAGCGATACGCGTAAACGCCTTCGGCACACAGAACCTGGTCATAGCAGCAGAGGAATTCAATTGCGTTTTTGTGTACCTGTCCACGGACTATGTTTTTCCCGGAAATTCCAACCGGCCCTACATCGAATGCGACAACACAAATCCGCTCTCATGGTACGGAAAAAGCAAGCTCCTGGGTGAGCAGTTCGTGCGGAACATGCTGTTTCGGTACTTCATCGTGCGAACAAGCTGGCTGATAGGGGAGAAAGGGCGGAATTTCGTAAAAATAATTCTCAAGCAGGCCAGGGAGAAAGATGAGTTGACAGTTGTGAAGGATCAGAAAGGCTGCCCGACGTTCGCGAGTGACCTGGCGTTGGGGATTCGAGAACTCATAGAAACCCCATATTATGGCACATATCACATAACGAATACGGGAGAGACCACTTGGTACGATTTTGCGGTGAAAATCTTGAAGGAGGCGGGAGTCTCGACACCCGTCAGGCCAATCACAAGCAAGGAGCTCGGGAGACCCGCACCAAGACCGCCTTACAGCCTTCTGTCAGGGCTTCTGTTCAGGGAGCGCGGATTTACCCCATTAAGGCCATATGAAGAAGCTTTAGCTGAGTATTTATGCAAAATTAGGGAGGGAAAAGCGGATACTTGACACAGATTGCCAGAGATGCTATTTTTCGCTACTGTGCTGGTAGGCACAGCTCAAGTTTCGGATTGGGCAATAAGAAAAAATGAACGAGGAGCCATTACCCAGAAGGATTGGGGTGGGAGTTGAGTTGTCTCTCGTCGCATTGTGCCTCATTGTCGCTGTCGCTTGGGGAGGCAGAGTGTTTGTCGGAGGCATTTCGGGCGGCACCCCAGCCAAGCATGTGACTCTGATTTCATCGGGTACGTCCGAGAGCTTGTTCACGCATGCTCGTACGGTCGGGGATTTCCTGCATGAAGTGGGAATAGATTTTGCACCGGAAGACCGAATCGAGCCACCCCCTCAAACCCCATTGAAGACCGGACTTGTGGTTTCTTACTTGAAAGCTGTGCAGGTGCTGGTGTCGGATGCCGGACGGCCTGCCGTGGAGATGACCGTTCCGTGCGAGACTGTCTGCGATCTTCTTGATGATGCAGGTATAGAGATCGGGCCCATGGACAGGGTTGTTCCTCACCTTTCAACTCCGCTCGAGCCCGACATGGTTGTGGACATTACCCGTGTAGAAGTGCTGGACCTGACCAGTCGGCACGATATTGAACCACCATTAGTAGTTGAGGCCGATCCTGATCTGCTGAGGGGGCATGTGGAGGAAGTCCAGCCCGGTGCTCCGGGTGTGGCCGAGGATATCACCAGGATCTATTACCGGAACGGCGAGGAGACCCTCCGTCTCAGCATGGGCTCAAGGACAATCGAGGAGCCCAGGCAGCGGGTGGTGAAAGTGGGGACGCGCTCTGTTCCCATGCTTGCCAGTCGCGGCGGCAGCTTCGGCCGGGATGTCATCAGCATGGTCGCAACGGCGTACGATCCCGGTCCGATATCCTGCGCACCGTATGCTGATGGCCGCACGGCGACCGGCCACATTGCCGGTCGGGGCGTCTGCGCGGTGGATCCGGCTTTCATACCGCTTGGAACCCAGTTGTGGGTTGAGGGTTACGGGTATGCTCTTGCCTGCGACACCGGAGGAGCGATCAAGGGGAACAGAATAGATTTGTGTTTCAACACCTACTCTGAGGCTATTGCATTTGGAAGACGGACGGTTGTAGTGTATATTCTGGACTAATACTGAACCTGCGGTATTCTGAGGATGGCCTCAGTTCCAACCTGCTCCTAACTTGTATCCACCAGTAAACCTCATAAGGGAGGGAATGCCATGCGCATTCTAATCTCAATTCTACGTTCTGCGATTCTGCTTCTGGTGGTGGTCCCACTGCTGGCTCTCGGCTGTGGCAAAGGGAAAGGAGAGGGCCTTACTACGTCTGTCGACCGGCTACTTGGGAATTGGGACGGAACGATGGTCGAGAGGGTCCGAAGCGATAGCGCTGAATTGGGGACGTCAGATTTCTACATGCGCGTCGATTCTGTAGGCGAGGATGCTGTCTCCAAGTCAGGATACGTTCTTGTCACTATCTACTGCGACACGTTTGGCGTCGTCGGTGTCGCCAGGGTCCTGCCCGGCGGGGAGTGGATAATTGAGGCACAAGATTCGGAGGGCGGAAAGTTCCTGATGAACGGTCAGTTCTTCGGAACCAACGCATCCGGCGCTTACGAGATTCAGGGCGAGCCTCGGTCGGCGGATATCGGCCTGGCTGATCCCTACAGTATTCTGGGGATATGGTCGGCAAACAACGGAGTGACCAGAGATCCGAAAGCCGGCGGTGCGGATTATTACGGCAGGTTGAATGGAGAATGGGCTGTCACGCTGGATTTGGAAACTTCATACCCTTATTATGATCCCGACACCGGCTGGGAGCTTTGGTCCAGGGACGAGGGCTACTGGGAGTATTGGAGAATTACCGACGAGGATATTTATGATGTCTTCGACCGATCGATGAAGTGGGAATACAGGAGTGGCGGTGTTACCGGTATGCTCAAAATAAGCGGACTTGATCTTTGGCCCGGGTATTACACCAACGAATGCGGTAAGGGATATTTTGAGATTCTACGCGATCTGTGGGTCGGCACTCAGTTGGAGTTGTACTACGCGGATGCCGGCTACTGGTATCATGCTTATCCTGTCTGCGGGCATGGTGATATTTCCCTGAGGACCGAGTACTGCTATCCTGAGACAGGATCGGGTATTTATGAGGGGTCAATGGAGAGGCATGTACACTACTATACCATGCCCGCGAATCAGAGCTATCCCTACGGCTTCCTCGGTGCCCTTCCGAAACCATACAGCATATATCCTTACAGCACTTTCCCATTCAGTATCTATCCTTACAGCGTTGCCGCAAATATCCCGGCGATTAACCGGGATCCGGCCCTCAATACACTGATTGCTCAGGTTAACCACATTGACCGGCAGAAGCTCATTCATGGGCTGTACTACTGATCGAGTGCATAGACTAATCAGGATCCGGGGACACCTGCATTTCGGGACGAAATGAGGTGTCCCCGAAAAGAGAATCCCCGAAAAGTAGCACGTAGCTGGGGAATGCATTTCCGAGCTACAGAACAAGACATAGCCAGCAAAACCAGGGGACACCTCTTTTCGTCCTCGAAAAGCAGGTGTCCCCGCTAGTTCCGGGAAATGCATTCCCAGGCTACAATTACGACTCTCGGTCGAGAAAAATCAATCCCCGCTCACACCCGTTGCGAATCCTGTTTTGACTACTCCCGTCCGCGGTCGTAAAATGCATTCCGCATGGCGGACATGTTCGCGGCAAGCGTTTTGAGCGCGGTATCGATGACCGAGGCGCAGGTTTTTCTCAGGCTTGGGGTTCCTCGCGAAGTCTGGGCCGGCCATACTCAGCCCGGGCAATACGTGGAACTGGTTGTCGGTGATATCGATTCCTGGCACGGTACAATTGCCAACCGTCCCGGCAGAGAGACATTCGATTTCCTCGTGAAGGATGTGGGCGAGAGGAGTCACCTGATTGCGTCTCTGCGGAAGGGTGATCAGCTCATGATTTCCGCGCCTGAAGGTGAGGGTTTCCCGCTGAACGCACATCGAAGGCGCGATATTGTCCTCGCGGCGTGCGGGGTGGCGATCTGCGCGATGCGTGCGGTTGTCGAGGAAATCCTTCTCGCGCGTGATGACTGGTGGCGGGTGCGTCTATTTTACGGCGAGCGTCATGCTGACCGATTTGCGTTTCTTGAGGAAATTGAGGCCTGGCGCCGGGAGTCTATCGACGTGTATCTTACGGCAAGCAGACCCTCCGAAGGCACGGCCTGGCGCGGGCAAGTAGGGTATGTCCAGGACCATTTGCTCGAAATCAGGCCCGATCTTGCCAACGCGGTTGCGTTCCTGGCGGGCAAGGACGCCATGATTGCCGGTTTTGCGCAGATGCTCGGGAGGCTCGGTATGCCACTCAACCAGGTTTTCCTGAATACTTAGGCCAGTGCACAGATCGAGTTGACGGTCGTTGAGATACTGATTGATCTTTCGAAAGGAGCGAGAAAATGACGGATCATCCAATACCATCCCGCGAAGCCGCGTGGGACACTCTCTGCGAGTTCACCAAGAATGAAAACCTTCGCAAGCATGGCCTTGTTGTCGAGGCGAGCATGAGGGCGCTTGCGCGACATTTTGGTGAGGACGAGGAGAAATGGGCTGTGGTGGGTCTTCTACACGATTTCGACTACGAAAAGTACCCGACAATTCCGGAGCACGCGATTGAGGGCTCCAAAATCCTTCTCGAGCGGGGCTGGCCGGAGGACATGGTCCAGGCGATGCTGGGTCATGCGAGTCATACCGGTGTTGCTCGTGAATCGCTTGCGGCCAAGGCTCTCTACGCGGTGGATGAGCTTTCCGGATTCATGATCGGGTGCGCTCTTGTGCGGCCGGACAAGTCGTTCAAGACTATGAAAATTAAAAGCGTCAAGAAAAAGCTCAAGGACAAAGCATTTTGCCGGGCGGTGAATCGGGACGAGGTTCGCGAGGGCTCCGAGGAGCTGGGATGGGAGCTTGAGGAGTTGATCGGGTATCTGATCGGGGAGCTTGCGAAGGTGGAGGAAACGCTGGGTCTCGGCGCGGCGGCGACCGGCGGGTGAGAATCCCACAACAAGTTGTGGGCCACCGAGTGGCCTTGATTCGTTGCGAGATAGGCTGGAATACTCTAATATGGAGTCGGATTCGGAGGGTGTCTCATGGAGCAATCTACTTCGGAGGTCATCATGAAACGTTGGACGATACCGATCCTTGCGATGGCGATACTCTCGGTCGTCGGCTTCGGCTGCTCCGGCAGCAGCACAGGTCCGCTTAGCCCGGAAACCGAGCTTTCCCTGACCGCGGATTCCCTGAGTGATAATGCGGATCTCGACACGAACACCATTCTGTGGGGGTGGTACGATGTCTTCGTTGATGTCGACTCCCAGACCGCCGGCGCGGTGCTCAACCGGACCGCGATGTTCACAGCCAATCTGGTCAATATCCTCAACGGGAGCCCGTCTTCGCTAACACTCCAGATAAATGCCATCGAACCCGGCGCTGGTTTCCTGGACATAGACATCGATGTATCCCTGTCGCACCCCTTTCCCGGAATGGATCAATTCAATGGGTACGATGTTCGCGGCGTGTTCATGGGCGATGGGTCGGCGGCGCTCACCGTTAACTCGGACCTGGTTTACCCTGTGAGAGGAACAGATCAGTTCATGCCGGCAGACCCCGATGCCGGGAACGGCGCGCCGGATGGGTACACGAGGTGGTTCAATGCGGCCGAGTTCTCACTGGGCGGGGTTATGCCCCTGGTCGAGTACACCCAGGGCAAGGCCGCAAGTCCGGGCTATACCGGTTCGGCTACTTTGTGTCCGTACAGGTATTTCGCTGACGGCCTCGGGGCAAACGGTGACCTTTTCGATTTTCTAACTGCGACATCATCGGACGGCGTATTCTCGGCAGGGGAGACCAACACCCGCAACTACTACCTTCGTTTTCCGGATTCCAAGGGTGTTCAGTTCTCATACGCGGTTCTGGCCGATTGGGAAGCACCGGATGTGCACCCTTCCCACGCTCCCGAGGCTCAGGCTGTAAGGGTGACTGTCACCGATGATATTTACTACATTAACGAAACCAATAAGGGCGGCGATTTGATTCTGGATTTCGACGTTTTCGCGTGGGAGACAGAGTCCGGCGGTCCGGCGGATTTCGACATCATCATCGAGTCCACTGTCATCGGCACGGCGCAGCAGTTCGATTCGGAACCCATCTGCATCGGCGGCGGTGACAATTACTCAACCTATCACGTTGAAATCCCCGCCGACAATCTGACCGGGGCCGAGGGCAATGAGTACTGGGTGATCCTGCAATTGGAGGACTACGACCACAGCAATCCTTTCAGCATAGAGAATCTGGCCGGTACTGATCCGCTTTGCGCGTTCTTCCGATTTGACCTCTACGTATCAGACACTCCCTACAACACTCCGCCTGACGTTTTGGGAATCGAAGATGAGGAAGGCAGCGGAACGTATGCACAGATTGTTTCGGTTTCCGATGTAAAAACGTACTATGCGATTTTCAACGATCCCGATCCCGGTCAGAATCACACATTCACGTGGTACATAGTCGACGACGGCGAGACTCCGGGTCCGAGTGATGAGGTTACGATGCCGGTCGATTGGTCGACATGGGGTGTCGGAGAGTACGACATCTACGTAGACGTGTTCGATGGCTTTGAAACCGGACAGGGCGGACCGTACGACCTAACGGTCATCGATGCAGGAGGCGGGGTAATTACGTTCGGTGGCACCGGAACCGAGTACATTCTCGGTTTTACGGTGGACAGCGAGGGCGGTAAATGGTCGGGCGGGTATTTCTTCGGTCAAGCGAATCTCGATCCTGACGGGAATGAACCTTACGACCAGATCGGCACCGGCGGGAACATGTGGTTGAACAAGATCGATGCGGGGGGCGATTTCGAGTGGGGTTACGCCTGGCCCGGAATAGACGGTTACCATTCGTATGTCTGGGAGATGGTTGTGGATGACAGCGACAATGTCTATGTTGTGGGGCATTTCGTCGGCACAATGGATTTCGATCCCGGATCCGGGGTAGATAACCATGTAGCATCCGGTGGAAACGGTCCTCTTGATGCGTTCCTGATGAAGTTCGATTCGGATGGGAACTACATCTGGGGCTTGTCCTGGGGCGGGCCGTCGAATGTGACGGCGTTCGATATCGCCATCTACGACAATTCGTACCTATACATTACCGGCTATTTCTTCGGCACGGCGGATATCGATCCGACCGACGACGTGGACAGTCGCACTGCTACCAGTGGATCGGGAAACGTCACGGATGGATACCTGATCAAGGTGGATCTTGACGGGAATTATTACTGGGGAGAAACCTGGGGGGCGAACGGAACCACCTATAGCTTCCGATGCGCGGTTGATGGTTCAGGGAATCCGTGCGCGACAGGCACTTATCGAGATACGGTCGATCTCGATCCAACCGGCGGTGTTCAGAATCATACATCGAACGGGTGGGGTGACACGTTCATAATCAAGTTCCTGGCGGATAGCACCTGGGACTGGAGCCTCGGTTTCGGGGGCAATAGCTGGGACCAGATAAACGAGCTGGTGGCTGATTCATCCGGCAATATTTACGGAAACGGCGGGTCCGCTTCGACGAGTGTTGATTTCGATCCCGGTCCGGGCGATGAGACCATCATACTCGAGGGTAGCTACGATGGTTTCCTCATCAAGTTCAATGAGGACGGTGATTTCCTTTGGGTCGACATGTTCGGTGAGCCCGGCCACGACAACACGTGGGGGATCGACCTTGACTCGAGCGGCAATATCATTATGGGCGGCCATTTCAACGGCACAATCGACCTCGATCCCGGTCCGGGTGAGGACTTGCATACGACCTATAGCGCAGGAAAGGCCGATGCGTTCGTGGTCAAATTGACATCCGACGGCGAACACATCTGGGGACGATCCTGGGGCGGAAACGGGTACGACAACTCGTACAGTGTTGATATCGGCGACAACGGGTTAATACATGTTGCGGGTAGATTCGAGGAGACGGTGGATTTCGACCCGGGTTCCGGAGTTGATGAGCGGACCTCGAACGGGGGCTACGATACATTCATCAATGTGCTGCTGCCCAATGGATGGTGGTAACGCGCCGTGCGAAGGCAGTGCAGACTGCGAGGTTGATTCTATCGCAGACAGTGGTATATTTGTTCGTTGATGCATCCTGGACCTGCCTGGGAGGTGAGCTATGTGCAATGTACGCTGGTTTGGGCTCCTGATAGCTGCAGTGCTGATGTCCGGTTGTATGAGTTCCCGCATCGAGAGCCCTGCAGAGGTTGCCATTCATAGACAGGACCCACCTTCGATAGGTGTACAGGTCACGCCTGAGGCGCTCGGGAATCGGTGCCTGTGGGGCTTTTGGAATGTGCGGATAGAGGAGGATCATCGTTCATCCGAGGTGGTGCCTCTGCGCGCGGCAGCGATGCATCTCAATGTTGTGCGAAAACTTGAGGTCGAGCCCTGTCACACCTGTCTATTAGTTGAAAACATCGTTCCAGATCCCCCAAACGGCCTTGAGGCCGACCTGAGGCTAACTCATCCTTTCCCAGGGCATGATAAGCTGACCGGTTTTGACGTGAGGGGGATTTTCATTAGCGGCTCATCTCCTACGTATCATTTCCCGGTGAGCAACAGGGACCTCTCATGGGACGAGAGTGACCCACGCTTGCTTAACTATGATGGTTTCACGACACTCTTCAACCCGACGGAATTCCCCGAGACTCTGCCCGGCCCACCTGCGCTCAGATATATCCCCGGCATCAACTCCCCGGGCGGAGACCTGACCGCCACGCTGAACCCATTCATTGCGTACCGTCGTGATGCCCCGCGTCGAATGTTCGAGGCAGGAGGGTGTGAAATTCGAACCGTGTCCCTGTATGTGCCTGATGGTCCATTGGAGTTCGGTTACGCAGTGGACGTAAGTTGGCAGCTTGTGAACCAGGTTGTGGACCCCGTGGTGGATTTTCCTCCTGATGCAAACTGCCTTGAAGCCTACAAGATCGATATCCAGACCGTACCCCAGTTGAAGAGCCAGGGGACATCCGCCGTGATAGATGTGGAAGTCTTCGACCACCAGGGCTTCGATACGATCTCTTGTGTCACTGTCGAACAGCCGGAGTTGTTCACGGGAGAGGCTGCTCTCAGCTACTCAGTGGCGACGGGTGATGATAGCTACCTGTTCAGCGGGACCATCACAAATGAACTCGGAGTGGGGCTTGGTGAGTATCCGCTTCTGGCGAGAGTGGTGGATACCGAGCCGGACCAGAACCTGGGAGTGGTGGACGCCTGGCAGCTCTGCAACGCAGAGGTGAAGCCAGAGACAGGGGGCTGGGTTCGCACCTGGGGCTGGGACCAGGCTGATTTAGGCTACGGAGTGCATACTGACGATCTCGGGAATGTCTATGCCGTAGGTGACTTCAGCGAAAGCGTCGACTTCGATCCAGGGCCCGGAATCGAGTATCGTGCATCGGAAGGTGTGACGGATGTCTATCTGAGCAAGTTTAGTCCGGACGGTGAATTTCAGTGGGTGCGGACCTGGGGTGGCACAGGAGAGGACTGCACTCGCGGAGTTGTTGTCAGTGGGACCGGCGAGATCTATGTTGTGGGTTTTTTCAACGGCGTGGTTGATTTTGATCCGGGACCGAGCGAGGACTTGAAGGTAGCGGTTGCGAGCAGGGATGCGTACGTATGCAAGTTCAACTCAGGCGGCGCTTATGAATGGGCTCGCACGTGGGGCGGGGATACCTGGGATCGGGCGATGTGCGTGGCCCTTGATGGTCTCGGCGCAGTTTATGTGGGAGGGGATTTTAAGGCTGCCGTGGACTTTGATCCTGGTCCGGACGAAGTGTGGCTCTCTTCCATGGGTGATCGAGACATTTTTCTCACGAAGTTTGATTTAGCCGGAACTCACGAGTGGGTCCGTGGCTGGGGTGGGGAATTAGAAGATAGGGCTTTCGGAGTGGGTGTTGATGATTCCGGTTATGTCTATATCACTGGTTATTTCTGCGGATCGGTCGACTTTGATCCCGGAGTCGGCGAGGAACTGCGTAACTCACAGGGTTGCGCCGACACGTTTCTTAGCAGGTTCGAGCCAACAAGCGAGTTTCAGTGGGTTCGCGCCTGGGGGGGATCAGGATGGGATGTCGGGCGGGGGCTTGCTGTAGGTGCCCCAGGGAATGCATATGTCACCGGGCACTTCGATGGGTCTGTTGATTTTGATCCAGGCCCGGGAATTGAGATGCACGTCTCGAACGGGAGCTACGATGCGTTCCTGGCAAAATTCGGCTCGGACGGCGAGTTCGCCTGGGCTGGAACCTGGGGCGCTCAAGGATGGGATAGAGGATTCTCGGTTGCTCTCGACGAT
>CBDUXL010000065.1:0-13316 GCA_965371155.1 uncultured bacterium | reverse complement strand
GATCCTCCGACGGGGGATCCTCACCTATCAACATCGCGACTCGATCGATCGGAAGGACTTGCGTTATGACCCTGCGCACACTGTCTCGCACGGGACGGTACAGGATTTCGACCAGGCAGCAGTTCCCGAATCCGAAGTACATCAAATCGCTTGCGGCATTGAGCAATGTCTTCAGAAGCGGACGCATGGCTCCCGCATGAGCGACAAAGATGACGACGCGGTCATCGAGCAGATCGTCCCACTTCCCCATGATGTCAAGTGTCGCCGTCGAGACCCTCTCGGAAAGCTGATCGAAACTCTCCCCTCCGAACGCTGAGAAGTCCAGCCATCTGTTGACATCGGGCATGAACTCGTCGGGGTACTTCTTGTGAGCTTGATCGAGCGACATCCCCGAAACAGCGCCCACATCGACCTCCATGAAGCCGGGAACCGGCTCTATTGGAGGTTGCGGATCGAAGGCGGCAGCGATCGTTTGGGATGTCTCGAACGCGCGACGAAGCGGTGAGCTGTATATCCGGTCGGGAATTATCCCTTCACTGTTCAGGAAACGTCCCAGGAGGTCGGCCTGATGGTAACCTGTTTTGGAGAGAGGGCTGTCGGAGTACCCTTGAATTACCCCGGCGGCATTTGCGTCTGACAGGCCATGTCGAATTACGTAGAGTTTCATATCCGGTGATAACTCGCGCTACGATTCCGAGCGTTCGATAAAGTTTCTGAGCAGACGAAGGCCTGCTGTGATTGTCTTTGAGCGGACCGCATCCCGGTTTCCAAAATGATCGCACTCGGCAACTTCTTCCCGACCCTTTGAGTCAACAATCGCCCAATAGATCCTGCCCACTCCGGCCGATCCTTCTTCTGTGGTAGGTCCTGCGTTCCCCGTGCACGCGACACCGTAGTCCACATCAAGAAGCTCAAGAACCTTGTGAGCCATCTCGAGAGTGATCTCCGGCGTGACAAGCCCCCGGTCCATCAGGGCGTCGGAAATATTGAGAAACTGCTTCTTTGCAGCGCGGGTGTAAACGGCAACTCCGCCCTTGAACACCCGGGATGATCCCGGCACGCGGGTAAGCGCATAGCCGAACCCACCGGCGGTGACGCTCTCGGCCGAGGCTACCGTAAGCCCGCGCTCCTTGAGTCCAAATATAATTTTTTCGGCGTTGGTCAGGTCCTTATCGGCCTTCGGACCGATCCGACTGCTTCCCTGACTTCTTTTTTCCACCATCTCTCAGCGTCCATTCTCTCAGGGATTTCCCCTCCCTGACGGAAGACGCATAGTACCCGACATTGGTAGTCAAGGCAACAAATCCCGCCACAGAACCCCACCACGCGCCCTCACGGTAACCACACCACTTGTGGTGTGGAGCTAGTCCACTATCCCTTCCAGATCATATTCCAGCGCGCTCGTGATTCGTACCTCCACGATTGAACCGGACTGCACGTTCTCCGGAACGCCATCGACAAAAACCAGCCCGTCTATCTCAGGTGCGTCGCGGTAGCTTCGCCCGACTCGCCGGCCATCATCGGTTTCGCCCTCCAGCAGAACTTCCAATGTTCTGCCCACCCATTCTTCATTGATTTCCAGCGATATCTCCTGCTGCGCTGCCATAAGCAAATTCATTCGGTTATCCTTAGTGTGCGCGGGAATCTGGTCCGGAAGATGCGCCGCCGGAGTGCCCTCCTCGGGCGAGAATTGGAAAATTGTCAAGCGGTCGATCCGGGCATCGTGCAGAAAATCAAGCATTGCGCCGACATCTTCCTCGGTCTCTCCCGGAAACCCAACCATCAGCGTCGTCCTGATGCATGCAGGACGTTCCCTGCCATCAAACCTCGCGCGTATTCTGCGGACGATATCGAGAACATCAATATCAGGGGCAAGGCGGTCCATCGCTCGGAGGATCGCCGGGCTGATGTGCTGAATGGGGATGTCGAAGTACGGAAGTATGCGCCGGGATTCGACAATTGTATCCAGAAGCGATTCCGACAGCTTGCTCGGATACAGGTAATGAAGCCGGATCCAGTCGATTCTATCGATCTTATCGAGTTCACCGAGCAGATTTCGTAAGTTCGTTCCGATGTCGCTTCCGTATGCGGTGGTGTCCTGGCTTATGAGGATCAGTTCCCTGACCCCGTCCGCTGCAAGATGCTTGGCTTCCGCGACAATGTCGGCAATCGGACGGGATATGTGCGGTCCTTTGATGAATGGAATCGTGCAAAAGGCGCAGGAGTGGTCGCATCCCTCCGCGATTTTCACATATGCGGTCCACGGAGGTGTCAATCTCAGACGAGGATCATCAGCACTGGACAGTGTGGCGTGTCCGGGTGTGTCGAGTTTTACAGGTTCCCCGGGAATCGATCGCTTGCCGGCGATGATTTCCTCCAGAAGTCCGGGCAGTTTCGGCAGGTTTCCGACACCGACAATGAGGTCGAGATCGGGGAACTGTTTCTTCAGTTTACCTGTAAGCCGCTGGGGGAGGCAGCCGGTTGCGACCAGGATGACATTAGGTTTTTCATTTTTTATTATGCAAATTTCCGCTAACGCTTCCTCGCTCTCAAGCCGGGCGTCTTCAATAAACCCGCAGGTGTTGACCACGAGACAGTCGGCCTCGTGCATATTGTCCGTGAATTCCCAGCCGCGGTCTCTGAGCTCTCCGAGAAGGCGCTCGCTGTCCACGGTGTTCTTCGGGCATCCGAGGGAGATGAGTCCGAGCAACTTGCGATGTCCTTCCAATCCGTCGCTCATGATAGACAGGAGTTTACCTGCTCTATGCCGGGGGCGAAAGTGTTTCGGGCTGTTATGGTGGGTAAAGCGATGCGCATGGCCTATAATACCTGTCCGAAAACAAACCGATCGAGGAGAGAAACCATGTCCATGAAAAAGATGGAACATATCTGCGCAGGATTAGTCATCGGCTTGCTGCTTTTTGGCGTCGGCGCCCCAGCCGAGGCAATCGACACTGCTGAAACTGAAGTGCCCGATGCCTGGGCGGAGACATACACCCCCGATGAGCTTGCGGCTATCGAAAGGGCGCTCTGGGCGGCGAACCTGACCATAGAGGACCTGTCGTTCAGGAAGGACTATACCGAAGGCTACGAGTGCTTTCAGATAGTGCTGGACATGCTTTCCGACCCACTCAGCATTGCCCCGGATATGGACAGGATGATCGCGGGTATCGAGGAACACGAGCTGGAAATCCCCAGTCCATTCTCAGAAGTGATGGAATGCCTTAATTATTACTCTGAATTGGATTCCTCCGCTTTATATGGCGCGACGGGCAGCTTCCCTGATAACCAGCCATCGTCCCCGGACGACTTGCTCGAATTCCTTGAAATGCTCGCCGGCACAAACGTGGAAATGCCCTTCAGTGATGAAAACCGCCCGATGCTTCGGGAATTCATCCCGGAGCAAATGAGTTGGCATGATGTCTTCGCTTCTCCGTATAGTGAGGAGCAACGCGAAACTTGGGAAGATCTGCTTGAAGCTGAGCCGGATGACTATCTCTACGCGCTCATGTCAGAAACCGATATCGAGTCCCTGGCTGAGTACTATGCGGAACTGTGCCCCGATCCCAGGGAATGGCTTACTGACTTACCCAGTTCCTCCTTCCCGAGGTTGCGTCCCATAATTGCTGATACTGAATGGGGCAGGATAGGCCTTGGTTCTCTCCGCGACGACGTATGGGAAGGCGATTTCGCTGTGCTCATCGATCCCGGCGGTGACGACCATTACGTCAATTGTCGAATTGGAGCCGCGTTCGGCACCGAGGATAGACGCTACGGCTATTTCGTCGATCTTGGCGGCGACGATGTCTACGACTGCGGCGACGTCAATATTACGCTCGGAGCAGCGGTGCTTGGAGTCGCGGCCTTCTATGACCTCGGTCAGGGCAACGATCGCTATATCGCCGGTAGTTGTTCCCTCGGCGCCGCGATGTGCGGAATCGCCACCTTCTACGACGACGGTGGGAGCGATATTTATGAAGGCAAGGTGTTCTCCCAGGGAGCTGCGGGATTCGGAATTGGGGTGATGGTCGATGAGAGCGTCCAGCCTGCTCCCGAAGTGCCCACAGACGAAGAGACGCCCGATCCAATCGATTTCCACTCCTTCGATAACGACAGATACTACGCCTGGACCAACTCCCAGGCATTCGCCCGAACGCTCGGTTTCGCAATCTGCTCCAACGAGCGTGGAAACGAAATATACGAAGCCGGCGGGGTTTATCTTCATGCTCCGCTTTTCGCCGATCGATACCAGAGCTTCAGCCAGGGTTTCGCGATAGGGCAACGCGGGATCGATTACGCAGGCGGGATTGCGCTGATCGTTGACTATGACGGCAACGATCGGTACCTGGGCGACGTCTACAACCAGGGTGTCGGCTACTGGTATTCAGCCGGGCTTCTCTATGACGGCGGCGGGAACGACACCTATGAGATGACCCAGTACGGCCAGGGCAGCGGGATTCATCTCGCCGTCGGTGGGTTGGTCGATGTAAGCGGCAACGACAGCTATACAATGCATGCGGGACTTGGCACGGGTGGCAGCCATGATTACGCCGCGTCCATGCTTCATGACCGTGCCGGTAATGACCAGTACTTCGGAAACACCTCCTGCAACGGCGGGTCTCTGACCAACAGCGCAGTTGTGTTCATTGATCGCAGCGGTAATGACACCTACGCCGGACGTCGCAACAGCGGAATCAATTTCGGACGTCCCGCGCGTGGTTTCACAAGTATCGGGGTGCTGATCGACCTGGCAGGCGAGGATGATTACCTCGGGATCATGGATAACGGCATGCTATGGACTCACACCAACGTGGGTGTAGGCTGGGACATCGCCCCACCGCCCGAGCCTGAAGACGATGAGGAGGCGACCGTCGCTGAGGTCGAAGTCCAGGAACCGGATGTGCCGTTGCCGGAGATTATCGGCTACGAGGGCGAGCTTGATCAGGAAGTTTTCGATGAGCTGTGGGAGATTTCCATTCGCTGGGAAGTGGGGGACAATCGATATATCGTTCCGCATGCGCGCGACAGACTTGTTGCTTTCGGCTCGGAGGTTCTGCCGTATCTCTCGGAAGAATTCGACACAATCGGAAGCGGACTGGCCTTACGCGCGTTTAATTACATCCTGGGAGACCTGATTGAGGTGGATCGCGAAGGGGTGATCGGGATTCTGCGGGATAACCTTGGAAGCAGCGACGACATGCGTCGACGTGTTGCCATGGCTGAAATCAGCGAGCTCGTTGTGACTGAGCTCGAGGATATGGTTGCGGAGATTCTGGACGAACCTGATCCTGCGATGCAGCGTCGCGCAATCGGAGTGATTGGTGCGCTGGGTTCACATGCGGCTGATGACAGGCTTCTTGCCAACCTGGAAGCCACCGACGATGAAGCGCTTGTCAAGGTCAGCATGGAGACGCTTTTCTCTCTCGATGTGTATTGCTACGATCAACTCCGTCCACTTCTCGATCACCCGTACATCAGTGTTCGAGAGACCTTGATCGGCAAGCTCGCCGGGAATATCGAGACCTACGAGAGTGATCTTCTCCGGGAGCTTGAGAACACGGACCCACCGTCCTACCGAATCCTGCCTGGGCAGCCATTGAGCATTCGCGGACTTCGATCGGTCCTCAAGATTTTCGCCACATCCCCGCTGATTCCCGACGAGGAAGAAGCCGGGGCGATTTCCGTCCTCCTTCAGCACGAGGATTGGGGAGTCCGTGCCGATGCGCTTCGCGTGGTCCTTCACTGGAAAGAAATGGCAGATGCCGCTCCGGAAGAAGTCGATCCAACGCAGACCGAGCTTCTGGAAATGCTTCTTGATGAGGCTGATGAAATGCTCTCAACTGAAACCGATCCGTATGTGCTTTTCGTGGGAAACCAGGGCTCGTAGGAACGACACGCTTCTTCGTAGCCCGGGAATGCATTTCCCGGGGATCAGAGAGAATCCTCGGGCACTGGGAACCTCTGTCCAGCGGTGGGACCGAGACCCTGCTCAACTCACTGGAAAATGTAAGGAAGTCTGTAATGAAGTCGAGAAGATAACCGCGCGCGGGTCAACTGTGTTCTTCTCGATTCCGGCCATCCTGCCTCGAACGGAGGCTTTGACGTATTCCTGACCAAGCACCTGCCGGACGACTGCTCGTATTGCTTCTTTGCTCTCGCGGATCACACTCAGATGATCCCTTTCTTGTTCACTCAATGAAATTGTCTTCTCTTCTATCCGCCCAGTATGCGGACATTTCTACTTTGCGCAAAGAGGACATTCTCACATTGCTGCTACCGGCCCGCAGGATGTGAGTGGGGATTGATTTTTCTCGCGTCTTAGCGGGGACACCTGCTTTTCGAGGACGAAAAGAGGTGTCCCCTAGTTTTGACCTGGTTTTGCTGGTTATGTCTTGTTCTGCAGCCTGGCAAAATCAATCCCCGCTCGCACACAATCCGCACCATAACTTGATAGAGACACAAGAATTCGATATACTTTCTCGTTTGTCGCTCTCATGAGCGGAGGCGGAAAAGATGGCTACAATCACATTGGCCGCTGAAGCGCGCGAGGAAACCGGCAGTCGCGCTTGCCGGTCCCTCCGGGCAAGCGGTTTTATCCCTGCGAATCTCTACTCTGAAGGAAAGCCCGCAACGATGCTCAAGCTGGATGGCTCCAGTTGGACGAAGGGGCTCACGGCCGATGTCCATCTCATTCAGCTCGAAATGTCTGATGGCAAGCCGCAAACGGTGACAGTTCGAGAGATCCAGCACAATCCACTCACCCAGGAGATAATTCATATCGATCTCCTCAGAGTGAAAAAGGATGAGGCAGTCCATTTCAAGGTCCGCGTCGAGTTTGTCGGCACCCCCGAGGGAGTGAAGGAAGGCGGGGTACTCTCCAGGTCGAGTGACTACTTGGATGTCGAGTGTCTTCCGTCCGACGTGCCGGAGTTGCTTTCGATCGATATCTCCAGTTTGATTATCGGTGAAGCCCGCAACGCCGGTGATGTCGAGTTGCCGGAAGGAGTCACACTCGTAAGTGACCCCAATATGACCCTGGCGAGCGTGATAGTGATCCGTGTAGTCGAGGAAGTTAAAGAGGAGGAGAAGCCTGAAGAGGAGCTTGCTGAGGATGCTGAGGCTGGGGAAGGCGAGAAGGCTGAGAAGCCTGAAGAAGAGACTGGAGCCAAGGACAAGCCTGAGTATAAGCCTGAGTATAAGCGTGAGTATAAGCCTGAGGGTAAGCCTGAGGGTAAGCCTGAGGGTAAGCCTGAGGGTAAGACCAAGGGTAAGACTAAGGGTAAGACTAAGGGTAAGACCAAGGGTAAGAAAGGCTCCTGATTCGGCTTGTCCGGTATTTAGACAAGAAACCGTCCGCGCCATGGTTTCGCAATGAGGCGAAACCGCGATACTTATAATGAAACGTAAGCGGACGGGAGGCGAGCACTACGATAGTTTGCGGAACCGTTTTTTCACTGCAACCCCCCGGGATCGGATTTCCGGGGATTTCGGCGTTTCTCTTGGATCGAGGGGGGATGCCGGCGTGATTCGGTTGCCGTGGCATAAAGCTCCCTTGCAGGCCGACAAGATTGTGGTCGGTCTCGGAAATCCGGGGCCCGAGTACGCCGGAACCAGGCATAATCTCGGTTTCCGGGCGCTCGATGCATTCCTCCTTCTGAACGGCAAGAAGAAGAGGTACAAACGTCGCGGGAAGGCCAGGGTGCAGGTTATCGATATCGATGGAATCAAGGTTCTTCTTGCCAGACCATCGACGTACATGAACCTTTCAGGCACCGCAGTAGCTCCCTTACTTGGGACAAGCGATCTTGGACTGGCTGATCTCCTGGTGGTCCATGACGAGATGGACCTTTTGCCGGGTCGCGCGAAGATGAAGGTGGGTGGAAGCGCCGCCGGGCATCGAGGGGTTGCGGATATTATCGAGCAGTGCGGAGAGAAATTCGCCAGGCTCAAGATCGGGATCGGAAAACCTCCCGAAAGCGGCGATGAAGTGGCGATCGACTACGTACTGGGCAAGATGAGCATCGATGAAGAGCAGGCGGTTTCGAGCCTCTTGCCGAATGCGGCGGAGGCGCTCAGAAGGTGGGTAGTGGATGGCCCGGAGAAAGCCATGACATGGTTCAACGCTATTGATCGGAGGAATGAGGAGGATGCAGGGGAAGGATCTGCAGCGAGAGAAAAGGTCAGGTCACATGAGTGAAGCCGGCGAGATTCTGGTCAAATGGCTTAACGACCATCCGGTCGTGGAGCGTTTGCTCGAGGATGTACGCGATGGTCGGGACAAGATCTCACTGCTGGGGTCCCGAAGCACGTTCTCGGGAGCGCTTGCCGCCCTTACACACGTCGAAAGGGCGAACAAGCCCACGCTCGTGGTCACTCCTGATCCGCAGCGAGCGCGTGAGCTTTTCCGCGACGCTGCATTCATGCTGGAAATTCTCGAAAGGCGCTGGGACGAGGAGGCGTTCCTGTTCGAGGAATTGAATCTTCTTGCGCAGGATTTCCTTACCCTCAGTGAGCTGGAGATCATTTTCTATCGGTACAGGGTGCTGGAGCATTTGATTGTCAGGGATCCGGTGCTGGTGGTGGCGAGCCGCCAGTCTCTGGGAGTTCCGCTGGTCGCCCCGGCTCGATACAAGGAACACATGATCACGGTCCGGCCGAGCGACACGATCGATAAGAATCAGTTCCTGAGGGGCCTTTTCGATATCGGCTACCGTCTGGTCAGCCGCGTCAGGGAGGTGGGCCAGGTGGCGGGTCGCGGCGGAATCGTGGACGTTTTCCCGCCGGGCAGAAAGCGACCGGTGAGGATCGATCTTTTCGGCGACGAGGTCGAGAGCCTTAGAGAGTTCGAGCCGGAGACCCAGCGTTCACTCGGTGAAACCGACTCGGTTCGAATCAGCCCATGTTTCGAGGCGGAGCTTCTGAGGGACCAGGATCCGGAGTCGCTTTTCGATGTCGAGGGGGAACTGAGAGACACCGGAAGGATCCATGAAGATGCGGTAAGGTTCCGCGAATTCTCATCGGATGAGAAAGCAGAGTTCCTCGCAAGGGGCTACTCATACTTCGACAAGGCGGGCATCTGGGATTATCTTCCGGAGGACACGCTGGTAATCGTGGATGCGCCGGGACGAGCCCTGGGGCGGGATGTCGCTATGGAACTTCCCAAGGGGAAGGGCTCGGACGGACTCAAGCTTCCCGAGCACAGCGGTCTGGTGCATGGGGTGCAGGATATCGCGCGCGGACTGAGCATTTTCCCCCGCCTGGAGTTCCTCTCGCCCACATGTCCTCTTCCGACCGTCAGGGAGAAGCTGCCCGATCTGAATGCGCGCCCGATGATTATCGCGCCGGGAAGTTTCGACCGTCGGCTGGAGCAGTATCTCGACAAATACGCAGGCGATGAGGAGCGTGAAGCCGGTCAACCCGGCCTGGTGATTGTCTCGAGGTCGTGCGAACGGATCAAGGAGATTCTCGCGGGCGTCTGGCCTCATGTTACCGTTCTTCATGGAGACCTGACCGAGGGATTCGACCTTTCTCCCGACGGCCCGACCGTGCTGACGGATTCCGAGCTGTTCCCATCGCGCCAGCGCGGGCTTGGAGCAATGCGGGGGAAGGTCAGGGCGTTCACGAGGGAGGAGCTAAGGGACGTACGTATAGGCGATTACCTGGTTCACGTGCATTTCGGGATCGGGGTATTCAGCGGGATAGTGCAGCAGACCGGTCCGGAAGGCAGCATCCGCGACTACATCCTTCTGGAGTACGCCAAGAACGACCGACTGTACGTTCCGGTCGAGCAGATAGAGCAGCTCTACCGCTATACATCTGCGGAAGGCGCTGCGCCCGCAATCAGTCGGCTCGGAACGAGCGACTGGGACCGGCTGAAGCGCCGTGTCAAGAAGACCATGATCCGCATGGCGGAGGACCTCCTGAAACTCTACCGCACGCGAATGGAGGTAGCGGGTCATGATTTCCAATCGGATACGGTCTGGCAGAAAGAGGTTGAGGACCGTTTCGAGTTCCAGGAAACCCCGGGGCAGCTCAGGAGCCTTGACGAAGTCAAAAAGGACATGGAGACCTTACGTCCCATGGATCGACTGATCTGCGCTGAGGTCGGCTACGGGAAAACGGAGCTTGCGGTCCGTGCGGCGCTGAAGGCGGTTCTGGATGGCATGCAGGTTGCGATGCTGGTCCCGACCACCATCCTCGCTCAACAGCACTTCCACACCTTCAAACGCCGTCTGAAGGACCTTCCAATCAATATTGAGATTCTCTCCCGGTTCCGGTCCCGCAAGGAGCAAAAGGAAACACTGAAGGGGCTTGAAGGGGGGAAGGTGGACATAGTCATCGGGACACACCGAATCCTCTCAAAGGACGTGGTGTTCAACAACCTCGGGCTCCTGATTGTGGACGAGGAGCAGAAATTCGGTGTGCGACACAAGGAGAAAATCAAGTTCCTGAAGAACAACATAGATGTCCTGACGCTCACTGCCACACCGATCCCCCGCACACTCTACATGTCACTCATCGGGCTCAAGGATATAAGCGTAATCGATACTCCTCCCCCTGATCGCCTGCCCATACGGACACTTGTCAAACGATACAATCCTCACCTGGTCATGAACGCTATCCAGGCAGAGCTGGCGCGCGGGGGGCAAGTGTATTACCTGCACAATCATGTCGAATCGATCTGGGCGGCGGCTCGTCGGTTGGAGCGCCTGGTTCCTGAAGCGAGAATTGCAGTAGCGCATGGACAAATGGACGAGACGCAGCTTGAGAAGGTCATGATTGAGTTCATGGGCGGAGAGCATGATGTGCTGATCTGTACCACGATCATCGAAAACGGCCTCGACATCCCGAGGGTCAATACACTGTTGGTCGAGGACGCCCAGAATTTCGGCCTTGCGCAGCTTCACCAGATTCGCGGCAGGATAGGTCGAAGCGAGGTGCAGGCATTTGCGTATTTCTTCTTTCCACCCGGGAAGATCCTGTCAGGCCTTGCGGCCAAGCGACTTGAGGCGCTCGCGAGCTTCAGCCATCTCGGCGCCGGCTACGAGATCGCCCGCCGGGACCTCGAACTCCGGGGGGCGGGGAACATTCTCGGACCCGAACAGCACGGGTTCGTAAGTCAGCTCGGGTTCGATCTCTACGCCAAGGTTCTGTCGGAGACGATATCCCAGGTGAGGGACGGCGGGATAGATTACGACAATGTCGGCACATCGGGTCTTGTTGAGTGTGTGCTGAGGGTTCCGATCGAGGCTCGGATTCCGCCAAGCTACCTTCACGACCAGACCGAGCGGTTCGCGATGTACAAGCGTCTGGGAAAAGTCAGCACCGCCGAGGAGCTCAGTGATTTCCGGGACGAGATGCGGGACAGGTTCGGTCCACCCCCGAAGGAAACACAGAACCTGCTGGAGCTGCTTCTTCTGAGGCTCAGGGCGATCGAGTGCGGGGTAGAATCAATCTCACTGGACAAGAAGCGGGGAGTGATAGAGGTCCTTTTCCCACACGACATGCACCGGGACGACCGCTGGAAAAGGATAGGAGACATGGTGAGGCGCGCGAGTCTTCGTCCTCTGCCGAGAGGTTTCCTCGTCCCGACAAGCGGGGAGCCCGAGAAGGTGATGGTGCAGGTCAGGCATATTATCGGGGAGCTGGAACGAGCGTGTACACCACTCGCGAAGCCGGTAGGAGCAGGCAGGTGAAACGGGAGCCAGGTGATTGTTGGGAAACTCTCACGGTTCCTGTATGATAGCTGAATTGAAAAACTCGTCGGTGTCCGGTGACGCCGTCGGACGAGAAAAGGAGATCTTACGCCAATGATTAAAACTGGTCATCTTGCATACATCACCATCCTGATACTCCTGGGCTGGCTATTCATCGCGAATGCCGGTTGCAGAGAAGGAAGGCCGATTCAGGCAGACGCGGAAGGACTGGGAGTTGCACCCGAGGAGATTGTCCTCGCTCGTGTCGGGGAACAGGAGATAACCCTGGCTGATTTTCTTGCAAAGGATCTGTTTCACTATATCCTTAGTGAGGTCTTGGTCACTCAGGAGATTATCAAGCAGGAAGCAGCGAGGAGAGGTATCGTCATCCCCCCGGAGGAGATTGAGGAGATGTACAACAATCATCCGGAGTTGGCAAGCGGCATGCAGGCATATCTCGATAAACTCTCACCATCGGTTCCACCATCGGTGGCGCTGGACAGTCTCCGAGCGACCGTTGTCCGTCAGCTATCGGAGCAGGCTATTCTTACTGATGCATTCGAGACCGAACATGGTCCAATCACAGATGAGGAGATCGAGGATATATGGAGCACGCAGGAGCAACCGATCAGGCGCCAAGTAGCCAACGACCTCGGTATTGATGCTGAAGAAGTTACATTGGAAGATGCGATGGATCTCATAACGGGGCAGGTCATGAATAACTGGATGCAAGCGAACTACGAATTCCAGGTTAAGGAATGGAAAGACAGACACGTGCTCGTGAATTATGCCTTCGACTTTGCGAATGAACCGCTTCCCGAGGAGATCGAAGTACCCCCGATTGAGGAGGACACCGGCAGCCTGATTGACACGGAGTCTGACACTGAAGAGCTTATCGAACAGGACCCTGAGGGGCACGAAGGCCACGATCATGGTTGAGACTGAATGACTCGACTGACCTGGCGATGGACCGACGCAAGACAACTAGAGATGCGCTGATTATTGTGGTGATTATTGTCGCCGGACTCGTGATTTTCCGCTCGAGAGCCCCCGGGCCTGTCGAGCGCGCACAGATGTCCCGGGACGCACAGACCGCCATGTCCGCGGATGGCTCAAATATGGACATGGCAACGATGGATGAGGTGCACGGCAACCTGGGGCACGGTATCTCCGATGGCGAACCGCTGGTGTCGCTGGGTGATCGCTCGATTGGAAGCGAATGGTTCGATCATATGGTCGCTTCTGCAATCCCGGGCTTGATTGCAGTAGATTATGAAGAAACTGAGGCGTATGAGCTTGCCGAATTTGCGACATTGCTGGAGGGTTTTAGGGAGCTAATTCAGGGTCAGGCAGCGGAGGAATTGGGAATCCAACCGGATGCCGAAGCGGTCGCTGAGCGTGAAGAGCACTTCTTCTCGTCCTTTGCCACCGAGGATGAGGCGATGCAGGTTCTGGAAGCGCACGACCTGAGCATGGATCGTCTTCGGGCGTTGTGGGAGCGCGAATCGGTCAGATTCAAGCTCATGTCCGCGGTTACTGAAGCCCTTGGTCTGGATCCTGATGCTGAGGAAGCTGAGGTGGCCTACAACGAATGGGTCATGGAGCAGATTTTCACATCGG
>CBDUXL010000064.1:0-13530 GCA_965371155.1 uncultured bacterium | reverse complement strand
CGCTGGCGCCGCTGGCCTACGGTCTCATCCGGATCGTTCATCCGGTGGCGGCGGTTATGGAGTGGATGGCGCACCTGATTATCAGGGTCTTCACGGGAAAGTGGGTGAAGGTGAAGGGGACAACAGTCACTGAAGAAGAACTGATGACGATGGTGAGTGTCGGGGAAGATGAGGGGATCATTGAGGAGCAGGAGCGCGAGATGATCCACTCGATCTTCGAGTTCGGTGACCTTGTGGCACGCGAGATCATGGTGCCGAGAGTGGATATAATCGCGCTGGAGATCAATGACTCGGTACAGGACGCTTTGAGTGCGATAGTCGAGTACGGCCACTCGAGGATTCCGGTGTATGAGGGATCACAGGACCACATGAGGGGCCTGTTGTACGCCAAGGACCTTCTCCGGCACGTCGAGAAAGGCGATTTGGACCAACTTACACTGGCTCAGATAATGCGTCGGAATGTCTTCTTCGTTCCGGAGACCAAGGACCTATCGAGCCTGCTGGAAGAAATGCAGGCGCGAAAGGCTCACTTGGCGATTGTCATGGATGAATACGGCGGGACCGAGGGAATAGTGACGATCGAGGATATACTCGAGGAGATAGTCGGGGAAATCCAGGATGAATACGACAGACCACTGGAACTGCTGGTCGAGAAATCCGAGGACGGTTCGTACGTGGTGGACGCGAAACTTGGGCTGCACGATTTTGATGATGAGGTCGGTGTGGCGCTTCCCGAGAGAGAAGGCGTAGAGACAGTGGGGGGACTGCTTTACCAGGTTCTTGGGAGAGTTCCAGAGGTCGGGGAGACCATTCGTGTTACGCCGGTTCCGATAGAGAATGATGGTGACTGGCGAAATGGGGAGGTAGACATTGCCGAGGTCCAATTCAAGGTGCTGGAGATTGACGATAACAGGATAGGCCATGTTCAGGTGCGCCTTTTGAAACAGATCGATTTAGACCAGGCGGATTCCCGCGCAGTGCGGGACAACGAACTTGGCAACAGGAGGCAGGAATAACCCTTCTCGTTTACAACCTGATTCTGCTGTGTGTATTTCTGGTATTTCTGGCCACTGCGTTTTTTTTCGCGTTCTCAGAAAGCGCCACCATTGCAGCCCAGAGAGTGATGCTCCGCCATGCTGCGGGAGAGGGAGATCCGCGCGCCAAGCTGGTAGAGGCTCTCCGGAACAATCCCAGGCGCTTTTTCGGCACAGCCCTGATCGGCTCAAATATCTGCATTGTCACTCTCTCGGCTGTCGGGGCGCATGAACTCCTGCCGAATCTGGGAGTGCCCATACCGGTCGCCACCATATTGGTCGACATCGTTATCCTCGTGACCGCGGAAATCACACCCAAGACGCTGTCCCTGTCGAGTCCCACGATTAACAGCATGAAGGTGGCGAGAATGCTCGATTTTGCCTCGAAGATTCTCACTCCTGCCATCTGGCTTCTGACATACCTGCCCTCGAAGGTGCTGAATATCGACAGTGTTTTCCGCACGGGGGATGAAAAGCTGATAACAGAAAGCCAGATCGTGCACATGATCAGCCTAAGCGCGGAGAACGGTGAAATACAGACGAGTGAGGGCGAGCGTGCGGTCAAGGTTTTCAAATTCGCCGACACGACTGTTGAAGAAGTCATGACTCCCCGCGCCGATCTGGTCAATCTGACTCTCGGGGACACACTGAAGCGAGGCCTGCATCTTGCCAACTCGTCCGGGTTCTCCCGTCTGCCGGTGTTGAACCGGTCCGGTGATGATGCGGCGGGATTTCTAGCCGCCAAAGACCTACTTCGTCTTGGTCGGGAGGGTCTTCTGGATGAGGCGGTGGACGAGCACCTTCGGCCGATTCGTTTTGTGCCCGAGACCAAGAAATTGCTCGAGCTTCTGGAGGAGTTTCGGACGAAGGGGGAGCAGATTGCGCTGGTTGTGAATGAGTTCGGGACAATGACCGGGGTAGTGACGCTGGAGGACATCCTGGAAGAAGTCCTGGGGGAGATTTACGACGAGTACGACCCGGACGCACCGAAGGCGGAGTGGGTTGGGGACAGTCTGCTGGTTCCGGGAGTGTTCCCCGCGACGAAACTGGCCGAGCGTCTCAAGATATCCCTGCCAGAGGGGGATTTCGACACCGCTGCGGGTTTGCTGCTCCATCTCCTGGGGCGTGTACCCATATCGGGAGAGCGTGTGAAGCTTGACGGGTGGGAGATCGTGGTGACTCATGTGGTACGAAACCGCATCACAAGACTCGTGGTGCGACGGATACCTCAAGATTCCCCCGCAGGAGGACCTTCTCCGGACAAGACACACACCCAGGAATCCTGATTAACCATCGGTTGCTGATTGCAGACGAGAGTCCGGGACTACGACACGGTGCCCCGATTCGGATTGTTGTTGATTGGGTCAGTTTGTGTCCGACCAAACCTCGAGTTCCCTTTCTGTTTTAAGATAGTTGCATTATCAAGCCTCCCTTCCCCCGAAATTATAGATAGTTGGTATTGTTCACTTGCGTCAGGAAAGGACCAAGATCATGCGTACTCGTATGAGTCTGATTATTCTAATTCTTGCGGAAATGTTGATTCTTTTCCTGGGATGCCAGGGGGGAGGTGATAGTCCTGTGTTCCCCACCTTCGATCCTGCTTCGTCCGACACGATGATGTCCGATTCACTTGTTGAGTCTGGCCAATGGATGCGTGATGAAGAGAGCAAATCGCCGTTCCTGTGGGGTTATTACACGGTCATGTACGATTCATCAACCGGCGAGATAATCACCACCCCGCTTCGTCGAGCCGAGTTTGTGTTCAATATTGTCAAATTCCTTCAGCCACCATTGGGTGTCAAGTCGGGTGTGGGCATAGGAGTCCTGCATGACAGCGAGTTCGGATCGACGGGGAGGATCGACATAAGGGTCATATTGCATCATCCGTTCCCCGATGATCCTGTCTACACCGGATTCGATGTATGCGGGCTTTTCATCACAAACGGTTCTCTGGTCTCTCCGGCGAATCCGTTGCTCAGATACTCCGATCCCGAAGTGGATCCCACGCTGTTGAACCCGGACGGGTACACGCGTTGGATGAACCCCACCGAATTCACCACCGGCGGTATATTCGGGTACGAGCCGGGCATGTGGGGATCAAGTGAACAGAGCGAGAACTCGGGTTTTGTGGCGGGTGCAACGCTTAACGCATACAAGTATTTCGCGCACGGATTGAGTCCTGATGCGACTATTTCCGAATGGCTGGAAGATCCCCAGTCGGTCGAGAACAGGGGCATGTTTCCCTCGGGGGCAAGCTGCGGGCGTGACTACGAGCTTCTGTTCCCGATAGTCGGCGAGCAGCACTCCTTCGTGTTCAATTACGCTGTAATGGCGAACTGGGCGTCACCGGAGATCAAACCGCCCGAGGATCCGTTAGTCGATTTCCCTCCTGAGGCTAACGCCGGATGGCCTTTGCATATCCTTGTCACCGACAACTCCGAAGCATACTACACGGAAGAAGAAGCCGGGGGAACGCTATCGTTCGACATCGAGCTATTCGATTGGGATGCGCTCTCGAGCCCTTATGGGTTGCCGGGAGAGGTGAGCAAGTTTGTGGTCTGGAGTCACGAGCCGCTGGTGCCCGGCGGGGCAGTCGAGTTCCTGTCCACGGAGATCGAGTGGAACTCCGGTTTCACGGCATCAACTTCTGTAGCCACGATTGAGATAGCAGAGGCAACTCCGGAAGCATCCGGCGATACTGCAATCTGGATCGAGATACAGAGCGCGAACCCGACAAGCTATGACCAGGGTTTCGGCGCTGGGGTCCCGGATGATCCCCTGGCGTCGTATTTCGCGGTTCTGGTGGACGTGGAAACGTGCCCGAAGGCAGGGGCCAATGAGATCGAGGGAGGCGTATTTGATTCGGGGGATTTCCTGGACGACGTGCATATCTATGGTGAGAATTTCGTAGAGGGCGATCAGCTTGGTGTCTGGCTCGAACTTGGTCCTACCGGAGGCGGGGAGGGGGAATCCGTTCCATTCATAATCAGCGGAATGGATGTGCATCGCCTCGACGATGGCACTCTTACCGCCGACTTCGACTTGACCGACGCGCCATACGGCGACTACGGATTGGGTTGCAGCAACGGCTGCGGGATTGTGACTACCCCAATAGAGAATGAGATATTTCACCAGTTCGAAAAGATGCAGGTGAACGTGGAGGCACCGATCGGTGTTTCCCTCGCGACAAACCGACAGGGGGGCATGCCGGATGTCCTCAGCGCGATAACCGTTACGTGGCAACCGGTGTCCTATGCCAACTTCTACAGGATCTACGCCAGGTTCTATGACATCAACGGGAACCAGGTAGGCGGAGTAAGCATGATCGGCTCGGCCGCATTCCCGAGCAAAACCATATATCTCAGCTTCCTGCCGACGGGGTCAAGCGGTATCATCGAATTCTGGGTGACTGCCCTGCCGGACCCATACAATTGGAAGTACGAGTCAGGGGCTAGCAATCATGCATTCGCCTTCCTGCAAGACTTCGAGATTGGAATGGGGCAATGGACGACCGCCGAGGAGACAACAGACTTCCGGTTCATCCGATCAACGGTTGAAGCCTCGTTCAGCGGCGCCTGGGGCATAAAGCAATACGGCGCCGCGGATCCATACCAGGGCAACTGGCTGCTTGTTTCGAGTCCGGAGATCCCCGACACCAAGGGGGCCTCCAAGGTGGTTATCGAGTTCCTTCATACCTTCGCGGATATTAACGAGAGTAACGGGTTCCAGATTGGATGGATGTACGCGCTTCCACTTCTGGGTCAACCCCTCGTTCTTGGTTACTACCCGATTGCAATCAACTCCTATGGGCAAGGCTACAATGACACGCACTGCCCTGCTTTGATGGAAAAGTTTTTGTGTGGTTCTACGACCGACAATAACTTCCAATCAAACGAAGCGGAGTGGTCGGGATGGGCCTTGAGTGGTTTCGACGTATCGGAGATTCTGGGCGATGGTGAAGGCAACCGTATTGTGATCGGCCTGGCTACCGATAGTTGGGATGAGCCAAAGGTCTGCATTGACGACATAGCGATTCTGTTGTATTAACCGTTTTATTCGCATTTATTGAACACAATTAGTGACCGCTTTTTTGCGGTCATTTTCTTATGCGATTTAATCCCTATTTCCGGTTGGCGGGA
Source organism: uncultured bacterium (assembly GCA_965371155.1). Lineage (GTDB taxonomy): Bacteria > JAJVIF01 > JAJVIF01 > JAPKYR01 > JAPKYR01 > CBDUXL01. Next base: position 8,357 of record CBDUXL010000064.1, on the reverse strand, counting down.
TCCCCGACGGCTTGCCGGACCTGAGACCAATTGCAGGAATAAAGTAATGATTCAAATGGAGGGGACACCTGCATTTCGGGGACGAAATGAGGTGTCCCCGAGAGGAACCTGATAAGAAAACGCTTGTTGCTTTCTAAAATTGGTATGAAAACATCGGGGTGATATCAACCTCGATTGCAGTCCTTATATAACCGGTCGGCAGGCCCAACGGACACTATTAAAGGTAAGAGGGAAGTCGGACGTTATCGGGAGAGACCCATGACGCGTATCCATGTTGCGTTCATAATAATAATTCTTGTGGAGGTTTTCTTTCTGTTCCTCGGCTGCCAGGGTGGCGGAGGCAATCCTGCTTTGCCGTCAATCAGTCCCGACCAGGAGCAAATGCAAGCGGACGATCCAGCACTCGGCATGGCCGGACCGGGAGAAAATAACATCGCCAATACTCCCGCCCTCTGGGGACTCTACCGGATGGAGTACGATTCCCACAGCCATGTCATCCGGACAATTCCGGTTCGAGGTCCTGCTTTCGCATTCAATGTGGTTCATTTTCTGCAGCCGCCGATGAGTACTCCGGACAAGGTGGCTGTCACAGTGCTTGATGACAGCGAGTTTATGGACACCGGCAGAATAGATATACGTGTCATACTCCACCATCCATTCCCCGGGCAGACGGTCTACAACGGCTTTGATGTCTGCGGGATATTCATCACCGAGGGCTCCATCGCATCCCCTTATGATCCCGACCTCACGTACGCGAGTCCCGAGCAGGATCCGACCTTGCTGAATCCCGACGGATATACACGATGGATGAATCCGACGGAATTCCTTACGGGAAACGTCTTCGGCTACGAGCCCGGGTTCTGGGGAACCAGCGAGTCGAGCGAAAATTCCGGTTTCGTCGCAGGGGCAACACTCAACGCCTACAAGTATTTCGCGCACGGCCTGGGCCCGGATGAGGACCTTATGACCTGGCTTTCGGTTCCGGGCAATATTGACAACAGGGGCATGTTCCCCGCAGGCGCGAGCTGCGCAAGAGACTACAGCCTGAATTTTCCGATCATCGACAACCAGCTCGTTTTTATTTTCAACTACGCAGTGTTGGCGAACTGGACAGCGCCCGATGTCATTCCGCCGTCGGACCCGCTTACCGACTTCCCGATATCGGCAAACGCAGAGTACCCCCTGCACATTTTCGTAACCGACAACTCGCAGGTCTTTTACACGGAGGAAGACTCCGGGGGGGACATCAAACTCGAGATCGAGGTCTTTGACTGGGACGCGCCATATAATCCGAAGGGAGCTGCAGGAGAGGTAACCAAGTTCACGCTATGGGCCGACAAGCCGCTCATTCCGGGCGGTGTGGTGGAGTTCATGTCGACCGAAGTCGAATGGAACAGTGGTTTCACGGCCAATGCCTCAATGGGGGAAATTGAGATCGACGGGGCGGTCCCTGGAGAAGCCGGCCCGACGAATTTATGGATTGCGGTCGAAAGCGCGTATCCATCCAGTTACGACCAGGGATTCGATGCGCAGATCCCGGATGATCCTGTCGCGAGCTACATGGTGGTGCCGGTGGATGTGAAGGACTGCCCGAAGGCGTTCATGAGCGACATCAGTACTGACGCTGGAGGCTTAAACAGCCTTGTGGAGAACGTGATCATGAGCGGCAGCAAGTTTGTTGAGGGGGACGAGCTTGGCGTGTGGATGGAATTGGAGGAAGCCGGCGACAGCGCGGGGGATAATACTCCGTTCCAGATTATAGGGGAAAATGTCGAATATATCGATTCACAAACGATTTCCGCCAGTTTTGATCTGACAAATGCGCCCTACGGCGAGTACGGCCTCGGTTGTGTCAACGGCTGCGGGATTGTCACCTATCCGTCCGAGAACTATAACGTCATCGGCGGTCAGACGTTTTTCAGGGTCACCTATCCAAAGCCGCCGAACATGGAAATCTTAACAGGCAGGGATACTTATGCACCGCAGGCGGTTACATACATCCACGTCGCCTGGGACGCAGTGCAGGATGCGGACGGGTACACGGTGTACGTGGCAGTGGACGACATCTACGGTTACCCCGTATTCGAGGGAGAGATCGCGAGTGTTACTCAGACCGAGTACGATTTGCATCTTGCGTCTCTAACTTTCTATGGAGGCGGACTGCTGGATGTCTGGGTCACCGCCACGGGAACAGAGAACAGTGAGGCCTATGAGTCGCTTCCCAGCAGTCATGCATACTTGTACTACCAGAACTTCGAGTACGCATTCGGCAACTGGCAAGCGCCGGCCGAGGACAGCGCCACGCTACGCATCGTGCGATCAACCGTGGATGCCTCGTACGACGGCATGTGGGGCGCAAAAGTCCTGGGAGAGTTCCCGTGGTATCCTGCGCTCTGGGCCGCGCTGGTTTCTCCGCCGATTCCCGAAATAGAAGACGCCACAACGGTGAAGTTCGAGTTTGTCCACAGACACAGGGGCATACTGCCGTCCAACGGCTATCAGGTCGGCTGGTGCGAGACCCCGCCATCAGATGGTTACCCGGTCGTGGATGGTTATTTCCCGATTACATCAGCCGCGTACGGTATGGATTACAACGACACATCATCCACCGCGCTTCAAAGCGAGTTCGGCGTCACAGACAGCACGGACAACAACTTCTCCAACAACTACCCGACGTGGTTCGGATGGTATCTATCCGGCTTCGATGCATCGACAATCATTGGGAATGACAAGAACGATTACCTGGTTGTCGGTCTCGCGGGCGATTATTTCGACCTGCTTGACTTCTGCATCGACGAGGTGGCGATTCTGATCTACTGATCCTTCAGAAGAAATGCGAGATCGAAGGATCACAGGGGGGTCGCGCAAGCGGCCCCTTCTGCCTTGCGTGTCGGGTGTATTCAGAAAAGGCAGAAACCGGGGATAGTGACGAATGGCGCATCGTTTTTTCCTATGCCTTGCCTCCCTGCTCGCTCTGTGTAATCATTTCGTCTGCAAGCATGGTTCAACCAACACAGAAGGAGTTCATCCAGGGTGTGGCCGAGGCGCTAACCTTCCCGGAAAGCGATGAATTCGACAACGCAGTGGAGGAGCTTCGTGGTGTTCCGCCTCAGGGATTGAAAGAGCTTTTCACGGAGCTTCTCGATGACCCGGATGCCGGTCTCGCGCTCGGTGCAACCAGGGCCATCGGCGCACTGCGATTGAGTGATGCTGTTGATTTGCTCATTGGGCTGGTCGACGAACCCGGCAAGTGGTTCGGTCGCACGGAGCGGGCCGCAATCAGGCTGGCGGCGGTTGAGTCACTCGGGCTGTTGGCCAAGGGCAAGGCTATCGACGTTCTTCTGGATTTGCTGGAGACAAGCCAGGATGATGAATTGAACTCCGAGGCGGTACGGGCGCTGGGGAGGATCAAAAGCCCGCTGTGCGTTCGACGTCTGCTCGACGCGATGAAGGCCAATCCACCGATTGCTCTTTCGGCGGCGGGCGCACTGGCGCAGATCGGCGGCGAAACGGCGTTCAGGGGGCTTGTCGCCGGGCTCGTTCACGACGACGAGATGGTTCGGTCGGCGTCGGTCTGGGCGCTTGGAGAGATGGGCGATGAAAGGGCTGTTGGACCTCTAATCAAGCTCGGCGGGCAGGCCGATCCGCTCATAAGACGCGATATCGCATGGACGCTTGGGCGGATAGGCGGGATTCAGGCAAGATTGGCGCTGGGCGCTGCGGTCCAGAAAGACCCTGATCTGGGAGTAAGGCGAGAGGCGAGTCGTGCGATTCGGGCAGGCGCAGTGCTGGGAGGAAAGCGTACAGAGGGAATGGACTAGCCTCGTAGCCGGGTTTCAAGAGTTCCGGCATAGGATGCAGCAACGGGTTAAAGAGAAAGAACCGATCGCTGGAAGCGAACGGCACATGGGAAAGCACAGAGCCATCGTATCGGGAATAAGTCTGCTTATGCTGATCGTCACACTGTGTCTGTCTGGATGCTATTCACGTCGGACAGTCAACGAGCAGGAAACGATCAAGCGGATCGAACCCATGACCAGATGGCTGAGAGATTACTATTATTCATTCTCATTCTACCCGGAGAGCACTGATGACCTGGTTGCCTGGAAGGGGTTGCCACTTCCCGAGAACCCGTATACCGGACGCCCGATGGAGGCGCTCACGGAGGAGGAATTCGATCGGGAACGATCACCGGGCAATTTCTGCTATGTGCCCGTGCGTCACAGCGGGCAGATTGTGGGTTATCTTTTGCATGTGTACGGAGAGGATGGGCTTCTTGTGACTCTGAATCCCAATGTGCGATGGGATAACATTCGGGATTACGTAGAGAGGGAGAATCGAAGAGGTCGGAGATAAGTGAGGTTTCCTTGCCCTGCGCAAGAAAATCAGGATGGTGTCTATATCATTCTAGCGAGTAATATGGCACTTTTTCTTGTTCTCATATCCCCTGTTTGATATAATTTTGTGCAAAGAAACCGGATGGGTCACTCGGGAGTAAGTAAGCCAACAACCTCACCAGCAACAAGATTACCGTAGCAGCCCATATCCTCGCCGTCCATTCCGGTACCCTTGCAGGGTGAATTTGCTGTGAGTGTGTAGTCGTACGGTGGAGTGATGTTGTTTTCAAACTGCGGGTCCTCAGATATTGAGTTCGGGCCTATTGTACTCGATTGCCAGTAAAGATAGTCATCGACAGCCCAGACATCCATGTAGTCGGACTGAATCCAGTTGTAAACTCCATAGGTAACCTGGTTGTTAGCGCCTGTAATATTCGAAACGATACAGCTGTGAAGGTTGTCACCAAGTACTCCCCCGGCATCGTCAAGGGAAATTCCTCGAATGCGGCTTAGAACGTAATTCTGCATAGCAGAAATGTCAATTGTGTCGATGGTATTATGCGAGAAATAACAATCCCCGGACGGATAGCCTCCTCCTGCAGCGAGCCCTAGAACGAATCCACGCTGACTGGAGGGAGTGTTCGGTTCCATATGATGGATCAGGTTATTACTGGCTGATGAACCGGCAGGGAAAAAGGATAAACGCAGGCCATATATGTAAAGCGTTTCCGCTGAAGCAGGTCCGTGATCATGACTTTGCAGACCTGAAACCTCATTTTTGGCAATCGTGAGGGCAGTAGAGCCCTGATCAGTAAAAACTCCGCAGATTCTCCTAACCGGTGCGTTACCGCTGACGTCCCTGACAAGGTTATTTTCAATTGTCACCCCGCCGCAAAGCTTGGTGTGAATGGCATAAATATAAATATTCCCTGACCGACCGGTATAACAATTGTCCCTGAAAGTGCAGTTATCCGAATCATAAGCATGGTTTAAACTTTGCTGCGCCTGGCTCACATTGAAAGAAAATTTGAATCCCTGCACAGTAACTCCATCCGACCGGTGGAGCTCGAATGTTGGCAGGTTGTCCGCCGTATGCCGAATCTCAGGCCTTCCACCGGGATCTGAGTACCAGCTCAGTGCGCGAAATGTGAGTTCCCTGGTATCGAGGACCACGTATATTCTCTCAAAATAGACTCCGGTTCCGTAATCCACGAGTATCACACTATTCGACGAGGCATTGTTTATGGCATTCTGAATTGTGTGATACGGCTCAGCCATGGTTCCATTTTCAGGAGTGGAGGCAAAGTCCGGATGATTTGAGACATACAGGTCACCCAATACAGTAACCTCGACAGAGAGAGTCTCAGCGTCTACGAAGAATTCACCGTCATCAACTGTACATGCGATATCGAAGGCAAGGGGTATGTGAATATAACCCGCAACGGCCAGCCAGTCTATATCAAGGTTACCGGAGTTATCACCAGGGATATTTTCGTACCCGGGTACAGGAACACCAGCGTCATCGTATACAGTCCAGTTGTATGATAAAGGATCAGAGTCCGGATCCATTGCTTCGACTGAGTATGTTTCCGTTGAACCTTCCTCCGGAAACTCCTCGCCATCGACACCGCTGAGGATTATCGGCCCTGAATTATAGTTTTCATCCGCAACAATGAAATCAAACCTGAAATATGAGGCCAAAATATCATTCTCGGCCGCATTAGGATTACCGAAATCGTTACCATATGTGTATCCGTCCTGTTCGGCAATAACCCAGAGCTCGTGGGCTCCGGACGACTGAATGTCATCGGCGGGAATGTCCACATGGTAAGTTGAATAATTCTCGTTGCCGCCGACTGGGTCCATTTCATCCGCTGTCAGCACGTGTGGGGCTAACAGGACGGACGATTCCAGGATGATTTGTGAAGGCTGGTCGTTCCAGCTGAATATGCTGATGTCTGCTTTTAGATCACCTCCATTATCGGAGCCACTTACGAAATAAATATCATCGGTAATACTGGCTAAACACGAAACAGCCTCGGGAGCGTTCGATGGATGTACATCTACGGCTTCCCAGTTAGCCGTTATGGCATAATTATATAAAACACCCAAAGTATTGGGGAACCGGATGTAATAATTACGCCAGTTGACACTGCCCGCTGAAAAAATTCCGTCATCACCGGTGGAATTAAGAAATTCCCAAAGGTCCTCATCGGCATCAAGACCGTCTGCGAAATATTTATACGGACACAACGTTGCGCTGCCCTCGTAATCTGGAGTGGCAAGCTTGCCCTGAGTGTATGAAAACAGGGGAAGTCCCCCTTCGGAAAACTCCGATATGTTGAACCACCTGGTGTAACCGTCCGGACCGCCCAGGTCATCCACAGGATCGGCCGGCATGGATTGATCCACATCGGTAACCGGGAATTGCAGACTGATGTAATTCAGACTGCCCGTCCCATCACCCATAAAAATCCCCCTGACATCATACCCGTCGTACTGATTCATCCCCGGAAACGGGTGCATTATTCCCACATCGATATCGATATCTATGTAGTCCGGTCCATAAATGACGTCATTGATCTGGAACTTGAGGAAGGCTGGATCCGAATTGATAAAGTTCACTACATTTACTGTAAACAAGGCGTGACGGGAGGGTGTGGCTGTAACTGTAAGGGTTTCAACGTCAATTTGTATGACATAATATCCAAGAAGTTTTGTGTGGTGGGTTCCGTCAGGAGATTTATCGAGCCTTGTATCGGGGGATTCGATATCCGGAGTTACTGGGGCAGTCAAACCTGCACAAGAGCACGCTAGAAGCGTCAGTAAAAGGAGGGTGCAGGTGATGTGCAATGAGCCTGTGAGTTTCACTTTTTACCTCCCAGACCAGGTGACAGTGATCCACGAAGGATACCTGCATGAGACAAATTAGAATCGTAAACAATGGAACGACAAAGCTGAGACCTTTTATTACAGGCAATTATAGCATTGGCTCGTTTTTGATGCAAAAGACCTTTGGTAGTCCACAGGCCACACTACCGGATGGCACTTTTTCTTGTTCTCATACCCCTTGCTTGATACAATTCTATCCAAAGAAACCTGTGGGAAAATAAGAAGTCTCTTGGCAAACCCCACAGGACCAATAATCGACCCAAGGAGAGTGCGTTTTGAGGACCAATATAACTATCGGATTGCATGCAGTTATCCTGTGCATGTTGATGACGGCTTTGGTGGCAGGTTGCCAATCGGAAGGCGGCAATCCGCTTGAACCCGCGATCGAGGGACCGAACCAGCCAGGCGAAGCACCGGCAACTGAACCGGAGGTTACAGGCGCAGTGTCGACTGATGAAGTCGGCCAGGCTGCTGACGGGGCAAACGGGATTCTTCCCTGGGGGATTTACGATATCACCTGGGATGCCGAGACCCAGAACCTGGTAATCGTCCCACTCAGGACCGTTCAGTTTGCCGTCAATATAGTGCAGTTCCTTCAGCCGCCTGACGGGGACCTCGCCAACCTGGGCATTGCCATTACGGACAATTCCCAGTTCCTGTCCAATGGGATTCTGGGATTGGATGTCATGATTACTCATCCGTTCGAAAACCCGATATTGACAGGTTTCGACGTGATGGGAGTGGTGATCGGCAACGGCTCTATGACGAGCTCAGGAGATTCCGGCGTGATCTACTCCGGGCTGGATGACCTGATCCTTCTCAACGCTGAGGGATACACCCGCTGGATGAACCCGACGGAGTTCATCCAGAGCGGGCTTCTGGGATACACCGAAGGGGAGTTTGGCACGCATGGAATTGATTTCACGGCCACTATCAGTGGCTACAAATACTTCGCGGACGGAATCGGGTCGACCGAAAGCATTGAGGACTATTTTTCAAACCCCGTCAACGTGGCGAATCGCGGGGCGTTTCTGCACGGTTCAACGAATGCGCGAAATTACGTCCTGAAGTTCCCGATGGCCGGAACGCCGCAGGCCATCCCTTCAACCGGACAAAGACCAAACGCCT